>NZ_CP108996.1:7684006-7991366 GCF_036226565.1 Kribbella sp. NBC_00709
AGGCATTTCCGTGATTGTTTCAGAGAGTGCGACTCGCCGCGCACCGCCTCCCCAAGCGTTGAGTGACGCCGCACATCGCTAGGAGGGGACATGCCGAGCGATCAGCACACAGGGGTGGGATACGGACGCAGCACTTCACCAGATGCACCATTCGAAGCTCGCCGGACGTCAATGGCCAGGGCTTCGGCGGTGGCTCCGGGGACGGTGCCGCGGCCGCGGCTCGTCGACTGCTTGAACCTGGGAGTTCAGGTACCGCTGACACTGATCAGCGCACCCGCGGGCTTCGGCAAGACGATGCTGGTGGACTCGTGGGCGGAGCTCTACCAAGGACCGGCTGCGGTCAGGCGGATCGCTTTGGATGTCGGTGAACAACCTGGAGCCATGCTGCGAGACAGCCTGCACGGCCCCGATCGCGACGTACTGGTGCTCGTGGTGGACTGCGGCGACCTCACGATCACACCGGACTTGGGGCAAGGCCTCGATCGCCTCATCCGCGGCAATGCCGGACACATCAGGGTGGTTCTGGTGACGCGGTCCGACCCGTCGCTGCCCCTGCACCTCTACCGGTTGGCGGGCACCGTTGCCGAGATCCGCGCAGCCGACCTGGCCTTCACGGCGGACGAGGCAGCGGCGCTGATGCGTGGTCACAAGGTCGAGCTGACCGACTCCGAGGTCGCCGAACTCCTGGCGCGGACCGACGGCTGGCCGACCGGTCTGATGTTCGCGGCGATGAACCTGGCCGGGAAGACCGACTCGGCCCGCGTCATCCGCGAGTTCCGCGGCGACGCCGGGAACATCGCGGCGTACCTGATGACCGAGGTACTCGACGCGCAGCCGCGGGAGTTGCGGGAGTTCCTGCTCCGGACCTGCATCGTCGACGAGGTCCGGCCAGGGCTGGCCGCAGCGCTGACCGGGCGTGCCTGCGACCTTCGGTCCTTGCAGTTCATCTCCCACGGCAATTCGTTCATCCGGCCGGTTCCGGGAACAGCGGACTCGTACACCTACCAGCCCCTGTTCCGCGAGTTTCTCCGCGCCCACCTGCAGTTCGAAAGGCCGAATGTCGCGTGCGGCCTGCACCGTACTGCCGCCGCATGGTTTGCCCGGAACGGCCGGCCGCTGACGGCGATCCATCATGCCGTCACCGCCGGTGACTGGGAGCACGCGGCCCGGTATCTGGTCGAGGATCTCGACGTGGCCGGTCTCCTCGCCGGCCGCCGGCGCCGGCAACTGACGACGTTGTTCGCCGACTTCCCCGACGAGCTGGACACGTCCGAAGCCGCGGTCGTCAGAGCGGCCCGGGCGCTGGCCGCTTTCGATGTCGATCGCTGTACGTCGGAACTCGGGCAGGCGAGGGCCTCGCTCGACCATCAGGCGTCCGGTCGAAGCCACGCGGTCGAGCAGGCCATCAGCGTGCTGCAAGCAGTCTGCGCGAGCCTCGGGGAGGATACCGAGGTCGCGCTGGGTGTTGTCCTGACCGCGGAGGCTCGACTGCGAGCGGCATCGCCGGATTCAGCCGTCGCGCAACGGGAAACGAGACTGCTGATCGCCGGCTGCAAGGGCCGGGTACTGCTCGAGCGCGGCGACTTCCCGGCGGCCCAGGCATCCTTCGGCGAAGCCATCGCGATCGCGGCCGAGGCCGATGCCCGGGAGGCTCTGGGCCACCTGCTCGGTATGGCGGCCCTGGTGGAGGCGGTCTGGGGACATCTGCGACGAGCCGCGGAGGTCGTCGCGCAGGCGACGGAGCTGGTCGACACGGGGGCACAGCCGCGGCTGCCGCAGTCAGTGATCGTGGCCGAGGCCTGGATGCGTACCGAACAGGGTGATCTGGCCGGTGCCGAAGCCATGATGCAGCGCGCCCTGGAGGCGGATCCGACCCACAACACGCGAGTTCTCGCTGCCGCACTCGCTCTGGTGCGCGCCCGGCTGCTGCGGGCCGATGGTGACATCGATCTGGCCGCCGCGGAACTGCAGGCCGCGAGCAACAGCTACGGCACGCAAGGCTGGCTCGGCCAGGCCATCATCATCGACGGGGCGAAGCTGCTCGTCGCGCAGCACCAGCCGGAGCAGGCCATCACAGTGATCGAGCAGTCGCAGGGGCGCGACCACGCCGGATCGCTCCTGGTGCTGCAACGAGCGGCTGCCGAGGCCGGTGAGCGTCTGCCCGCGCAATCACCCCGCGCCGCGGATCGCTCCGTCCCGCTCGAAACCCAGGTGGACAGCTGGCTGATCCAAGCCGCGGTGTCGATCCGGACCGGAGACACCGCGCGCAGCGGGCTCTGTCTGGAGCGCGCTCTCCGACTGGCCGCTCCCGAGCGTCTCCGCCGTCCGTTCACCGAGGCGCCGGTGCCGCTGGGGAGGCTGCTGCAGCCGACCGGTGAGCTGGTCAGACGGCATCCGTGGCTCCGCGCAGGGAGTCTGCCGCAATTCAAGAGCACCGCGGCCGGCCGCAGGCCGGCACCCCGGTCCGAGGTGGTCGTCACCACCTCGTTGACCAGCAAAGAGCACGACGTGCTCGAGTACCTCGCCGAACTGCTGACCACCGAAGAGATCGCCAGCACGATGTACGTCTCCGTCAACACGGTCCGGAGCCACGTCCGGAGCATCCTCCGCAAGCTCGGCGCGTCCCGCCGCAACGAGGCCGTCCGGCGAGCATGGGAGCTGGGCCTGCTGCCCGCCCGTCCGGAGGCCTAGTCACCGCGGTACGGACTCGCTCCTGTGCCCGGTGGCCGCACCTCACGACCGTGGAACGTCAGGGCCCAGATCACCAGGACGTCCAGGGCGATCATGATCGTGGTCCAGCCCGGATACGCGGCGAGGAACGCGACGTTCACCAGGATGCTCACAACGGCCAGGATCACCCCGACGATCCGGGCCCACACCTGACCGAGGAGGACACAGAACCCGGCCACGAGGACGACGGTGCCGACGAACAGGTGCACCCACCCCCAGACGCTGAAGTCGAAGTGAATCGCGAGACGATCGCTCTGGACGTAGAAGTCGTCGTTGAACAGGGCGATGAATCCCTGGAACGCGTGGAACGCGCCGAGAACGATCATCATCACGCCGGCGAAGACGATCGGGCCGACCCAGCCCCGTCGCTTCGTCCCGGGGGCCTGTACGTCGCCGTCCGTCGACGCCTGCGGTGCCTGATGCCGCGCCGTCGCGGCACTCCGCTCGGTGTCCGCCATGGTCAACTCCTCACAGTGGTTGCCCGGGTCGCCAGTCGTAGATGACCGACGTACGCAGGACGAGGTCCTGAACTGAACTGCGCTGACTGCCGACGGCACACAACAGCAGCCCGAGCGGGAACAAGGCACAGAAGACGGCTCGCAGCAGCGCGACGATCGGCCGCAGTCGTCGGCCGCCGCGGCTGACCACGCGCAGTCCCATCACGTGACAGCCATAGGTCCAGCCAGTGGTCGACCACGCGACGCACAGATAGCCGACCAGAATCAGCAGCCCGGTCGCCACGCCCGGCAGGGGCGACGCCTCGCTGATCCGGAAACCCCGTGGATTGATCAGGAACCTCAGTCCGTTCACGGCCAGGTAGCCGCCCAGCAGCGCGACCACCACTACGACGCCGTCGATCACACCGGCGATCGACCGGCTGACGAGACCCGCTCGTCGTCCCTGGTACGGCTGGGCTTCCCGCGGGACGATCGACACGGGTTCGTCCGTTCTCATGGTTGCGCGGGCGTCATCTCGGGTTCAGCCCGGCCACGTCGCAGCCTCAGCCGGGCCACCACCCGGCCGACGGCTTCATCGCCGGAGATGCCCTGCATGCGCACGCCGCGGACGGTGTCGGAGGCAACGGATCCGGTGGACTGCCGGATCATCTCGGCCAGGTCCACCTCCGCGATCACCCCTTCGGCCATCCCGGCCATGTCGATCCGCTTCAGCACCTCTGCCGCCACCGCCGGAACCAGCCGGTCGAGCACGACCGACAGTTGACGTTCCAGCTCCTGACGGCCTTGGCCACCGCGCCGGCCAAGAGCCGCCAGCCAGGTGGCCGCCTGGTAGCGCTCCGCCAGCATCGGGGGCCGCAAGATCACGACGGCGACGGGATTGAGGACTCCCCCGACCCGGCGTCCGACCGGGCTGAGAGCTCCACCGACCCGGCGGCCAACCGTTTGCGCCGCCGCCGCTGCCAGCACGGAGGCCCCAACTGCCGCGTCGAGCACGAGGATCGCTTCCCGGCTCGGCGGCGGCGCGTCAGGCGGGTTTTCGGACTGCTCTGAAGTACCCACGCCACCATGCTCCGTCCGGCCGGCGGTGGGCACCTCATCCTTGGCGGGGGAAAACATCCGACCGGTTGTCCACATCGGTGCCGAGCCACGAACGCACCCGGCGGGCCAGCCATCCCTGACTGCGGTCGAACTCCGCCCCGATGACGGTCGCGACAACTAGGATCAGCGAGATCGCCAGCAGCCAGCCGACCAGGGCCAGCGTGACGCCGAAGAGGCCGTACCGCTCGCTGTTCGTCTCCATCATCCGTGGCATGTAGACGGTCGACGCGCTGCTGTAGGCGGCGCCGCAGAGGCTCGCCACCACTCCGGAGGGCACCAGCCGTCGCCAATGGACCCGGCCGTCGAGCAGCAGCCACGGAATGCAGATCCACAGCACCACACCGGTCAGGAGCGAGGCGACAACGCTCAGCAGCCAGTCCATCGGCATCGCTCGCAGCGCCGAGCGGGCCAGGTACAGCAAAGCGATCTGCAGGAGCAGGGCGCCCAGGCCGACGAACGTCGTGAGCTTGCCACGAACGCCCGCGACACTCCCGAGCCGCCACGCGTCCTGGTACATCCGCTGCACCCGGCGGGCGAGCGACACACCCGAGAAGACCAGGATCACAACGCTGAGGCCACCGATGCTGGATCCGCTCGCAGGCCGCGTGAACACCTCCGTGACCGCGTCGGCTGCGTTGCCGCTGAGGTCGAACCGCTGGATCAGTCCCCGCGCGACGACGTCACGGCGGTTCGCCGGAGCGAGCGTCGCGGCCAGCAGCAGCAGAGGAACCAGCGCCGTCAGCGCCTGCGAGGCGATGACCATCGCCCGGTCCACGCCGTTCATCGCGAGGAAGGAGCCGGCACACCGGCCCGGGAACGTGTGCTCCAGCCGCCGCGTGATCGCCTTGAACGACTGGACAGTCAGCGTTCCGCTCCTGTCCGGTCGGAATGTTCGGCGCGATAGTCGGCGATCGGGCGGTACCGGTCGTAGAGCGTCGTGAGAATGCTGAACAGGAAGATGAAGAAGAGCCCGTCCACCAGGTGAAGCTGACCCGGTCCCCGGCGGAGCAGCACGTCGGCCAGCACCACGAGCACGACGTTCACCGCGAAGACGATCCCGAACGAGACCGCCGCGGAGTTCCACGAGTAGCCGCGCCTGGCGGCCCACAGACCGATCGCGGCGTTGATCACCACGAAGACCGCGATCCCGAGGAAGACCTGGAGGCTGCTCGCCTCGACGCCGGGCAGCACCTCCCCGAAGATGATGCTGATCAAGCCGATCAGGAAGGCCTTCTCCAGCGTCGTCGAGTCGAGGAACTTCCGGTGCGCGGCCTGGTACGCGGCGCGCTCGGAGGCCTCATCGATGCCCTCGGGCAGCGGATCGGCCCGGAACTTCCACGACCAGTCGGCCGGACTCAGCCGCGGCCGGACGACGAACCACACGACCGCGAGGAGGGCGAGCACGGCGACGATGAGCGTCGGGAGGAACCAGGAGACGTCGCGGATCGTGTCGGTAAGGTCCAGCTGGGCGATATGGATCCAGTACTCCTGCGGCAGCTTGACGAAGATCCAGATCGCGGCGGCGACGATGACCCAGAACTTGAAGCTGTACCGCAGCGGGTTCCGCCGGGTGCGAACCCCCTCATAGGCGATGAAGAAGTATTCGAACGTGTTCGGGAACACCATCAGGAGCCACCGTGCGCCGGTGAGTTCGAAGGCCACCACACCGATCTGCCGGTAGAAGAACAGGAAGCGGCTGACCCGGACCGCCGACGGGTTGGTCCAGTTCCGCAGGCTCGCCAGGTAGGCGATGGACAGGTAGAAGACGTCCATCGCCTTGTCGTAGCCCTGGTAGAACGGCGGGTCGTACCCGAACGTCTGGAAGATCGTCTGGTCGACACCGTCGAGCAGCAGGCAGGCGATGATCGCCGGCAACGGGAACAGCGGGATGAACAGCGGCAGCGCGAACCGCGCGAGAACCACAGTCCAGAACACGATCTCGACACTCATGTCAGAACTCCCCACGCCGACGCATCCGGCGGGGCCGGCCGTCGGGGTCGTAGACGAGCCGATACAGCGGTTCCGCCCAGAATGCCTGGAAACGGCTGATTGGTTGCGTGTGATGCGGACGGATCTGCCCGGGTGGCCGCTGACCCGTTCTGCCGCCGGCGTACCAGGCATCCAGGTCCGCCGCGGTTCGTTGCCACAGCTCGAAGCCCGTGTCGGGGTCGAGCCCGGCCAGCTGGTGACGCGGCCTGCCGAGGTGCTCCGACCACACCTCCAGCCGCAGCTCCCGGGCCAGCCGACGGGTGCCCTCGGCAACCAACTCGCGGTCTTCGAGGGTCCCGTCCAGGACGGCGCAGGTGAGTTCGCTGTCGCAGGTCCAGGACCGCCGGTTGAAGTTGTCCGAGCCGCAGGTGAACCACACGTCGTCGACGATGCAGATCTTCGCGTGGACGTAGATCGGAGCGCCCTCGACGTTCTCCAGGTTGTAGATCGCGACCCGCTCGGGCGCCGTCCCCCGCAGCATCCGTACGGCGCGCAACTGGCCGAAGCGGGCCGGCGGACCACTCACCGCCCCATCGGCATCGGGATACCGTGGTACGACGATGATCACGCGGAGCCCGGGCCACCGCTCGAGGGCATCGTGGATCCCCTGCGCGATCAGCTCCGACCACAGGTACTGGTCTTCCAGATAGATCAGCTTCCGCGCATTGCCGAACGCCTTCATGTACGCCCGGGCGATGCTGCGCTCCCCCAGCGGCGCGAACGGATAGCCGGGGCGTTTGTGGGCATACGTTCGCAATACCTGTACGGCGTGTGGCCCGGCCACCGGCGGATCGGGAAACGACTCCGGCAGCGACTTCGGATGGCGCGGCATCCGGGCCATCCGTTGCACGACCATCCGGTACGGCGTCCGCCGGTCGAGCGGGTGTCCGTCGTCCCAGCGCTCGACGAACGTCCGGAGCAGATCGCCGACGACCGGTCCGCGGATCTCGAGTGCCGCATCATGCCAGGGGGTTCGGTCGCCGTACCTGCGATCCATCGGTGCCTGCTGAGGATCGCCCAGGTGCTCGCCGTCGTCACGGCGCTGGTGGGACAGGTCGATGCCGCCGACGAACGCGACGGCCAGTTCCGGCCGGCCCTTGTGCCGGATGACGAACAGCTTCTGGTGGTGCGAGGCCAGGTGCCGAACCCGCTGGTCGAGCAGCACCTCGGCCCCGGCCTCGTTGAGTTTCGTCCCCAGCCGCTGGTTCTCCCGTGCGTTGAACTGCAGGTGGTCCGAATGCGAGCGCCACAGCAACGCCCTGACCTCGATGCCCGATCGGGCCAGGTCGGCGAGTACGGTGCCGATCGTCGGGCCGTCGGGCAGCAACTTCTCGTCCGCGTCGCCGCGCCAGTCGGTGAAATACACCCGGTCGCCGGCCCGCAGCGTGCACAGCTCGTCGTACAGCCGGCGGAAGTACGTCGCGCCGTGGATCAGCGGCCGGACCAGGTTGCCGTCGACCCAGGATCCGTCCACGTCCCCGATCCGGTCGATGTCTGTGCCGGGATTGCCGCGCTCGTCCGGGCGCAGGAACCACGTCCCGGCAGTGTGGTCGGTCATCGTGACACCCCTCGGTCGAGTGTTGCCTCCTGGCCCGTCGGGTTGCTCATCCTCTGAGGGTGAGTCTTCGCCGAACCGGGGGTGGTAGACGTGCCGGATGGAGCCCGTGCAGTACCAGCCGGACCTGTCGCCGGTTACCGCAGCGCGGGACCCGATCACTGATTTCCGCGCCGCGCGCGGACGGATCGAACGAGCGGTGCCCGCGCTCGCGAGCTCGGTCGACGGGAGCCGGTTCGAGTTCCAGGCCTCCCTGCACGACCTCGCGCTGCAGGCGGGAGGTCACGTGGTGCTCGAGACCGACCGCGGTGTGCGGCTGGGGCAGGTGCTCACGCTCCGGATCGCCCAGGTCGACGCCGCGGAGGTGGATCCGACCGCCACGGGCGCCTTCCATATCCGGACCGCGCAGGGTGAGGGGATCGTGCTCGAAGGGCAGGCGCCGCCGTTCCACGATGCCGAGATCCGGCCCGCGGAGACGGACGAGATCCGCACCTGGCTGATCAGGAGCCGGCCGGACCGCGCCGTACTCGAGATCGGTGAGCAGCTGCTCGCGCCCGGCGTACCGGCCGCGCTCGACGCCGGCGGATTCAACCGGCACACGTTCCTGTGTGGGCAGTCCGGCTCGGGCAAGACGTACTCGCTCGGCCTGGTGCTCGAACAGTTGCTGGTGGAGACCGGTCTGCGGATGGTCGTCCTCGACCCGAACTCCGACTACGTCCGGCTGGCCGAGACCCGCACCGGGCTCGACTCCACGGTCGCGGATCGCTATGCGGCCGCCGCGCGCGGCATCGCCGTACGCCGGGGTCGGCCGGGTGCTGACCGGCTCCGGGTCCGCCTCGCCGATATCGACCGCGTAGGCCGCGCGGCGCTGCTGCAGCTGGATCCGATCGCGGACCGCGAGGAGTACGCCGCACTGGATGCGTTGCTGGACGACAACGAGCACGGCGGGCAGCTGATCACCGGCCTCGACGACTTCCTCACCAGCGAGCAGCCCGGTGCTCGGCAACTCGGTCTGCGGGCGTCGAACCTCGGCGTACTCGACTGGTCGATCTGGGCTCGTGGACAGGCAGGCTCGCTGCTCGAGGAGCTGGAGGACGGCGACAAGCGGTGCCTGGTGGTCGACCTCGGATCGCTGGACTCGCCCGAGGAACAGAGCGTCGTCGCCGAGGCTGTGCTGGCGACCTTGTGGAACCGGCGATCCCGCCGGGAGCCGGTTCTCGTCGTGATCGACGAGGCCCACAACGTCTGCCCGGCCGAGCCGAGGGACGCGATCACGGCTCGTGCGTCCGAGTACGCCGTCCGTATCGCCGCCGAGGGGCGCAAGTTCGGCCTCTACCTGCTGCTGTCCACGCAGCGACCGCAGAAGGTCCACGAGAACGTACTGTCGCAGTGCGACAACCTGATGCTGATGCGGATGAACTCCACGGCGGACCTCGAGTTCCTCGAGACCGTGTTCTCGTTCGTGCCCGCCGGCCTGTTCGATCGGGCGCCGACGTTCTTGCAAGGTCACGCGTTGGTCGCCGGCAAGGTCATGCCACAGGCCGGCTATGTGCGGTTCGGGACCAGAACCGCCGAGGAGGGCGGCGCGGACATTCCGACGTCGTGGGCAGCCGCCCAGCGGTAGCACGTCACACGTCCGCGGTGTCGCGGGAGATCCCGCTGCGCTGTCCGTGCTGTTCGAGATAGCCGACGAGCACGCGATGGAGCTCGTCCGCGCCGCGGATCGGCTGGTCGGGGATCTCCAGGTCGGGCGGGGCGAGGAGCAACGCCCGGCCCTGCCACCCGCCGAGTCCACCGTGACTGCCGACCAGTCCCTCGAACGCGGAGACTTCGCCGGTGTCGTGGTCGACCGAGCTGTTGACGTACAGGTCAGGTGCCTCCGCCATCGACACCGCTCGCAGCAGATCCGCCGGGATCAACGGCCCGAACGGCGCCAGCGGGTCATCGCCTGTCACCTTCGAGTCGGCCAGCCGATGCACACCCGAGGGTCCGACGACCAGTGGTCCGTGCTCGGTGCTCATGACCGCGACGAAGGTGATCCCGTCGTGGTTCACCAGCCCGGGGATGAGGGCCGGCCAGCGATCGGTGATCTCCTCCATCGTCAGCCGGTGTTCCTCGGCGGCGTACACCAGGCCGAGGTTGCCCGACCCGAGGACGACCAGTTCCGAACCGCTGGTGACTGTCGGCGGTGCGGACCGGCGCTGCACCCGGACGGCCGCGTCGTGGGCGACCCGTCCCCTGCCGGTGTCACCGCCGGAGAGGTCGGCGAGCAGACCGTTCAGGCGCCCCCAGCCCTCGACCGGCTGCTCGACCGCCTCGACGCGTGCCGCGGTCAGCTGCGAGCAGACGGCAGCGAGATCGACGCCGTACCTGTCGGCGAAGATCGCGCCCTGGGACTGCCCGTGGTCGGACAGGATGACCAGCCGGTACGGACGCGGCGCAGCCTTGGCAACAGCCTCCAGGCACGCGAGCACGTGATCGAGCCGATCGAGCGCGGCCAGCGACTCCGGCCTCAACGCGCCGGCGTGATGCGCCACCTCGTCGTAGTCGACATAGTCGACGTATACGACCCGGGTGCCGCGGATCATCTCCTCGGCCACCAGGGCGGTGTTGAGATCTCGCAGTACGACGTTCGTCACCGCGCGCATGCCCGCGAAGAGCCAGCCACGGTGTCCGCGCGGCTGTACGTCGCGCCGTCGTTGCCGCCGGGCCTCGAACCGCTCCCGGCCGATCTCCGCGACGGCCCCGAACAGACTGCCCGCGAACCCGTCCGGCCTGGCGAGATACCAGGCGACCCGACGACGTGTGTCGGCCGAACCACGGCTGAGCTCGAGCTTGCTCATCGTCAGCACCGATCTCTCGGCGTCACCGCTGAAGAGGTTCGAGATACTCACACCGCCGTCGGCCAGGAGACCACGACCGTCGGACGCACGGCGCTCGATCTCGGCGGCGTCGGCGGCCCGGTTGGCCACCAGCACCCGCCCGAGGGCCCGGTCGTACCAACGGAAAGCGGGTACGCCGTCGATCCGGCCGTGCAGGATCCCCAACTGACTGGCGGGCGTGGTTGGCGGCAGCACCGGCGTCCACTCCACCAAGCGATAGCCGCCATCACGGATCCAGCGCCCCACTGTGGGCAGGGTGGCGGCCAGCACCTGCCAGCGCAGGACGGGGAACGGCACGCCGTCGAGCTGAACGAAGATCACGCCAGGAGCCTCCGGAGCGTCGACCGTTGCCCGCCGCCGCCTGGTTCGGCGGACAAGGGCCGCGGTAAAGGCTTCCGGCGTACCAGAGGTGCAGAGCCACGCCACGATCGTCGTCGCGGCCGCGGCGATCCACGCCGCGGCCAGCACGACCCAGAACGAGTCCGCCTCGACACCCGGGATCAGCGAGAGCGCCACCGCGAGGATCACGGCCTGGCCAAGTACCGCCAGCAGCAGTACTGCGAGCCATCCGATCGCCGCACTCGCGGCGACGAGCAGCGGACGTACCAGAGCGCCGACCAGCAATGCAGCCGCAGCCGATGCGAGCAGCTGCGGGAACGACGAGAACCGGAAGCCCGGTAACACGGCCGCCGCAAGCGCCAGGGCCAGGACCGAGGTGACGTAGGTGGCCACGATCCGGCCGAGATCGCCGGTGCGGACCAGCGGCGTGGACACGGCTGCCAGGCCGTCAGTGACGGATCGCGCGTGGACGCGTCAGCGCCCAGATCACCCACACGTCGAGAGCGATCAGCAGGATCGACCAGAACGGCGCGTAAGGAATGAAGAAGAAGTTGTCGATCGCGCTCAGCACCACCAGGAACAGCGCGATCACCCCCGCCCAGGTCTGCCGGGCGAACAGACCGACGCCGGTCGCGATGACGGCCAGGCCGAGGATCAGGTGGATCCAGCCCCAGGTGGTGATGTCCAGATGGAACGCGTAGCCCCGGATACGTACGAAGTACTCGTCGTCGATGATCGCGGCCAACCCGGCGATCGCGTGGAACGCACCGATCATCAGCATCATCGTGGCGGCGAAGGCGACTCCGCTCATCGCCCAGCCCGAGTCGGCCTGCGACTCGAACGTGCGGTTGTCGGTCATCTGTGTTCACCCTCCTGCTCGTACCCCCGACGGACGTCGAGTGCGCGTCGACAGTAGGACCGAACGAACCCGCTGCGCGTCACCCTTGGCGGACGACGTCAGTGCGTCAATGCAGCCTTCAGCAGCACGATCACGAGGCCCAGCACGAGGTTGATGATGCCCGCGGCGACCATGCGGCTCCTGGTGGCGCCGGCACTGGCAGCGACGTACAGCGCCCAGCCCAGCTGAGATCCGACCGCCACTCCGAGCGCCAGCCAGGCGGCGCCGGCGTTCGACATCCCGAAGAGCGCACCGATGCCGGCTGCCGCCGCGGGAGGTACGGCGGCCTGCACGATCGGCCACTCCCGTCGAGCAGCGGCGCGGAACTCTCGCAGGGACATGAGTGCTCCGGTCGATCGCTCTCCGACCAGATGGGCATACACATGGGACAGCCAGAACACCACGCCGGTCGCAAGCAGGAGTGCGATCAACTGGCCGGGCTGCGGAGGTTCATCCCCTGGGCCGGTTCCCGCAACGACCGACGCCGCCAGCAGAGACCCGTAGATCGCCCCGGCGTAGTCGGACGGACCTCGCTCCGGCACTGTTCTGACCGCTTCCACCGTCGGCCCGTCACTCATCCGGCCTCCTTCGCAGGGCCGCTCCCCCACGTGGCAGCCTCTCGCACCGATCCGCCCGCCGCCTCACCCCGACCGGATGACAGCTCTCGCCCGGCGGCCAGGATCATCCTGGGCGGGTGATGCTGGCCAGGCCGATCTGAGCGACCTTCGAAGCCACGATGGGTCGGGAGAGAGGTTGCGACGATGTCCGCAGGCTCCACGGAGTCCCCCGACGGCCTGCTGCCGCCGGCCGACTCGACGCCTGCCCCTTCAACGCCTGCCCCTTCGGCGCCTCCCCCTTCAACGCATCCGCCTTCAACGCCTCCGCCGTCGGCTCTTCCGCGCGGCGTCGTCGTGCTCCTCGGCACGGCGGCCGCCGTCCTCATAGCCGCCGGGCTGCGCGGCTTCGCCGGCATCGTCGGACCCGTCTTCCTCGCGCTCACCCTGACGATCGCAGTGAGTCCGCTGCGCCGGCTGCTCGTCAGGCAGGGAGTGAAGGTCTGGATTGCCTCGCTGACCGCGCTCGTGGTGGTGAACGCCTTCCTGCTGGGTGTGGCAGCCGCACTGGCCCTGTCCGTCGCCCAGCTGGCGACGCTGCTCCCGACGTACCAGGACAAGTTCGCCGATCTGGTCGACGACGTCCGTGGCTGGCTCGCAGATCGTGGCGTGGGCGACGAGCAGCTCCAGGCTGCCCTGCAGAAGATCGACCTCGGGAAGTTCTTCGACGTCCTGCAAGGCTGGCTGTCCGGATTCCTCGGGGTCATCTCGGACCTGGGGTTCATCGTCATCGTGCTGTTCTTCATGGGCCTCGATGCGAGCGCCTTCTCGGACCGCCTGCGTGAGGCGGCACGGATCAGGCCGGACATCAGCTCCGCCCTGACCGGCTTCGCGCGCGGTACGACGCGCTACCTGGTCGTGTCCACCGTCTTCGGACTGATCGTGGCCATCTTCGACGTCGGTGTCCTCTACGTGCTGGACATCCCGCTGCCCTGGCTGTGGGGCCTGCTGGCCTTCATCACCAACTACATCCCGAACATCGGGTTCTTCATCGGAGTCATTCCGCCCGCGCTGCTCGGACTGCTCGACCAGGGCTGGGCGACCCTGCTGTGGGTGATCATCGCCTACAGCGTCATCAACTTCATCATCCAGTCGATCATCCAGCCGAAGGTCGTCGGCGAGGCGGTCGGGCTGTCGACGACGCTCACGTTCCTGTCCCTGGTCTTCTGGGCCTGGATCCTCGGCCCGCTGGGCGCCGTACTGGCCATCCCGCTCTCGCTGCTGGTCAAGGCCCTCCTCCTGGACGCCGACCCGTCCACCCGCTGGGTAGGCGGCCTGATCTCCGGTGATCGGCTCCCAGAGGACGTCCCGACCGTCGAAGCGGCAGACCTCCCAGCTGCCGAAGTCGCCACCGAGCAAGCCGGATAAGGGAGGACGCGAATGTGGCGCTCCGTTTTGCTGCACGAGTTCCCGGGTCACAACAGCCGGTCCCCTCAGGGCCTCCCCGGCACCTGGTCATCGGGCTCGCTCTCGCTGAGTCCGTCCCGGGACACCATGCTGATCGCACCAGGCCGCAGCCTCCACTACGTCCTCGACACCCCGCTCCTCGAGGTCGTCGGGGTCAGCTGCCAGTTGCGGTTCAAACATCCTGGTCGAGCCGTCACTTCGTCCGTGCGGATCCTTCGCCTCGGAGACGAGTTCGAGCTGAGTCTCGAACCGTTGACCACCTTCCAGGCCCTGGTCCGGATCCGGCTGCACCGGTCCTGGCACGACATCGGCCAGCTGCCGAATCCCAGTACGCGCTTCGCGGAACTGAGATTCGACTGGGACACCAGCGGCAAGACCTACCTGCGCGTGGACGGGCGCCTCGTCGGCTATCACGATGCGCTGAGTCGAGGCGCCCGGCTCACCATCTCCGACATCGCCTTCGGCTCTCCCGAGTCGGTCCCCACCTCGCCTGACCCGTGCTATCAGCTGGGCGAGTTCTTCGTCCGTACCCGGACCCGCCGTACGCACTGGCCGCGGCGGCAGCCGGCAGCTGTGCACTGACATCTGCTACCGGCCGCCCGGGGTCAGGTACGACGTTCCGCACGGGCCTTCGTCACGGCCCAGATGACCCACACGCTGAGTGCGATCACCACGAGCGACCACGCCGGCTGGTACGGAATGAAGAAGAAGTAGTCGATCGCGATCAACCCGGCGAGAACGATCGCGACCGCGCCGGCCCAGGCCTTGTTCATGAACAGGCCGATCCCGACAGCCACGACCGCGATGCCCAGCACCAGGTGGATCCAGCCCCAGGTGGTGGTGTCGAGGTCGAACGCGTAGCGCCGGGTGACGATCAGGTAGTCGTCATCCAGGATCGCCGCGAGCCCGGCGACGATCGAGAACGCACCGATCATGACCATCATGCTCGCGGCGAACGCGATCCCGCCCACGGCCCCACTCGACACATGCTGCCGTTCGTCCATCTCGCCGTACGTCATCGTGCTCCGCCTTCCTCGTCGTTCCCCACCACGATGCCCGCGGATCTCGGCCGCCACATCGTCCGACCGGGGTGAGATATCGGCGCCGATTCGCACCTAGGCTCACAGCCAATCCCGGGGTGAGGAGACCTCGAACGCGGAGGGAGACGGCGTGAGCGATGGTCATCGCGTGAGCGCTCGTCCCGTGCTGCGGTGGCTGCGGTCGGTTCGGCCGGAGCGGCGGAGTGTGCGGGCCGACGTGATCGCTGGTCTGCCGGGCGCGATCAGCAGTGTTCCCAACGGGATGGCGTCCGCGGCACTCATCGGGGTGAACCCGATCCACGGGCTGTACGCGAGCTTCGCCGGTCCGGTCGCCGGCGGGCTGGCGACGAGCAGCCAGCTGATGGTGGTCACGACGACCACGGCCGGCGCCCTCGCCGCCGGATCAGCCCTGGAGGGCGTCGATGCAGCGGATCGGCCGCAAGCCCTGCTGCTGTTGACGATCATCGCCGGCCTGGTGATGATCCTGGCAGGCGTCGCCCGGCTGGGGCGCTACACCCGTTTCGTCTCGCACTCGGTCATGACCGGCTTCCTCACCGGGATCTCGGTCAACATCGTCCTCAGCCAGCTGCCTGGACTGACCGGCGCCGAGGCCACCGGGCAACTCGCCCTCGCCAAAGCAGTGGACGTCCTCTTACACCCCACGCGGATCGACGTTCCCTCCCTGCTCGCGGGGATGGGCGCACTCGGTATCCTCATCGGCCTGTCCCGGACCCGGCTGGCGGCGGTGAGCGCCTTGGTTGCGTTGGTCGTCCCAACGGTCGGCCTGGCCATCGCCGGCGCCGGCAACGTGACGCTCGTCAAGGACACCGGGCAGATCCCCCGCGGCGTTCCGCTGCCACAACTGCCGGACCTCGGCCAGCTGTCGTTCCCGTTGGTCACCGGCGCACTGGCGGTCGCGGCGATCGTCCTCGTCCAGGGCAGCGGGGTTGCCGAAGCCGCTCCGAACCGGGACGGGACCAGCTCGAACCCGAACCGCGACTTCGTTGCCCAGGGCATCGGCAACGTCGCGGCCGGCTTCTTCCGCGGTCAACCGGTGGGCGGGTCGGTCGGTCAGACCGCCCTGAATCAGACGGTCGGCGGCCGCACCCGGTGGGCGGCGATCCTTTCCGGGCTGTGGATGCTGGTGATCCTCGCGGCCTGCTCCGGCATGATCGGCCTCGTCGCCATGCCCACGCTGGCCGCCATCCTCATCTACGCGGCCGTCAAGTCGCTGAAGCCGGGCGAGGTGGCAACGATTCTGCGCACCGGCCCGACCTCTCAGATCGCGGTGGTGACGACTTTCTGCGCGACCCTCTTCCTGCCGGTCTCCGCCGCGGTAGGCATCGGAGTGTCACTCTCGCTGCTGCTGCAGCTCAATCAGGAGGCGATGGATCTCAAGGTCGTGCTGCTGAGCCCCGTCGGCGGCGGCCGCTGGACCGAGCATCCGGCCCCGCCGAGCTTGCCCAGCCACCAGGTGACCGTGCTCGACGTCTACGGCAGCTTGCTGTACGCCGGCTCGCGCACCCTGCGGGTCAAGCTGCCCGACCCGGGCGGCGCCGAGGCACCGACCGTCGTACTGCGGCTGCGCGGCCGGACCGCTGTCGGCGCGACGTTCGTCAAGGTCGTGGACGACTACGCCGTCGCCCTGGAGGCCGTCGGCGGCCGGTTGTACCTCAGCGGAGTCGACCCCGCCCTCGCCGAACTGCTTCGTCGTACCGACCGGCTGGACGTGTCGGAGCCGGTCGGCATCTTCGAGGCCACCGAACTGGTCGGGGAATCGACCGAGCGGGCGCTGCGGGAGGCCGAGGCCTGGGCGGTCCGCCACCGACCGGAAAGCACCGATCAATAGCGGGCCTGCGGATCACCCGGACCGCTACGGCGGGTCCGCATCGCCGACCGGGCTGCTCCGCTCACCAACGTGCCGATGGCGATCCCGACGGCGAGGTTGATCAACGCGGTCGCAACCTTCGATGACGTCGAGCCGTCGGCGACGAACGGCGCGAGTGCTCCCGCGAGCGTGGCCAGTGCCATGATCCAACCGAAGAACTGCAGCGGCCGGGGCGTGGAGATCACCAGCAGATGCATGAGGCCGGTGGCCAGCAATGCCGCGAGAGCGCACCACAGCGCGTACTTCGGTGTGTCCGCGTCTCCCCAGGTGCCCTCGCCCTCGGGTGCGAGGACAGGTACGTCGAAGACGCCGCGGGCGAGCAGGATGCCGACCAGCGCGATCAATGCGGCAACGACGGCCGTGGCCGCGCCCCCGGCCCACAACCGACCGCCGGCCACCGCGTGCGCACCGCCTTGCGTGGGTTGAACTGTCATGACGTCTGCTCCTCGTGATCCATCTGAAGGGCCAGCCGGCCGGCCGATCGCCCGAACAGCGCTCCTACCGTCGCCCCGACCAGGACGTCACTCGGGTAGTGCACGCCCGTGTAGACCCGAGAGAACGCGACGACCGACGCAGCGACCCACAGCACCGGGCGAAGCGCGGGCAGGACGTCTCCGACCGCAACGGCGAAGGCAGCGGCGGACGCCGAGTGTCCGGACGGAAACGACCCCGAGGTGGGCATCCGCACCCACCGCTGCACGGGTACACCGAGGCCACGGCGGTCCGGCCGGCGACGTACACCTGCCGTCTTCTTCATCGGTTGGTTCACCACCAGGGACGCGGCCCCGATCGCCGCGATCCCCGCGAACGCAGCCCGCCGCCCCCGTGGGCCGCCGACCAGAGTCAGCGCACCGGCGGCCAGGAACCACGGCTTGGAGAAGTCGGCGAAGTCCGACACCCACCGCAGCGGCTCGTCCAGGACCGGCGTGGACAGCCGCGCCACCGACCGGTAGATCGCACGGTCGCAACGAGCGAGACGATACGGCGAGCCGGTCACGCAGGGGGTTCCGTCACCACGTGAGCTCGATCTCGAGCTCGCTCCCGTCGTCTCCGAGCTCGAACTCGAGCTTGAGATGCACCTCGTCCGGCACGTGCACCTTGACCCGCATGCCGCCGCGGTCGAACTCGACGTCGTTCTCCTTGGCGAGCATGTCCGCGAGAGTATGCAGGCGGGCTGCCGCAGCCTCCCGGCTCATCGACTCTTTCTCTTTGACCTCGATCAGGTCCATTTCGGTCTCCTAGCGATTGAAGGTGGCTGAATCCCGGTCCCGGCCGACGACGATCCGCACCAGCTCGACGAGCCCGGCACGGAGGCCCTCGGGAACGGTCGCCGACGGCGATGAGCCCGGGTGCTGGTGGGCGATCCGGACGCGGAGAACTCCGGGCCGGATCTCGAACCGCAGCGGCGCGTCGAGGACGAGTGCCTCTCCGTCGACGCCGGCCGGCAGCGGGCGATCGGCCTCGACCTCGAAGGTCGGAGCGGTCCACTCGCGCCAGGGACGCTGAAGGCGGTGCTGATCGGCATCCGCGGGTGCGCCCATGACGGTGATACCGAGCAGGCCGTCGTCGATGCGGGGACGGGTGCCGGATCCGACCGCACGGCCGAGGCGGTAGCGGTTGTTGGACACGAGTACGGCGGCGCCGCCGCGATGGTCGTGACCGCCCGGGCCCGTCCAGCGCATGTCCAAGTCACTGCCACTGTCGCCCAGCGCGTCGGGCACCGTGTCGAGGATGGTCCGGATCTTGGCATTGCGGTAGCCCGTGCGCTGGACTGCTTCGGCGTACAGGCCGAGCGACACGTTGTTGACGAACACGCGGCCGTTGACCTCGGCGAGGTCCACCAACCGCTCGCCGCCGTCGACGAAGGCATCCAGAGCACCGACCACGTCGTCACGGTCGACCCCGAGATCGAGCGCGAAGTGGTTGCGGGTGCCGGCCGGAATACAGGCATACGGCAGGGACAGCTCAGCAGCGACCGCGGCAACGATCGCCTGCGAGCCGTCCCCACCCGCCATCGCGAGCCCGTCGGCGCCGCGCGCGACCGCTCCGCGAACGAGGGTTTCGAGCTCGTCGCCAAGCTTCAGCTCGATCGGCTCGATGCCGCGATCGCGTGCCTCCTTGGCGATGGCGAAACGTGCCGCCTTTCCGCCGCCGGACTTCGGGTTGTAGAACAGCACCGGATGCTGAGGCGCCGTCGCACGCGGCAGATCCACATGGGCGGCAAAGCTGGCACGCGTTGCCGCCAGAGTGACCAGGAGCCCCACCAGGACCAGAAGATCCACGCCGAACTTCCCACCCACGATGATGAAGATCACCGCACCGGCGAGCGCCAGACCGGCCACGTACAACCCGGCCAAGCGCGCGATCCCCCGTCGCAACACGCCGTACCAGGCCGCCACCGCAGCGATCACCACACAGGTCAGCACACCGAGCCCACGCGGGAACTGACTCACAGAAACCACCACGCCGAGCACGAGCGTCGCCGCCCCCACCACCAGCGCCACAACCGCCGCAACCCGCCGCCTCACGGAGCTCAACGTCCCTGCTACTGCCGTGCCAGGTGAACCCGCAGCTCGGACTCCGGGTCCTCGATGAGATCGCCACTGACGTCCACGGTCACCTTGTGCAGCGTGCCGGTGAACTTGAACGGCGTCGCGTACTCCGGGGTGACCGGCGAGCCCGGATTGGCTCCACAGGTGAGGTTGCCGGGGTTGAAGACGAACGGCGTCGTCACGGCGGCGTCCGCGGCGGCCACGAGCGCTCCGTCGATGTAGAGCTGCAGGTGTCCGGGCGAGCCCTTCCCGTTCGGAAGATCGGGCTTGTCGGTCGGTTCGAACTCGAAGCGGAGCTCGTGCTCACCGGTCGGCACCAGCTCGGACGACGAGACCCGGAACAGCTCCCTGCCGACGTAGTTGTGCACGTAGTGCAGCAGCCCGTCCTTGATGAACAGGGAATAGCCACCGGCCGAGGTGCCTTGGCTCAGGAGAACTCCCTCCGCACCGCCGCGGGGGATCTCGACGAAGGCCGTGATGCTGTGCGGCCGGTTCAGCACCCGCGGGCCGGCGAAGAACGGAATCGGCTGCGTGTTCGGCCTCATCGTGTACTGATCACGCGCCGGCGCGATCAGCGGTTTCTCGGCGATCAGACGTGCCAGTACGCTCCCGTCGATCGGCATGACACCATGCTTCCCGGCTTCGGCGTACCAAGTTCCGATCATTGCGATCAGCCGACCTTGGTTGTCTGCGGCAACATTGTTGGTCTCCGCGGGGTCTTCTGCCACGTGGTAGAGCTCCCAGCCCGTTGCGTCGAGCTGGGACAGTCGGGTCGAGCTGATCGGATCGCCGAAGGCCGCCTCGGCTTCGGCGAAGGAGGGGCCTGGCCACGGGCAGACTGCCCGCCAGCCGTCGTGGTCGATGGCCCGGTGACCGAACATCTCGAAGTACTGCGTGTGATGCTTGCTGGCGGCCGCGGCGTCGTCGAGGGCATGAGCGAAGCTGACGCCGTGCAGAGGCGCCTGTGTGACACCCCGGATCGTGGCGGGCGGCTCGATGTCGAGGAGGTCCAGGACGGTCGGGACCATGTCGATGATGTGGGCGTACTGGTTGCGTACCTCGCCTCTCGCGTTCACGCGGGTCGGCCACGACACGATGAACGGATCACAGGAGCCACCCCGGTAGGTTTCCCGCTTCCAGCGCCGGAACGGGGTGTTACCCGCCCAGGTCCATCCCCACGGGTAGTGGTTGAAGTGCTTGGGGCCGCCGATCTCGTCGATGACACTGAGGCTGTCCTCGAGCGATTCCTGGGCATTGTTGAAGAACTGTGCCTCGTTCGTGGTCCCGGTCGGACCGCCTTCGGCGCTCGCCCCGTTGTCGGAGATCATCATCACGATCGTGTTGTCCAGCTCGCCTTGCTCACGCAGGAAGTCGAGCAGCCTGCCGAGCTGGTGGTCGGTGTGGCTGAGGAATCCTGCGAACACTTCCATCATCCGGCCGAACAGCTTGCGCGCCCCGGCCGACTGAGCCTCCCAGTCCGGTACGTCGGGATCGTGGCGCGACAACGTGGCAGTGGCGGGCATGATGCCGAGTTCCTTCTGCCGCGCGAAGACCTTCTCCCGATAGGCGTCCCAACCGTCGTCGAAGGCCCCGGCGTACTTGTCCGCCCACTCCTTCGGCGCATGGTGCGGCGCGTGCGTCGCACCGAAGCACAGGTGCAGGTAGAACGGCTTGACCGGGTCGATCTGCTTGCTGTCGGCAATGAATTCGATCGCCTTGTCGACCAGATCCTCGCTCAAGTGGTAGCCCTGCTCCGGTGTGCGTGGCGGATCGACACTGTGGTTGTCGTACACGAGGTCCGGATACCACTGACTCGTGTCGCCGCCGAGAAAGCCGTAGAAACGCTCGAAGCCGCGCCCCAGCGGCCATCGGGTGTACGGGCCCGTCGCCGTCTCCTGGTTGCTCGGTGTCAGATGCCACTTGCCGACCATGAACGTGCTGAAGCCCTGGTCCACCAGCATCTCCGAGAGCATTCCGTTCTCGAACGGGATGCTCCCGTTGTACCCGGGATATCCCGTCGAGACCTCGGTGATCGCAGCCATGCCGTTGCTGTGGTGGTTCCGTCCGGTGACGATGCAGGATCGGCTGGGCGAGCACAGCGCGGTGGTGTGCATGTTGGTGAACCGCAGCCCGTTGGCGGCCAGCCGGTCGAAGTTCGGGGTCTCGATCGGGCTTCCGAAGCAGCCGAGCTGCCCGAAACCGGTGTCGTCCATGACCACGAACACCACGTTCGGGGTGCCCTTCGTGGCCCGCGTCGGAGTCGGCCAGGCGGGGCTCGACTCATCGGTCGTTCGTCCCACCACGCCGGTGAACTGGCGTCCTTCCTGATACTCCTCGATCGCCATCACGGTCTCCCCACCGATACGAACGACTCAGCGTTCAGCGCTGCGGCACAGCAGCACGCTCGTCCTACCGGCGCGACAAGTCATCACCCGCGGAGGATGAGCCCCCGACGGTGCTCGAACCCTCTCGAGTGGATGAGGCGGCGACGGCGCAAGGGCTGTCAGAGTGCAGATGGGACAGTCCACGTTGGACGCGCGTTCACGATGGAGGCGGGGCGGTGACAGAGGCCACGTTCGCAGTGCTCGCGTTGCTCATCCTTGCGTGGGCGGTCACTTCGGACCTCTTGGCCCGGGTGAACATCACCGGTCCATTGGTCTTCACCGTTGCCGGCTTCGTGCTGGGCAACCCGGACTGGGGACCCCTCCCGGTGCACGTGGAGGCCCCATCGGTCCATCTGCTGGCCGAGCTGACCCTCGCGTTGCTGTTGTTCTCGGACGCCTCCAGAGTCAACCTGCCCAAACTGAAACGGGACATCAACCTGCCCGTGCGTCTGCTGGGCATCGGACTTCCGCTCTCGGTGATCGTCGGCTCACTCCTGGCGGCCTGGCTCTTCGACGATTTCACCTGGGCCCTCGCGGGCTTCGTGGGCGCCACGCTGGCTCCCACCGACGCCGCTCTCAGCGCCCAGGTCGTCAACGACCAACGGATACCTCTGCGGCTGCGTCGCGCACTGAACGTGGAGAGCGGACTCAACGACGGCATCGTGACACCGATCGTCACCTTCACGCTCGCGGTTGCCGCGGGACAACTCGGGACAGCGCACGAGGACGAGGCCTCCACACACGGGAGCGGGGCGCTGTTGGAGCTCGCGGTCGGCCTCGGAGTCGGCCTCGTGGTCGGGCTCGGAAGCGGCAAGCTCTTGACCTACGGTTCCCGCCACGTCTGGATCAGCACCGGCGCGCGGCGGCTCGGCACGTTCGCCGCCGCGCTCAGCAGCTTCGCCCTGGCCGTCGCCTTCAGCGGCAACGGCTTCATCGCGGCGTTCGTGGCCGGCATCGCCTTCCGCGCGGGGCTCGACGAGGAGGTCGTCGACGCGGACAACGTCATCGAGCTGCCGGAACTCGTCGGCGAGATCCTGGCGTTCGCGGTCTGGTTCCTGTTCGGCGCCGCGCTGGTGCCGATCGTCGTGCACAACTTCGACCTGCCGCTCGTCGCGTACGCCGTACTGAGCCTGACCGTGGTCCGCATCGTTCCGGTCGCCCTGGCCCTGCTCGGGAAGGGGTTGGACAGCCGTACCGTCATCTTCGTGGGATGGTTCGGACCCCGTGGTCTCGCTTCGGTGGTCTTCGCGTTGCTGGCCATCGAAGAACTCGGCGACAACGCGTTGGTGGAACGCGCCGTCGCCGCAGTCGCTCTCACCGTGCTGCTGAGCGTCGTACTGCACGGGATCTCGGCCGGCCCGCTCGGACGTCGTTACGTCAGGCTCGAGCAAGCAGAGGACGGTCCGGGTCCCGGACCTCGATCACGACGTTCCCCACATCACCACCGCCATCGCGACCTACCCTGATCCGATTCAGAGGGGAGGCCTGCGCCGCTCGGCGGCTGTGAGCTCGGCTTCCTCGTCCTTGCTCCATGGCGCGTCGCCCACTCCTCCGAGCTGGTCGCGTACGCCGGACCACCGGGCGGTCAGCGCGAACAGCACAACGGTGTCCAGCGCGATCATCAGCAACGCCCAGACCGGGTAGGCGCCGAGCCAGAGGATCTGCACCACAGCGTGCAGGCAGACGAGCAGGATCGCGGTGATCCTGGCCCAGGTCTGCGCCACGAGCAGACCGGCACCGACAGCCATCAGCAACAATCCGAAGATCAGCAGGATCCATCCCAAGCCGGTCACGTCCACGACGACGAGCTTGCTCGGCGTGAGCACCAGACGCTCGTCGGAGAACAGCGCAACGAATCCCTGGAAAACGTTGACCAATCCGATCACCATCAGCAGCGCGCCGGCGAACACGACGATGCCGGTCATGACCGCCCCGCCCTTTTTCGCAGCCATCTCTGTATCTCCTCTCGCTGCGTCGGCCGACCGCCGGAACCGGCGACGACTCGCACCTGGATGCTGACTCCCGCCACCCGGCGTGCACCTCACCCCAGGCGGATGACTCTCGGCTACTCGCTGTCGCCGCGGGTCCCCATCGATCGGTTCATCCGCGTGGGGTGAGGTTCCGTCGGCCGCCGGCAGCGACGATCGAGCCCTGGCCGACAGGCGAGGGGGGCCTGATGAATCTCGTCTGGGCTGCTCTGGTCACTGTCCTCGCGACCGCGGTCACCGTCACGACAATGCTCCTCGTGCGCAGGCGGGCGCCGGAGGGCAGCTACTTCAGTGACGGTGACCGCGCCTCGGGTGTCTTCGGTGTGCTGGCGACCGGGTTCTCCGTGCTACTCGGTTTCATCATCTTCCTGTCGTTCACGTCGTACGACCAGTCGCGGGCCGGTGCCGAGTCCGAGGCGACGATCGTTGCGCAGCAGGTTCAGACGGCCCAGTTCCTGCCCGGCAACGCGAAGGCGGAGCTCACCGGCGAGCTGATGTGCTACGCACGGTCCGTGGCCGGGACCGAGTGGGACGCTTTGGATACGGGCACGCTCGGGAACTCCATCAACCCTTGGGGGGTGGAGATGTTCCGAACGATCTCGGCCGTCGACCCGCGGACGCCGGTCGAGCAGTCGGCGTACGACCGCTGGATGGACCAGACCGCCGAACGGGAACAGGCGCGCATCGACAGGGTGCACGGGGCCGAGGGAATCATCCCGACACCCTTGTGGCTGGTCCTGGCGGTCATCTCCGTGGTGATCTTCGGGTACCTGCTGTTCTTCGCCGACCCGGCCGAGGGGCCGGTGACGCAGGGCCTGCTGATGGGCAGCGTGACGGTGGTCATCACGCTCCTGCTGTTCCTGCTCGTGTTCTTCGACCATCCGCACGGCGACGGGGTGGGCAGGCTGCAACCGACCGCGATGGTGCGAACCATCGGCCTGATCGACACCCAGCTCAAGGTGGTCGGACTCACCGTGACACCTCCGTGTGACGATCATGGCAACCGGCGCTGACGAGCGGCCCGAACGCCGGCGCAACTGGCAGGAGGTGCTCGTCACCGTCCTGCTGGTGGTCGCCGCCCTCGGGACCTCGTGGAGCAGCTACCAGGCCACCCGGTGGAACGGCGAGCAGGCCAAGGCGGCCGGCCGCGCCAACGCGATCAGGATCGACGCGGCCCGGGCGCAAGGCCAGTCCCAGTCCCAGAGCCAGGTGGACGTCGCCACGTTCATCGCCTGGGCGGACGCGGATCGCCGCGGTGAGGCCGCCGTCGCCGACTTCTACGCCGCCCGCTTCCGCGCGGAGTTCCGGCCCGCGTTCAACGCCTGGATCGCCACCCGCCCGACCACGAATCCGGGTGCGCCGCCGACGCCCTTCGCCATGCCTCAGTACCAGCTCGCGTCGCGGGATCAGGCCGAACGGCTCGATGCGGCCGCCGCCTCCTCCACCGCCAAGGTGCTCCGGGATCTTCAGGTATCCAGCAACTACGTGCTCACCGTCGTCCTCTACGCGATCGTCCTGTTCTTCGCCGGTATGAGCACCAAGATCACCAACCGCCGCCTGCGCTGGATCCTCGCCGGGATCGGCTGCCTCGTCCTCGTCACCGCCCTCGCCTGGATCGCCACCTTCCCGGTGAGCGTCGACATCTGACGACCTCAATCCTCCCGCAAGGGTGATGCCAGGACCCGGTTTCTGCTGAATCGTCAGCGGAGTACCGGGATCGCGGGCTGCGGACCTCGCAGCAACATTCACCGCTGGAGGTAGAACATGACTGTCAACATCGATGAGCTGGGTCCGGTCGACTGGATCGTCCTCGAATTCCCGGAGACGAAGCTGACCGGAGAGATCGCACCGATCCTCACCGACTACGTCGACAAAGGCCTGATCCGGATCCTCGATCTGCTGTTCCTGATCAAGGACGTGGATGGCAGCGTCGAGGCATTCGAGGCAGCTGATCTGGACGAGAGCGCGATCGGGCAGCTGCGGACTTTCGAGACCGCGGTCGCGATGCTGCTCAGCGAGCAGGACGTCGAGGACCTGGCCGTGACCATCGAACCCGGCAGCTCGGCCGCCGTGCTCGTCTGGGAGAACCTGTGGGCCGCGCCGTTCGGTACTGCAGTGCGGCACGCCGGCGGTCAACTGGTCGCCAGCGGACGCATCCCGATCCAGGCTGTGATCGCCGCCATCGAGGCCGACGCCGAAGAGACCGAAGAGATCAAGAAGGCCTAGGAAGGAGTTCGCCATGCCACTTGGAGCCCGTCGCAGGCGCAGAAGAATAGCCGCCGTGGGAGGTGCCGTGGTCGTCGCACATGGCATGCACCGTCGCGGTGACCGCCGCGAAGATCGCCGCGACGATCGCGGTGATCGCCGCGAGGACCGTCGCGACCGCCGCGAGGATCGCCGCGACTGACGGCTGAATCGCCTGACTCAGCCGGCTCGGCGCCGGGCATCATCGACATACGGAAGCGGATTGCCGGATGCTCGTGCGCCGGAGGCGAGCCAGGCGGCGAGTCCCTGCGGCGATCGCCGATGAAGCTCGTCGAGATACCGCTGCCGCTGTTCGACGACGGACAGGCGTTCGGCAGCCGTTCGGGCGGTCTCCAGCCGGCGGAAGCTTTGGCGCCAGGCCAAGCACAATGCCGCGTCGTCGAGGGAACCGAGCTCCGGCGCCGGTGCGGGACCGGTGGCGAGCGACGTAGCGGAGTCGGACTCCGGCCGTACGACCGGGGTATCCGCCTTGGCCTGCCGTCGCGCGTGGACGAGCGAGGTGAGGGCCGGCGTGGTCGCTGCCAGGATCACCACGATCAGGACGCCGGCGAATCCGAGGGTCGCGATCAGACCCACAGCGGCCGGCGTGATCACCCCGGCGGCCAACGTGACCCGAACGATCCTGCGCGTAGCGCGCCACCCGTCCCCTCCCCACGCTGACGAGGTGACGACTGCTGTCGCCATCGCGACAGTGACCACACTGATGACCACACCTGCCACCCCCCATCTGGCGACCGCGCAGAGGAACCCGGCCGTCGTGGCCAGGTAGACACACCACGACCGGAAACTTCCGCTCCTGCCGCGGGACGTGCCGGGATCAGGTCCATCTGCGCCGGATGACCGCCTCGTCTCGCTCACGTTCTCAGTCCCCCTGCCCCGGTTTCTGGAACTCGGGTTCAGCCATCAAGCTCCGCCAGAACGTCAGCATGCACCGGGCCGACAGGTTCTCGCCTCCTCCGGCCGGGGTGAAACCGACGTCACCCCGCTCCCATCGGTCGACGGCCTGGTTCATCCGCGAGGGAGCATGCCCGGCAGCCGGACTATCTACCCGACGGCGTTGCCCCAGGCAACTGGATTCGGACCGACACCGACCGGGACGCCGCAGTACGCCGGGAAGCACAACGGTTCATTCAATCCGGATGATGTCTCGACCCGGCTGCGGGCGCAGGGTGGGCTTGGCGCCGGACTCGCCGTCGCAGCAGACCTTCTGAGGAGTAGCCATGTCGGACCTCGCCACCTCCGAAACCCCCGTTCTCGACCTCCTGGAGCGCATGACCGTCGATTCCGTGGCCACGTCGACCCTCGACGCGCACTCCATCGCCCTCGTCCGGCTGGCCGCCCTGGTCGCCAGCGACGCACCGGCCGTGTCCTACGCCCTGAACCTGGCCGTCGATGCCGAGATCGGCCTCGACGCCGAGGACGTTCGCGGCGTCCTCGCGGCCATCGCACCCATTGCCGGAACCTCGCGGGTCGCCGCGGCGACAGGCCGCATCGCGATGGCACTCGAAGTCGCCATCGAGGTGGCGTCAGCAGGTCTGGGTGACGAACCGGCGACGCTGAACTGACGCATCGTGGGAGCCTCATCGTCCTACAGGGATGATGCGGCGAGCCGGGTCCTGCTGAATCGTCGGCGGAGGACGCGGTTTGCAGGGTGGGGACACCGGCTCGTCCGACGAGCTTTGCCTGCGACGGAGAGAAGGGCGGCCGATCATGCCGACGACAGTTGAACATCTGACTCTGGACGAGCGGAAGGCACGCGGCGTCGCGGCTCGCACCCGGGCGATGCCGGACAGTCACGCCGGGTGGAAGCCCGCTGCGGACCGGCCGGACCCGGTCGCACTCATCGAGGAGCAGAACCTCAGGCGGGACGCGGATCTGGTTCCGGTCCGGCACGGCCGCATGATGGCCTCGCCGTTCACCTTCTACCGCGGTGCCGCCAGGATCATGGCGGCCGACCTTGCCGAGACACCCACGTCCGGTCTCCACGTCCAGCTGTGTGGTGACGCCCACCTGTCGAACTTCGGGGTCTTCGCCTCGCCGGAGCGAAACCTGGTGTTCGACATCAACGACTTCGACGAGACCCTTCCGGGCCCCTTCGAGTACGACGTCAAACGCCTGGCCGCGAGTCTCATGGTCGCGGCACAGAACAACGGCTGCTCGGAGTCGGACGCTCGCGCGATCACGAAGGCCTGTGCCACCTCCTACCGGGAGACGATGGCCGAGTTCGCCACCATCAAGACGCTCGACGTCTGGTACGCCCACCTCGCCGAGGACCAGATCAAGCAGTCGGTGTCCGAATTCCTGGCCGGCTCCGACGGCAAAGGCAAGGGATCCAAGAAAGGTAAGCACAAAGGTACTCGCGAGCTGGACGGTATGAGCGGGCTGTCGTCGAAGGAGGCGAAGCAGGCCCGGAAGCGCTTCGAGAAGAACGCACAGAAGTCGCACTCGCGGACCAGCGATCAGGCCCTGTCCAAGCTCGGCGAAGAGGTCGACGGGCGCTACCGCATCGTCAGCGTCCCGCCGGTGATCGTCCCGGTGCGCGACCTCCATACGGCGTACGGCGTCGCGCCTGGGGAGCTCGAGGAAGTCGTCTTCAGCCTGTTCCGTGACTACCGGTCCACGCTTCGGCTCGACCTTCGACAACTACTGGAGCGCTTCGAGATCGTCGACTGGGCGCGCAAGGTCGTCGGCGTCGGCAGTGTCGGAACGCGAGCGTTCGTCGTCCTCCTGCAGGGCCGTGACGGCGGCGATCCGCTGTTCCTCCAGGTCAAGGAGGCCACCAGATCGGTGCTCGAAGGGACCTTGCGCAAGAGCGCGTTCAAGCAGCCGGGCGAGCGAGTGGTCCAGGGCCAGCGACTCATGCAGGCCAACAGCGACATCTTCCTGGGCTGGTCCAAAGGTGTTCAGGCGGACCGCTACTTCTACTGGCGCCAACTGCGCGACATGAAGGGCTCCGCACTCGTGGAGCTGATGGCACCCGCGGAGCTGGCCTTCTACGCCCGCACCTGCGGGTGGACCCTGGCCCGTGCACACGCACGATCCGGAGACCCGGTTTCCATCGCTGCCTACCTCGGCGAAGACGACGCCTTCGACAAGTCGATCACCGACTTCTCCGAACGCTACGCCGCCCAGAACGACCAGGACTTCGCGGACTTCGCCAAAGCCATCGCATCGAACCGGATCGAGGCCATCCAGGACGTCTGACAAATGAACCTTGTCCCCGAGCCCCTGCGTGGATACCAACGGTCGTGGCTGGCTCGCGACATCATCGCCGGTCTGACATTGTCGGCCGTGGCGATCCCCGAGGTGATGGGGTACACGTCCATCGCCGGTACGCCGATCGTGACCGGGCTCTACACGATCATCTTCCCCACCCTGATCTTCGCCCTGCTGGGCTCTTCGCGGCTGCTCGTCGTAGGCGCAGATTCGGCCACCGCCGCGGTGCTGGCCGCGGGCCTGACCGGTCTCGGCATCGCCGGAGTCACGCCCGGATCGCCTGACTGGCTTGCCTTCGCCGCTCTCACCGCACTGGTCTGCGGCGGTCTGCTGATCGTGGCCCGGCTGCTGCGGCTCGGCTTCATCGGAGACTTCCTGAGCGCGTCGGTGCTGATCGGGTTCCTCACCGGCGTCGGCATCCAGGTGCTGTCGGGGCAGATTCCGGACCTGCTCGGCATCCCGAAGGGGAAAGGCGGCTGGTTCGAACAGCAGTGGCACTGGATCACCTCGCTGTCCTCGATCAGTCCCGGTACGTTCGCCTTCGGGCTGGCCACGATCGTGATCATCCAGCTCTTCAAGCGCTTCATCCCGGTTGTTCCCGGCGCCATCGTCGCCGTCGTACTGCTGACCAGCATCTCCGCTCTGGCCGACGCCGGCGCACACGGCGTCGCCGTGGTGGGTGCCGTGCAGGGCGGGTTCCCGCCGATCGGCCTGCCGTCCGGCCTCTCCTGGTCGGACGTGTCCAAGGTGCTGCCGACCGCGCTGTCCTGCTCGGTGCTCATCATCGCCCAGAGCGCCGCCACCTCTCGCAGCTTCGCGTTCAAACACGGAGACGCCGTCGACATCAACCGCGACATCGTGGGGCTCAGCGGCGCCAGCCTCGCCGCCGGGCTCAGCGGCACCTTCGTGGTCAACGGCAGCCCGACCAAGACCCAGATCCTCGACGAGCAGAAAGGACACACTCAGCTCGCCAACCTGACGATGGCGGCCGTCGTGCTGCTGTTCACGCTGTTCTTCACCGGGCTGCTGGCGGACATGCCCAAGGCGGTGCTCGCCGGGATCGTTTTCCTCATCGGCGTCAGCCTGATCGACCTGCCCGGCCTCCAGCGGCTGTGGAGGCGACGCAGGAACGAGTTCGTGGTGGCTCTCATCACGGCGGTGACCGTCTTCGCCGTCGGCGTCGAGCAGGGCATCATCCTCGCCGTTGTTCTCTCGCTGCTCGATCTCGTCCGGCGGCAGTACACACCGGGCGACTTCGTCATCGGTCAGAACCAGGCCGGCGAGCCGACCTACCTGCCGGCTCTGCCAGGCACGCAGAGCCTGCCCGGGCTCGTGGTCTTCCGCTACGACGCGGAACTGTTCTACGCCAACGCGAACCGCTTCGCCGACCAACTCGAGTCGATCATCTCCGCCGCACCCGATCCGGTCCGCTGGGTAGCGCTGGACTGCGGCGCGATCGACGACATCGACTACTCGGCCGGGGTGACCCTGGCCAACCTCGTCAACTACACCCGGGCTCGGCACGCCCGCTTCGTGCTCGTCCGGCCGGATACCCGACTCCTTGCGACGCTCCGCGCGTACGGGACCCTGGACGCGATCGGCGAGGACAACATCTTCCCGACCCTTGCGGACGCCTTCCACGCCTACCGGGCCGGTTCATCCCTTGCGGGTGACGACTCGGCACCGGGCCCCGAACAAAGCTGAGCCCACATCAATCTGCGAGGAGGGGACGTCATGCCTGTGCCGTTCCGGGGAACGATCAATGTCGATATCCGCGACTCCGTGCCGGACTGGACGCCGTTCGAGCCGCCCAAGGCGCCGGAGGGTGCGCCGAATGTCGTCTACATCGTGCTCGACGATGTCGGGTTCTCGGCGATGAGCTGCTACGGCGGCCCGATCGAGACCCCCAACATCGATGCGATCGCCGCGCGCGGGGTGCGCTTCACCCAGTGGCACACGACGGCGCTGTGCTCGCCGACCCGGTCGTCGCTGCTCACCGGCCGCAACCACACCCGCAACAGCATGGCGTGCATCACCGAGGCGGCGATCGGATTCCCGAACGCGAGCGGCACGATCCCACCAGAGAACGGGATGCTGTCGGAGATCCTCGGGGAACGCGGCTGGAACACCTACATGGTGGGCAAGTGGCACCTGTGCCCCACCGACGAGATGAACCTCGCCTCGACGCGTCGCAACTGGCCGACCGGCCGGGGCTTCGAGCGGTGGTACGGGTTCCTCGGAGCCGAGACGAACCAGTGGTATCCCGACCTGGTCTACGACAACCACCCGGTCGACCAGCCACGCTCCCCCGAGGAGGGCTACCACCTCACCGATGACATCACCGACAAGGCGGTGGAGTTCATCAAGGACGCCAAGGCGATCGCTCCGGAGAAGCCGTTCTTCCTCTACTACGCACCCGGCGCCTGCCACGCGCCCCACCACGCGCCGAAGGAATGGATCGACAAGTTCGCGGGCCACTTCGACCAGGGGTACGAGGCGATGCGGGAAGAGACCCTGGCGCGTCAGAAGAAGCTCGGTCTGGTGCCGGCCGACACCGAACTACCGCCGGTGAATCCGATCGGCACCCCCGAGTCACGCAGCGGCCCGGACCACCAGCCGTTCCCGGCGCTGGACTACACCCGTCCGTGGGACACGCTGAACGCCGACGAGCGGCGTCTGTTCGCCCGGATGGCCGAGGTGTACGCCGGATTCCTCGCGCACGCCGACCACCACATCGGCCGGTTGCTCGCGTACCTGGAGCAAACCGATCAGCTCGAGAACACCTTGGTCGTGGTCGTGTCCGACAACGGTGCGAGCGGCGAAGGCGGCCCGAACGGCTCGGTCAACGAGATGAAGTTCGCCAACGGGATCGACGACGACCTGGCCGAGAACCTCGCCAAGCTCGACGACCTGGGTGGCACGAAGACGTACAACCACTACGCCAACGGCTGGGCGATGGCGTTCAACACCCCGTTCAAGATGTGGAAGCGCTACGAGTTCAGTGGTGGCACCTCGGACCCCTGCATCATCTCGTGGCCCGGGGGCGCGACCGCACGTGGCGAACTCCGCCACCAGTACCACCACGCGATCGACATCGTCCCGACGATTCTCGACGTACTCGGCGTCGACGCCCCGGAGACGATCAAGGGACACACCCAGAGCGGCTTGGACGGGATGAGCATGCGCGCCAGTGTCGACGACGCGTCCGCCGAGTCCGGACGGCGGACCCAGTTCTACTCGATGCTGGGATCCCGCGCGATCTACCACGAGGGCTGGAAGGCGGTCACCACCCACCCGACCATCGCCGGCTGGGGCGACTTCAACGCCGACGAGTGGGAGCTCTACCACGTCGAGGTCGACCGGTCGGAGACCAGGAACCTCGCGGCGGAGCAGCCGGACAAACTGCGCGAACTGGTGAACATCTGGTTCTCCGAGGCCGGCGCGAACCAGGCCTTCCCGCTCGACGACCGCTCCGCGGTGGAGATCCTCGGCACCGCCCGGCCCCAGCTGACCGCGGCGAAGGACCGCTACGTCTACTACCCGGACACTGCCCCGGTCTCGGAGTGGCAGGCGGTCAACACCCGCAACCGCTCGTTCACGATCGGCGCGGCGGTCGACATCCCGGCACCGGGAGCCGAGGGAGTGCTCTTCGCGATGGGTGCCAGATTCGGTGGCCATGCCCTGTACGTGAAGGACAACCGGCTGCACTACGTGAACAGCTTCGTCGGCGCGCTGGAGCAGCAGGTCGTCGGGACGAAGGACGTTCCGACGGGGGAGGACCTGATCCTGTCGGCCTCCTTCGAGAAGCAAGGGATGGACCCTGACGCTGCGACCGGCACGCTCTCGCTCTACCACGGCGACGAGAAGGTCGGTGAGGGGCAGATCAAGACGCAGCTCGGAGCCTTCGCCATCGCGGGTGCAGGCCTCTACGTCGGACGGCACAACGGCGAGCCGATCACCGACGACTACCCGGGTGCGCCCCCGCACGCCTTCACCGGCGGAACGATCAACCGGGTGGCGGTCGACGTCAGCGGCGACCCGTACCTGGACCTCGAACGCGAAGCCGCCCTGATGCTGATGCGCGAGTAGACATGCTGTCGTCCTGGCAGGACACTCCGGCTCGACAGGCGATCGTGGACTACGTCGAGCAGGCAGTGCAGGAGGGCGGGGCGCAGTACGTTCCGCCCTCCGAGCGGATCGCGGTGTTCGACAACGACGGCACGCTGTGGTGCGAGAAGCCGATGCCGGTAGAGCTCGCCTTCATCCTGCAGCGGCTCGCCGAGATGGCCGAACGGGATCCCAGCCTGCGCTCACGTCAGCCGTGGCAGGCAGCCCGGAACAAGGACTACGCCTGGCTCGGAGGTGTAATCACCAAGCACTACCACGGCGACGACAGCGACGTGAAGGTCCTGCTGGGCGGCATCCTTCAGTCGTTCGCCACGATGAGTGTCGACACCTACGCGGCGCTGGCCGAGCGCTTCCTCAGGACGGCTCCCCACCCGACGCTCGGCCGGCAGTTCCGGGACTGCGCCTACCTCCCGATGGTCGAACTGTTGCGCTATCTGGAGGCCAATGGGTTCACCACGTACATCGTGTCCGGAGGCGACCGCGACTTCATGCGCCCGGTCACCGACGAGATTTACGGCATTCCGGCCGAGCGCGTCATCGGCAGCTCGGCCGGGCTGCGGTACCAGGACGACGACACCGGAGGATCGGTCGTGTACCAGGCCGAGATGGACGTCTTCGACGACGGCCCGATGAAACCCGTCCGCATCTGGAGCCGGATCGGCCGCCGGCCTGTCGTTGCCGGCGGCAACTCCAACGGCGACATCCCGATGCTCCGGTACGCCGGGCGTCCCGGACTGCGGCTGCTCGTGCTGCACGACGACGAGGAACGCGAGTTCAGTTACACCTCGGGCGCCGAGACGTCACTCGAACAGGCTCGCGCCGAGGACTGGACGGTGGTCAGCATGAGGAACGACTGGGCAACAGTCTTCGCCCCCGAAGCGGGCGGCTAGAAGCTTCCGATCCCCTTGCCGATCATGACCACGCCGATGACCAGGAGGAGGACGGCCATGACGACAGTGTTCTCCCGGACCAGCCATCCGCGCAGCGACTCGAGCGGTTCGGCCATTCGGTCGGCGGCCGCGAGGTAGCCGATGACGGGCACCGCGACGGTAGACGCTGCAATCGCCGTGAAAACGACGATGACGACGACGGTCTGACCGGTATCGAGGCCGCCGGCACCGATCGCGATGCCGGCCCCAGCGGCCATGATGAGGTTCTTCGGATTCAGCGCTGACAGGAGAAACCCGAGGCCGAGACCCTTGACCGCGGTCAGGGTGTCGATCGCCGACATCCATTTCGGCAACTCGGGCACCGCCTCACCCTGTGGACGGGCCCGCCATTGCCTGGCGGCCAACAGGATCAGCAGCACGCCGAGGACGAGTTTGATCGTGCCCTGGATCGGCTTCGAGGCGTCGGAATCGTCTTCGGGCAGAAGCGCGGAGAGAAGAGTGAATGCCGTGACCGCGATGACGACCCCGCCGATCCAGCCGACGAAGAACCCGACGCTGGTCGTCCTCGCGTTCGGCGACAACAGCATCAGAATCGCCGCGATGATGGGGATCGGGCTGATCGCGACCCCCAGCGCGAGGGGAAGGATCTCGCCGATCACACCGCCCATTGCGCCCTCAGCTCTCTGAGTGCTGTTTCCGGTCGAGCTGGGCGTCCAGGGTCATGGCGGCGTCGATCAGGGCGAGGTGGGTGAACGCCTGCGGGAAGTTGCCGATCTGTTCACCGGTCAGCGCGATCTCCTCGGAGTACAGGCCGAGGTGGTTGGCGTAGGTGAGCATCTTCTCGAAGGTGAGCCGTGCTTCCTCGACCCGGCCGGCCTTGCCGAGCGCGTCGACGTACATGAAGGTGCACAGCGAGAACGTGCCCTCCGACCCGCGGAGGCCGTCCGGCGACGCCTCGGGGTTGTACCGGTAGACGAGACTGTCGGTGACCAGCTCGGAGTCCATCGCCCGCAGCGTCGACAGCCACAGCGGATCCCGTGGAGTGATGAACCCCACCGTGGGCATCCGCAGCAGAGACGAGTCGAGCACCTTGCCGCCGTACTGCTGCACGAAGGCACCCCGCTCCGAGTCGAACCCGCGGGCCATGACCTGGTCGTAGATCGCGTCCCGGGCCCGGGTCCAGCGGTCCACCGGTCCCGGGCGGGACCGAGTGGTGGCGAGCCGGATCGCCCGGTCGAACGCGGTCCAGCACATCACCCGGCCGTAGGTGAAGTCCTTGCGGCCGCCCCGGGTCTCCCAGATGCCTTCTTCGGGCTGGTCCCAGTGGTCGGTGAGCCAATCCAGCAGGTCCCGGACCGCGAGCCAGCCCGTGTGGCCTACGTTCAGGCCGCGCCGGTCGGCGAAGTAGAGGCTGTCCAGCGCTTCGCCGTAGATGTCCAGCTGCAGCTGATCGGCGGCGCCGTTGCCGATGTGCACCGGGCGGGAGCCGCGGTACCCCTCCCAGTGCTCCAGGGTCTCCTCGACGAGATCGGAGGAACCGTCGACGCGGTACATGATGTTCAGCGGTCCACTGGCTCCGCCCGCCTTCTCCTGCACGCGGTCCCGCATCCAGCTCGCGAAGGCGGTCGCCTCCTCGGTGAACCCCATCCGAAGCAAGGCATAGATGGAGAACGACGCGTCCCGGATCCACGTGTAGCGGTAGTCCCAGTTCCGCTCGCCGCCGATCTGCTCGGGCAGCGCGGCGGTTGGCGCCGCCACCAGGCCGCCACTCGGTGCGTACGTCATCAGCTTCAACGTGATCGCCGAGCGCTCGAGCATCTCCCGCCAGCGACCTGTGTACGTGGACTGCGTCAGCCAGTCCCGCCAGAAACCGGCGGTGTCGTCGAACAGCTGCTGTGCCTCTGCGACCCGGATCGCTCGTGGCGGTCCGTCGGCCGCGGTCTCGAGCATCAGTCCACGCAGTTGCCCGGCCTCCAGGGTGAACGAGACCTGCACATCCCCGGCGTCGTCGATCCGCGGCTCGACGAGCTGTTCGTCGTCGGGCTCCCGCACAACGTGGAAGGTCAGCGCCGCACCGTCGCTCGTGCAGACGGCGCCGTGCTCGGTCAGATGCCACTGATGAGCCTTGCGCCCGTAGTCGAACCGCGGTGCGATGTCCAGGTCGAACGTCATCCGCCCACGCACACAGCGCAACAGCCGCACGATCCGGTGATTCCCGGTGGCTTGCGTACTGCTCGTCGCCGGCATGAAGTCGACCACCTCACCCACACCGCCCTCGGTGAGGAAGCGCGTGATGAGGATGGCCGTGTCCGGGAGATACAGCTGCTTGGTGTCGAACGTGCCATGCGACGGGCGGATCCGCAGGTGGCCGCCCTTCTCGTGGTCCAGCAGCGCCCCGAACACACTCGGCGAGTCGAATCGCGGGGCGCAGAACCAGTCGATGGATCCGTCCGTGCTGACGAGGGCAGCAGTCTGCAGGTCCCCGATCAAGCCGTGATCCGCAATCGCCGGATAGTCCTTCATGTCGGCTCCTCCCCGGGACTACTTGGCCGCGTTCTTGACCTCCGTCGCACTGTCCGCGTCGACCTCGTGCTTGGTCACCTTCTCCGCGTGCGACAGCGCCTTGTCGACGTCCGTGACCCAGGTTTCCTCGAACAGCGCCACGATGCCCGAACTGTTCAGCGGCAAGGAGTCCTCGACGTCGGCCTTGATCGCGGCCTTTTCCCGGTGGGACTTGAGACCACCGATGCCAAGTCCGGCTCCCGCACCGACCGCCGCACCGGCCAGCAGGCTCGGTGGGAAGATGAGGCCGATGACCGCACCGCCGACCGCACCCCAGACAGCGCCCTTCCGGGCCGTGTGAAAGTCGTCGTCGACGTTGATCTTGCCGTCGGCCCCGCGGCTGATGAGCACCAGCCCGTCGACCTTGATCAGATCGTCCGAAGCAGCCTGCTTGATCGTGTCCCAATCGCCTCGCGCCGCTTCCGCATCCGGGTACGCAGCGATGTACAGGTCGACGGGAGCCTTGATGTCAGATCCCACGGGTCTCTCCTTTGATCAGGCGACGGCGGCCGCACACGGGTCCGAGGTTCCTTACGATGCCTCCGGCCCCGACGTACTGCCTCACCCCGGGCGGACTAGGTGCCTCAGCTGCGTGATCGATTCATCCGGCGCGGATGATGCTCGCCGTCAACTCGCAGGCAACGATCCAAGGCAACCGTCGACCCGCCGGACTGCGCGAGAGGAAACGACATGGGCTGCTTGTTCGCCATGATGGCCGGTATCTTCCCGCGCTTCGGTCTGTTGATCGTGTGGATCGCACGCCCGAAACTTGTGGACGAGGCGTTCGACGGCTGGTTCTGGCCTCTGCTCGGCATCATCTTCCTGCCGTTCGCGACCCTCATGTACGTCGTCCTCCACACCGGTGGCGGCCTGACCGGGTTCGACTGGTTCTGGGTCGTCTTCGCCGGCCTCCTCGACGTCATCCACTGGGGCGCCAGCTGGACCCAGCGCCGCCAGGTCCCCGGCTACCCCGGCACCGTCCAGATCTGACCCGCGACCGGACTTCGGGCCGATCAGGTTCTGCGCGAGACGACCATGATGTACTCGCAGGGAGAGTTCGTCCGGTTGGCGAAGCCGTGGTCCGCGTCGGCCCGGAAGAACAGGGAGTCGCCGGTGTTCAGGGTCTCGCTGATCCCGCCGATCGCGACGGTGAGAGTGCCGTCGAGCACCACGAGTTGTTTCTCCGTACCCGGCGGATACGCGGGCAGCAGGCCGGTGGACACCTGCGCGGGGAGGTAGTGGACGATCATTTCCGCCCCTCCCGCGCCCGGGGCCGCTGACACCATGTGCCGCTCGAAGCCGGTCTCCGGGTCACGGAAGACGGGCCGGTCCTTCTTGCGCATCACAATGGCTACACCGGACGCGGCAGCAGCCGGCGCACCGACCAGGTCCGAGAGCGACGCGTCGAGCGCGTAAGCGATCCTGGACGCGATGCCGATCGTCGGGCTCTTCTCACCGCGTTCGACCTTGGAAAGCATCGCCCGGCTGACCGACGACCGCGTGGACAGCTGCTCCAGCGTCAGGCGCGCCTCCTCCCGGCGACGCCGCACGTTACCGCCGAACGCGCCGGCCAGGTCGTCGCCGTCCTGTGGTTCGCCCGCGTTTCCGTCTCGCTTGACCACCGTGCTCCTCGATAGATGGGTATCTCGCTGCTCCCAGTTTACGGTTTCCCCTAAAGAAGATATGGTCTTCTATCGGAGATAGTCATCATCAGGGAGGGTTCCATGCGTTTGAGGTCGAGTGGCCGGCACCATGCCACGTTCGAATTCGGCGATCTGCAGGTGGTCTCGTTGCGCGACGGGTACATCGACATGCCGCCGACCCGGCTCCGCGGCGAGGACGGGCGCCCGCTCGAGGAGCTGCCGGCCGCCGTACCGCTGGCCGGCGACAACCTGCGGCTGTCGGTCAATGCCTTCTTCGTCACCGACGGCACGCGGTCCGTTCTCATCGACACCGGCGCGTCGAACGTCTGGCATGACCCGACCATGGGCTTGATCTACGACGCGCTCGACGAAGCGGGAGTCGATCGCACGCACATCACCGATGTGGCGATCACCCACAGACACGAAGACCACGTCAGCGGCCTGATCGCGCCGGACGGTTCAGAAGCGTTCGGCAAACTCGAGCGGGTGTGGATCGGAGCGGGCGACATCTCGGTGTTCACGGGACGACTCGAGCCGATTCGCGAGCGCGTCGTACCCGTGTCGGAGAAGGTCGCCGTCAACGACTGGACCACCGCGATCCCGACACCGGGCCACACGCCCGGTCACACCGTGTACGACGTCAGGAGCGGCTCCGGTCACCTTCTCGTCTGGGGCGACACCGTCCACGTTCCCACGCTGCAATTCGATCAGCCGAACGTGTCCTGGGAGCTCGACGGCGACCAGTCCGAGGCGCGCGCCGCGCGGGCGGACCTCCTCGAACAACTGACCCAGCCGAATTACTTCGTCGCCGGCGCCCACCTCGACTCCCCCGGCATCGCCCGCGTAACCCGCTCGGGCGGCGGTTATGCGCTGGAATACCTCTGACGCCGCGCAGATGCTGGCTATCGACGGCGAAAAACGAGCAGTTCGGTGCGCACACCGGCGAGTGGGACGAACTGGTTTCCCAGCAGATCGAGGTCTCGCTCGGCGAAGAAGTCGAGCATCCAGGGGCGTGGGGTCAGCGCGTAGATCATGCCGCGCTCGGGGTGGGCGAACCAGGTGGCAGTCATCGCATCGTCGAGGCAGTCCTCGGTCATGACGTCGAACGCGACCACTCCCCCCGGGCGCACCACCCGGGCCATCTCAGCGAGGTAGCCGAGCGTGGCCACGAACGGTATGTAGTTGAACAGCTTGTGCGAGTGGACCAGATCGACCGAGGCGGTCGCCGTGTGCTCCAGCGTGTGACCGTCAGCCGGTTGCACGAGGATCTGCGGAAACTTCTCGCGCAGGTAGCGGATCCAGTCCGAAGCGGTCTCGTACACCTCGTAAACGCGTGGTCGCAGCGCGGACATGACAAGACTCGCGTACCGGCCGGATCCAGGGCCGATCTCGCAGACCCGCTCAACCCCCTCCGGCAACCCACCCAGCCGAAGCACCGCCTCGACCGTCGAGGTAGTCGCGCCCGGCGCCGAGCTGTAACTCTCCAGATAGTCACCGACCGACAGCCCCGCACGCTCCGCCTTGGCGACGGTCCTCCGCATCGGAAGGAACGGACCAACCGCCGGATCGGTGCTGTGACCGCGAACCAGCTGCACTCCCAACGGATTTGCCGCCCGGTTCACCCCCGCAAGCAATTTCCCCTGAATCGACATAAATCCCCCATTTGAGCCCGGCCGGCCGACCAGGCACCCGTGACAACATATCCCATTTTCAACGAATGCAACCGCCGCTTTCCAAGAGATACGGCCTGTCGTACCCCTCGTACCCTGCGTTGCTGAATTGCTATTTCTGAACCCGCACTTCTCTTATTCACGTAATCCGGTGCGCGACATAACTGTCCGATGATTTGTACGATTACCGGAATCGATGCTTTCAATGCCTTGTTTTGCTGAGTACGGACAGTGTCGGCCTGCTCGGGAATAGGACAGGGCGGGTCCGGGGTTCTCTGTTCGTGGCTGAAACTGACTTCCGAGGCCGGGGACGACGTCCGGCGGCTCGTTTCGACATCGGCGGGCTGCGGCACCAGGAGCTTGACAGCGAGGCGTCGCTCGGCGCACCGGGGCCGTTGTGGTTCCTCGTGCTGGGCGGCGCCGTCACCCTGAGGACGGCCGCCGGCACCAGCGAGCTCGGAGTGGGTGATGCGGCCTGGCTGGATTCGCAGACCGGGTTCACCGTGACGACCGCCGCCGGGGCCGAGCTCGCGGCGGCCGATCTCCGGGTGGTTGTCGCAGCTCATGCCATCCCGAGTCCCCTCGTCGTCCGCGGCTTCGCGGCCCGGCACCCGGGAGTCGCCGAACTGGTCAAGAGCTGCCCGCTGGATGGCCACTGCCGCGCCTCGACGTTCGGCGAAGGGTACGGAACCCTGATCGGCGCCGCGATGACCGACTCCTGGCTCGAGGACGAGCATCCGGAGGCAGACGAGGTCGATCCGCTGGTGACCCGCGTGCTCGAAGCAGTGGTTGCCGATCCTGCGGGGCAATGGAGTGTGGAGTCGCTGGCGACTCTCGCGCACCTGTCCCGCTCCGCCCTCAACACACGGTTCCAGAAGGCGCTCGGTCGCAGCCCGATCCGCATGCTGCGGGACGTCCGGATGGGCGAGGCCCGGCTGCTGCTCGCCGATCCCGGCCTCCCGGTCGAGGCCGTCGCGTCCCGCTGCGGGTACGGATCGATCGCGGCGTTCAGCCGGGCGTTCACGTCCGAACACGGGCTGTCTCCACAGTCCTGGAGAGCCGAGCTGCGTCAGGTGCGCGGTGTCCGCAGTACTGCGAAGCCGACGCCGCTCACCACCGCGACCGCTGCGCCCAGCACCAGCGCCGCGCTGACACCGTGACCGTCGACCACTGCGCCGCCGACCGCTGAGCCGACGGTGATCGCGGTCTGGAATGCGGCTACCTGGAGCGACATGGCCGACTCGGTGTGTTCGCGTTCGGCCCGTGCGACCCACAGCTGAGTCGTCACCGGCATCATGCTGAACGCGAGCCCCCAGACGACGATGCCGACCGCCAACATCGGGACACCGACGGCATAGGCGGTGACGGCAAGGCTCCCGGACAAGAGGATCGGCGCGACAGCAGTTGCCAGCGTCAACCGCTTCGCCAAGGCGCCGGCGGCGAGATTGCCCAGCAGCCCGCCCAGTCCCCAGGCCAGCAGCAACCAGGCCGAACCATCCGGCGCGACCCGCATGATCGCCAACCTGATGTACGGATAGGCCACGAAGTTCCCGAAGACGGCGACCACGATGAAGACCAGCCCCGCGATCAGCAACGGATTACGCAGGGCGCTGCGCATCATCGCGAGTCCGGCCGACGGATGCGCCGGTACCGGCGGGAACACCAGGGCCAGCAGCACCAAGCTGACCGCGGTCAAAGCGGCAGCCACCCCGAAGACCGGACGCCACCCGGCCCGGTCGGCGCCGATCGACGCCAGCGGTACGGCGATGATCGTCGCCACGCTCACCCCGACCGACAAGCTGGTCGAGACGAGCCGCTCACGACCGGGCAACGCCTGGATGCCGGCCCCGAACGCGAACGACCAGTACCCCGCGATCGCGACCCCGAGCAGCAGCCGGCCGACCAGCATCACCGCGAATCCCGGAGCCAGCGCCACCGCCAGGTCGGCGATCGTTGCGGCCAGCAGCAGTCCGAGAAGGACCAGCCGCCGGTCGGCCCGCGGCAGCACGACCGCGATGGACGGTGCGGTGACGGCGCCGGCGACCGCGGTCGCGGCAACGGCCAATCCCGCCGTACCTTCGGAGACGCCGAGGTCGGCGGCCATCCCCGGCAGGACACTGGCCGGCAGGAACTCGCTGGCGACCAGCATGCAGATGCCCAGATCGAGAGCGAGGAGCGGCAGCAGAGAACCACGCCGTCGCACCTGGGCCGGCGGCCCGACGTCGAGGCGGCTGTTCCGGCTGGAGGAGTCACAGAGAGAAGACACCCTCCAAGCCTCGCTGCGACCGCGCTCCGGCAGTTGACCAGCTGTCGCGACCAATTGATCAGATGTCTCATCAGGAGGGCCTAGAGTGTGGAGATGGGGCTTCGGGTCGTCTTCGCGGATGACAATTTTCTTGTGCGCGAAGGGATCTCCGCCCTCCTCACCGAGGCCGATGAGATCGACCTGGTCGAGACGGTTGTCGACCCGGCCGGCCTGCTCAGGGCGGTCGCCGAGCATCGGCCGGATGCGGTCCTCACCGACATCCGGATGCCGCCGACGTTCACCACCGAAGGCATCGACGCGGCCAAGCAGATCCGCGCCGAGCACCCCTCGACCGGAGTCGTCGTCCTGTCTCAGTACGTCGAGGAGGACTACGCCTTCGACCTGCTGTCGGACGGCGTCGCAGGCCTCGGGTACCTCTTGAAGGAACGTGTCTCGCAGCTCGACGAGCTCGTCCGAGCCCTGTACGACGTCGCACGTGGCCGCTCCGTGCTCGACCCGAGGGTCGTCGAGGGACTGCTCGCACGGAAAGCCCAGGACGCGCGGTCACCGCTGCTCCGGCTCACCGAACGCGAGCGCGAAGTGCTCCAGGAGATGGCCGCGGGCCGCAGCAACGCGGCCACCTCGAAGGCGCTGTACATGAGTGAGCGCTCCGTCGAGAAGCACATCGGGTCCCTCTTCCAGAAGCTCGGCCTGGCCGACGAGTCCGATGTGAACCGTCGGGTGATGGCAGTGCTCGCCTTTCTCGAAGCCACCGGCGGGCGCTGAGCTGTGGGGTCAACCGCACCCCGCTGAGCGGTCAGCCCCCTGCCGCGGCGGCAACTGCTGCAGCACCCTGGGACCGGGAGGTGGGTCAGTGGCAGCCGTACGTGTTCTGGTCGTGGACGACCAGGAGCCCTTTCGCCGGGCGATCGCAGCCGTGGTGTCGGAGACCGACGGGTTCGTGGTCGTGGCTGCGACGTCGTCGGGTGAGGACTCGCTGCTCGCCGTGGCCCGGCTGCGCCCGGATCTGGTGTTGATGGACGTGAACCTGCCGGGCATCGACGGTATCGAGGCCAGTCGGCAGCTCACCTCGGACGCGAACCCGCCGATCGTCGTACTGCTCTCGACCTCCGACGCGGCCGAGTTCGACCTCTCCGGCTGTGGCGCGGCAAGCTACCTGGCCAAGGCGACCTTCGGCCCAGGTCAACTCGTCTCCACCTGGGCAGCCGCTGTCGCTAGGCCGGGGCAGGCGCTTCGGCACCGACCGGAATTCTGACGGACAACACCAGCGGATCGTCCAGCGAAGGCGTTCCGCCGACAGCCTCCACCCGGTCGACGATCGACTGTACGTCGATATCGCCGCGGGCCACTCCACGCACCCGGACGATGAGATCCTCCCCCGCCACGCCCAGATCGATCCGGGCGACGGTGGAGCCGGCGCTGAGGGCTTCGACGCAGCAGAAGTAGACCGCTGCCTCGACCCGGGCCGGGAAGCGCCGATCGGCTGACGGCTCGACCTGCAGGATGGCCGTCGTACCGTTTCTGGACAGGTGTGAGCGGAGGGCGCGGGACAGGCCGGATCGTGCGAGCTGAGTGGGGAACACCCCGTGGGTCAGTTCCCGCAACGACTGCAGCGCGGTGTTCGTTTGGGTCACGAGCCGCTGGAGCTCGGCCGATGCAGCGATGCCCGTTCCGGATACGCGCAGCGTTCTGAGGCGCTCCGGCATCGGTTCGAGGTGGGACAGTACGTCGCGCGAGATCGCAGACTCCAGCCGCCGGCGGGTGGCATCGTCCGCCGCGACCAGCCGCCGGCGTGATTCGGCGAGCGCGCCGGTCGTCCGATCCAGAGTGGCAACGTGGGCGGCCAGCTCCGACTCCATGGCAGCGTTGCGGAAGGCCAACGCGGTCTGATCGGCCAGATCGTGGAGCAGCCGTTCATCGACGGCACTCAGGCGGCGGCCTCTCGGCATCGTGACTCCGATGCTGCCGAGGATCTCACCGTCCTGCCGGACCGGCACCTCGTACTCCGGCAGGCCGTCGGACCAGCCGGGCCAGGTCTTCGAGATCCCCGCCGAGCCGGGCACTTGCAGGACCGCGGTCGAAGATCTCGCCGACACCGCTCGCCCGGCCGCCTCTGCGACGGCGGCCAGCAGTGCGGTCGGTGAGGGCGTCTCGGCGAGCCGGCGGCTGAAGTCCGACAGTGCCTCGTACGGCAGCGCCCGGGCACCGTACGCGAGCCGGTTGGCCAGCCGGACGACCCATCGGCGGAGCGGCTGGAACGCGAGGGCGACCAGCGCGGTGGCCAGCAGAGACACCCAGAAGCCGCTCGTCCGGGTGTGCACCAGGCCCGCGACGGCCAGCACCAGGCCGGCGTACCCGATCCCGGCGAAGATGGTGCCCAAGGCAAAGACTATGGCCCGGTTGATGATCAGGTCGAGGTCGAACAGCCGGTACCGCAGGACCGCGACGGCGAACAGCAACGGCAGGCAGGGATACGAGACGAACAGCGGGAGCGACGAGATCCAGGTCTGCTGTCCGCCGTTGAGCGCCTGGACCACGATCAGGTAGACGAAGCTCACTGCGACGAACACCGCCGCTGCGGCGATCAGCCGCAACTGCTGCCGCTGGTGGCCACGGCTACGACGCAACCGCAGGACCACCGACGCCATGGCAGCGAGCAGTCCCCCGGCGATGAAGGGCAGACCGAGCAGCGACAGCAGACTGCCGACCGCTCCGTCTACCCGCGTATCGATGTCGAACTCGCGAGGCGACACCGTCAAGAGGCTTCCGGCATACGTGGCGTACCCGATCAGGATCAGGACCACCGCGATGCGCCAGCGGCGGGACTGCAGCTGACCGTCCGGCGCAACCAGGAAGACCATGGCCAGCGCAGCGAGCGAGAGCTGTCCACCCAGCAGGGCGGCGATCCAGCCGGAGACCCCGCCGATGCTCCGCGACCCGGGCCCGTCCGCGCTGACCACCCAGACGCTGTACGCCTCAGCCAGCAACGAGATCGAGGACGTGAAGCCGATCAGGCAGAGCATCCAGCCGATCGGATGCCGGGCCCACCGCGCCACGATGAGCGCGCCCATTGCCGCACAACCCACGACTGCGATCGTGACGAACGGGAAGCCGTGCACGGCCACGGCCTGCTGGGACAGCAACGGCCGGTACATCGAAGTGACCCAGACATCCGTACCAGCGATCACCACGGTGAGCGCGGTCAGTACCCAGGCCACCCGTGCGTACATGTCAGGTTCCCTGCCGGCGCAGACCCGGTAGCCTCGCGGCGATCAGGGTGCCGCGCAACCGCGCCGTACTGATCGTGAGGGTTCCGCCGGCCGACTCGACCCGATCACGCATGTTGGCCAGGCCCACCCCCGCGGACGCCGCCTGCAGATCGAATCCGGCGCCGTCGTCCTGGACGGTGAGGTCCAGCACTCGAGGACCGCCCCGCAGACCTAGGTGAACGGCCTTCGCCGCCGAATGCTTGGCCGAGTTCTGCAAGGCCTCCAACGCACAGAAGTACGCCGCGGCCTCGACGTCGGCCGGGTAGCGGCCGAGGCCGGCGACGGCGAGTGCGACCGGGAGAGGGCTCCCGGAGATCGCGGTACGCAGCGCGGCCTCGAGGCCCTCGTCGACGAGCAGGCTCGGGTAGATGCCCCGCGAGAGGCTGGTGATCGTCTCGATGGTCGCGGTCGCCGCCTTGCGCTGCTCCTCGACCAGCCGATCGGCCCGTTCGGGCGCCCGGTCGGCCAAGGTGCGGGCGAGGCTGAGATTCACCGCAAGGGCGACCAGATGTTGTTGCGCACCGTCGTGGATGTCGCGCTCCAGCCGTCTCCGCTCGGCGTCCTGTGCGTCGACGAGTCGCTCCCGGGACCTCCGCAGCTCGGTCGCCAACGCCGACAGCTCCGCCAGCCGGTGCACCAGTTCCGCGCGCAGCCGGGCTCCCCGCAGTACCAGCCCGGCCTGGTTCGCCAGGCCCGCGAACAGCCGCTCCTCGACCGGGGTGAGCGGCAGGTGTTCGTGTTCCTGGACGACGAGGACGCCGAGCAGTTCACCGGCCTGACGTACCGGCAGCTCCCGCCGCCCCGGCACATCACTGACGGCGGAGGCACTCGGCGACGCAGCATCGGGTGGCCAGGTCGCGGCCAGCCTGAGGTGACCGTCCACCATCAGCCACACCTGCGCCGACTTCGCACCGGTGCCGTCGGCCAGGATCTCGGCCATCCGGGCCGGCAGGTCGTCCTTGTCCCGGCTGCCGGTCACCACGGGCGAGAAGCGTCGCAGGATCTCGTACGGCGAATGCGGTCCACCGTGCACCAGCCGCGACACGGCGACCTCGAGGCGTGACTGCACCCGCCCGAGCGCCAGAGCCACCACTGCGGTGGCGAGTACGGAGAGTCCCAGGTGCGGCGAGGCCGTGCGCCCGATCAGAGTGCCGCCGCCGAGGACGATGACGACGTACACCAGCACCACGAACCCCGCGAGCCCGCCCAGAACCAGCAGGCCGGCGAGTCCTTCACGGCTCGTCAGCCATCGCCCCCACGCCCTCATCTCTGCAGTCTGCGCCACCCCCTACCGAGATGGGAGTGCCCGAACCCCTGGAGGTGGGTTATCCACACGATCGACCGCTGATCGCCGACGGCCAGCCTCCGGCCGCAGTGCGCCCAGCCCGATGGGAACGGGCGGCAGGAACGCCTTTGCTGGTAGCACGGCCCGCTCGTTCCGGGGCGGCCGATCGACCCGCAGGGGGAACCCACCCATGTCTGCCTCCACCAGCCTGACCAGCACCATCGCTCCGACCGCGGCTGCGGCCCGGGCCGAGGGCGTCAGCAAGTTCTACGGCACCGGCGACGCGACGGTCGCCGCCCTCAAAGACGTTCATGTCACGCTGCAGGCCGGCCACTTCACCGCGATCATGGGCCCGTCGGGCTCGGGTAAGTCGACGCTGCTGCACATGCTCGCCGGCCTCGACCGGCCGTCGTCGGGTGAGGTCTTCCTCGGCGACACCCAGCTCAGCTCGCTCAACGACAAAGCACTCACACTGCTGCGCCGGGATCAGATCGGCTTCATCTTCCAGTCGTTCAACCTGCTCCCGACGATGACCGCGGCGGAGAACATCGTGCTGCCGATCCGCATCGCCGGCCGTAAACCGGACGCGGCCTGGGTGCGGTCGATCGTCGACAAGCTGGGGCTGGCCGAACGGCTCACCCACCGCCCGACCGAGCTGTCGGGAGGGCAACAGCAACGAGTGGCCGCGGCCCGTGCGCTCGCCTCGCGCCCACAGATCGTCTTCGCGGACGAGCCCACCGGCGCACTCGACTCGGCGTCCGGCACCGAACTCCTCGACTTCCTGCGCAAGGCGGTCAAGGAACTCGGCCAGACCGTCGTCATGGTCACCCACGACCCGACGGCCGCAAGTTACGCGGACCGGGTCCTCTTCCTGGCCGACGGCCACGTCGTCGACGAGATGTTCGAGCCCACGGCCGACGCCGTACTCGACTTCATGAAGCACCTCGGAGGCTGAGTCATGTTCACGGCAACTCTGCGCGGCATGCTCGCACACAAGGTGCGGCTCGCCCTGACCATCGCCTCGATCGCGCTCGGGGTCGCGTTCCTGGCCGGCACTCTCGTCCTGACCGACACCATGCACCTCGCCTTCGACCAGTTGTTCGGCAAGGTCTCCGCCGGCACCGACGCGGTCGTCCGTACCAAGGCGGCGTACAGCCAGACCGAAGGCATCAGCACCAGCCGGGCCCCGATCCCAGCGACCGTCGTCGACCGGGTACGCGCGGTCAACGGCGTCCGCACCGCCGAGGGTACGGTCAGCGGCTACGCGCTGCTGACCGACAACAACGGCCGGGCTGTCCTGACCAGTGGCGGAGCTCCGACCATGGGCTACAGCCTGGCGGCGGACACCGCATTGCGCGGTGACGTCAAGCTCCTCAGCGGGAACGCACCGTCGGGACCGCACCAGGTGGCGATCGACGCAACCAGTGCGGAGAAGCACCACATCGCCGTCGGCTCCACCATCAAGGTGCTGTTCCAGGGACCGACCCAGGAGTTCACCGTGGTGGGAACCGTCGGGTTCGGCAACGAGAAGAACCTCGGCGGGACGACCGGCGCGTACTTCGACGCCGCGACCGCGCAGCAGGTGCTCGGAGCGCCCGGGCTCTTCGAGTCGATCAACGTCAGCTCCGACGCCGGCGTACCACCGGCCGAGCTCGCGCAACGGATCAACGCCGTCCTGCCCCAGGGCGCCGAAGCCGTCACCGGCGCGACCGTGGTGAAGGAGTCCACGGACGCGGTGAACAAGGACCTCAAGTTCGTCGGCATCGTGTTCCTGATCTTCGCCGGGATCGCGCTGTTCGTCGGCTCCTTCATCATCTGGAACACGTTCACGATGACGATCACCCAGCGGTCCCGGGAGATCGCTCTGCTGCGGGCCATCGGCGCCACCCGGCGTCAGGTGAACCGGAGCCTGATCGTCGAGGCACTTCTGCTGGGTGCCATCGCGTCCGCCATCGGCATCGCGCTCGGGCTGTTGGTTGCCAAGGGCCTCCAACTGCTGATGGACAGCGTCGGGTTCACCCTGCCCAGCACCTCGATGCAGGTCCAGCCGCGCACCATCTGGTTGTGCCTGCTGGTCGGCATCCTGGTGACAGTCGTGGCCGCGCTCGTACCGGCATACCGGGCGACGAAGGTGCTGCCGATCGAGGCTCTGCGCGACGCAGTGCCCGGCGCCGGCAACGCGTCACGCAAGCGGGTTGCCGCCGGCGTCGTCGTGACCGGCCTCGGCCTGGCCGGCCTGTTCACCACCCTGTACGGCGGCCTGACCATGAAGCTGTTCGGACCCAGCCTGCTGGCCATCATCGTCGGCGTCCTCATGCTGCTGCCGATCGCCGCCCGTCCGCTCGCCTCGCTGATCGGCGTACCGCTGCGGTGGCGTGGGCTGCCCGGCGAACTGGCCCGACAGAACGCGATGCGCAATCCGCGCCGTACGTCGTCCACCGCGGCCGCACTGATGGTCGGCCTGACACTCGTCGTCAGCATGGGCGTGTTCGCCTCGTCGCTGAAGGCGTCGTTCACCGACATCGTCGGAGACTCGACCAACGCCGAACTGTTCGTGACTCCCTCGAGTGCGCAGGCCCCTGGCTTCGGCCCCGAGGTCATCAAGGTTGCCCAGGGCGTCTCCGGGGTCGACGAGGTCACAGCCAGCGGTTGGGGCCAAGCACGGTTCAACGGCACCGCTTCGAGCTACTCCGCGATCGACCCCGCGACCGCCGATGCGGGCCTCAACCTGCGGTTGTCGTCCGGCTCCGTCGACGACCTCGGCACCAATGGCGTCGTGGTGGCGCAGAAAGCCGCCACCACGCACGGGTGGAAGGTCGGCACCGTCATCCACAGCGAGTTCGCCGAGACCGGCAAACACGACCTCCGCGTCGTCGGCATCTACGACAGCAAAGGCTGGATCAGCGACGACTACGTCATCAGCATCGCCGCTCAGACAGCCGTTGCCGGCCCGCAACTGATCGCGTCCGGACTGGTCACGCTGGCGGACGGCGCCGACATCGGGAACGTGCAGAGCGCCATCTCCGACGCGCTGGCCAACCACCCGGACGCCAAGGTGCTCGACCGGAAGGGTTTCGAGAAGGAGGCCGGCGGATTCATCGACCAGCTGCTCACCTTCGTGACCGTGATGCTGCTGCTCGCCGTCGTGATCGCGCTGCTCGGCATCGTCAACACACTGGTGCTGTCGGTGTTCGAACGCACCCGTGAGCTGGGCCTGCTCCGGGCAGTGGGTATGACGCAGGCTCAGGTCCGGGCGATGGTCCGCTGGGAGTCCGTGGTGATCTCCCTGATCGGCGCAGTCGCCGGAGCCGCCCTCGGCATCGGACTCGGGCTGGGACTGTCCCAGGCACTCGCGGACGAAGGCATCAAGTCCATCTCGGTCCCCGGCCTGCAGGTGACGCTGTACGTCGTCCTCGCCGCCGTCGCGGGCGTGCTCGCCGCCATCGGCCCGGCCCGGTCCGCCGCCAAGGTCGACGTCCTGAAGGCGGTGGTGGCCGACTGACCCTCACGCCGATCCGTCCATCCATACCTGGGGATGTGGCGCACCGCCATATCCCCACTCGCCGAGAGGTTTGCTCACCATGACCGAACTCGATACACCGCGGAACCACGGATCCATCACGCAGGACAAGGCACGCTCACCACTCGCCCGGCTGGCAGGCCCGATGGCCTTGGCCGCCGGCGCGCTGATGATCACCGTCGAGCTGGTGATCCTTCCCATCGTCGATCGCGACCATCACCAGGCAACGTCGCAGAACCTCGTTTACCGCATCAGCGGCATCGCGTACTTCGTCGCCTTCTGCCTGCTGGCGATCGCCGCGGTCGCGGCGTACAGCTGGCAGGCGCACAAGGCCGGCCGGCTCGGCGTCGTCGGGCTGATCGGGGCGCTGGTGGGGACGATGTGGCTCGGCGGCGACCTGTGGTTCGAGACGTTCTACGTCACCTATCTCGCCGACGTCGCGCCGCAGGTACTCGACATCGATCCGTCCGGTCTGATCGTGATCGGCGCCATCAGCAGCTATCTGCTGTTCGCCATCGGGTGGGCGTTGTTCGGCATCGCCAGTCTGCGTGCCGGTGTCTTCCCGCGCGTCATCTGCGTGGCGATCGTGATCGGCGGCCTGCTCGGCTTCAACGCTCTGCTGCCGCCGTGGGGTATCGGTCTCGGCGTGGCGATGGTCTGGCTCGGCGTGTGGATGATCAGGACACCGGACCGGGCCGAGGTCCGGTCATGACCACGACTCCCGTCGCATCCGGCGGACGGCCGCCCACCGTGCGCCGGTGGAGTGGCTGGCGCACCCTGCTCGTGATCCTCGGCAGCCTGCTGATCGTGCTCGGTGGCGGCGTATTCGCCGGCGGCGCGGCCGGGATGTTGCTGCACACCCAGCGGGACGACGACGGGTACTTCACCGCCGGCCCCGAGCGGTTCAGCACCGAGACCTCGGTGCTGTCGGTCCCCTCGCTCGACATCGACGTCGCCGGTCCGGACACCTTCTCCGCGCAGGACGCGCTCGGCAAGGTCCGGATCCGGCTGGAGTCCCGGAACGCCGGCACCCCGCTGTTCATCGGCATCGGCCCGGCCGACGCGGTGGCCAAGTATCTGAACGGGGTCGGCCACGACGAGCTGTCCGACATCGACGCCTCCCCGTTCAAGGCGACGTACACCGCGCATCCGGGTGACAAGCCCGCCGTGGACGCGGCCGGGCAGTCCTTCTGGGTGGCGTCCGACAGCGGCACCGGAGCACGCACCCTCACCTGGGACGTTGCCGACGGCAACTGGTCGGTCCTGATCATGAACGCGGACGGCTCGCCCGGCGTCGACGCCGACATCAGCGCCGCCGCCGAACTCCCCGTCATCCTGCCCATCTCCATCGCTGCCCTCGTCGTCGGCGCCGTACTGCTGCTCATCGGCATCGCGGTCATCGTCGTCACCGTCGCAACCCGGAACTCCCGTCGCGACACCGCGACACCAGGAACGGCCACTCCATGACCGTCGGCGTCCGGGATGCCTCGGTCTCCGATCCGTCCCGCATGGTCGCCGGCGGCCCGGACCAGCCGTTCGGGCTCGAGCCGACCTTCCCGATCAGGTGCTGATCTTGAACTTCGGCGACGTCACCAGCTCGGCCAGCTGGTGGCTGGTGAAGGCCGGTTGCTTCAACGGCGATACGGCCGGGTTGTCGGTCTTCTTGGTCTGCGCGAGGTACACCACGGTGCCGTCGTCGTACCGGTAGGCGGCCCACTGGTCGTAGCTGCCGTGTCCATTGGTGGTCAGCACGCCGACCTTCTTACCGCCGACGTTCATGACAGCGCAGGTACCGGTGCCACCCCAGAACTTCTTGGCCAGCTTGCACGGGTCGATGGCCGGTTTCCCGTCAGGCGTGGTCGACTGCACGAGCAACTGGCCGACGCGGTCGTCCTTCTGCACCGGGATGACGGCCATGTACTCCCAGTAGTCCTGCTCCCCGTCATTGGACGCATATTGGGCCTGCGGCCATCTCATCGAGCGACCGTCCGGGTACTTCAGATTAGGTGTGCTGAACCCGGGCGGCACGGACGAGCTCAGCTTGTTCATCAACGTCACGGCCCGGACGGCGCGAGGACCGGCTGTCGCCGTACGATCCACTTGGCCCTCCGGCCACGGATCATTGGACTTCCGCGTCGTCGGCGCCGTCGGCGTCACCGTGGAGACCGCCGACGGTGTGGCCACTGGCGTCGCAGGCGCTGACTGCGTCGTGCTGGGGCCGCCCGCAACCATCGGGCCCGCCGACCGGCTACCGGCGTAGTGCGCGACCAGTGCCGGAGCGGCCGCGATGCCGACCACCAGCGGTACGACGGAGGCCGCGGCCCATGCCGCCCTGCGCCGCTTCCGCACCCGGCGAGCCTGGTCGAGAGCGTACGCAGGATCCATCGACGGCGGCGGACTGCTGCGCACCATCACGTCATGCAAAGCCTCGTTGAGATCCTCTTCGTTCATCGAACCCTCTCCTCTTCAAGCAGACCGCGCAGCGTCGCCAGCCCGCGCGCAGCCTGACTCTTCACATTCCCTGCCGAGCAATCGAGCAATGCGGCCGTCTGCTCGACGGACTGGTCCTCCCAGTACCGCAGGACCAGAACGGCCCGTTGCCTCGGCGGCACCTTCGCGAGCGCCTCCAGCAACACCAGGCGGTCGTCGGCAAGACCCGACACCGGCGCCGGCCGATCGGTCTCCGGAGACCCGACCGACTCGTGCCGGAACCACCCGCGGCGCCGCTCGGACAGAAACGTCCGGACGAGCGTCTGCCTGGTGTAGCTGTCCATCGCCTCGTGCCGCTGGATCCGGCGCCACACCAGATAGATCTTCGTGAACGTCTGCTGGACCAGGTCCTCCGCGCGATGCCAGTCGCCACACAGCAGGTACGCCGTACCACGCATGGCGTCGGAACGTGCGGCGAAGTACGCCTGGAACGCGGCGTCCCGATCACTCATCTGACCTCCCCATCCTCGATACCGGGTTAGACACGCCACCGAGGGCGAAGTTGGTTGCATCGACCTTGCTGCCCGTATCACGGCACGTCGGCGCGGTGTCCGTACGGGTGAACCCGCGGCAGGTGGAGGGAGGCGGGTCGGCATGAATGCCGATGGGCAGGGTAGTACGCAGCGACCGGCGGCGGTTCTTCCGATGCTGCTCGCCGTGGTCGGCTCCGTGGCGGGGACGCTGGTCACCGCTGCGCTGGACGGATCCCCGACGACCAAGCTGGTCGGGGCCGCACTAGGAGCGGCCATTCCGCCGGTGATCGCCGTTGCGGGCCCGTTCTCCCGGCTCCGGCTGGCCGGCGGGACTGCTGTGACCGTCCTCGCGCTGCTGTTCACGTACGCCGGATTCACGGTCCCGCAAACGGCCCTCGGGAAAGAGACGACGTTCCCGGTGCCGGTCGCGGACTACACGCCCAATTCGCCGACACCGCCGCCACCGCCGACGGCCTCTGGAACCGTTGGGCACTGCGAGGGACAGCTGTGCATCCTGGTCGAGCCGGCTCAGGTTCGCTGCTCCGGCGATCACTGCGACTCCGCAGTTCAGGTGACCAGTGGCGGAAGGACGCGGCTACGCCTGGGCAGCATCGAGTTCAAAGGCGATATCGCCGACCGTTTCTCGCAGACGGGAAACTGCGAGAAGGAGGTACTGATCAAGCTCGAGAAGTGCTCGATCTCGATCCAGATCGCCCCCGGACCGGCCGGCACCGCGCAGATGCGAATCCATCAGAATCTCAAAGGCCCGGCCTCGGTCGTCACTCTCGAGGCCGACGAGCTGGCACCGTCTCCCGTCATCACTGGATCGCTGCCGGATCTCACCCTGTCCGCGGATCCGCAGTGTTCCGTGGTCCCTGGTGGGCAAACCAGCCGAGCCGACGGCCTGACCCTGTTCGTGGGCGTCCGGAACGAGGGCGAAGGCCAGGTCGACAGCCTCGTCCCGTTCAGACTGACCAGCAACACCGGCCTCAGAGGCAGCGGCAGAACCGCCCTCGACTCAGAGGGCCTCACCGCCATGCAGGTCGATCTCGGCTCCAGCGACTACGAGAAGTCCCATCTCTTCACAGTCACCGTCGACCCGAACAACCAGATCCCGGAGCAGGACGAAACCAACAACACCCTCCGCCTCAAGGTCTCCCTACCCACCCGCCCCGACCAAGCCCAGGACGTCCGATGCGCTGTCATCGGCTGAGCGCCTCGATGACGGGTAGGGCGGTGTTCAGATCGAGGGTTGTGGCCGCAAGCTGCCGGCCGAGACCGGTCAGGCTCACCGCGAACCCGTGGGCGTGGGGCCTCCGACCATACGGATCAACATAGGGTTCACGCGTCACCGAGCCGTCACCCCAGCCAAGGCACCGGCCCCCCGAGTTCGTCGGAGGGCCGGTGCGGCAGAACGAGGGCGTAGGTCAGATCGGCAGTGGGTCGTAGTTGGCGCCGAAGGGGGCGTCGGGTCTGGTGAACTCGCCCATCAGGGCTCGTCGGAGGGGCGTGGTGCGCTCGAGGAACTCGGCGTCGTTGCTGAGGCGGTCGGCGGGGCGGACCCACGGTGGGCTGTAGACGTAGTGCGTTGTGAAGCGGTCGTAGTCGCCGTCGTGGCGGAAGGTTCGATGCCAGACGCCGTTGTGGAACACCAGCGCGGCCCCTGCCTCGGCGCACACGACGTGGCCGATCGCGATGTCGCCCTTGCTCTGGCGGATCGAGTCAGGCAGACCGACCCGCGACCGGTGACTTCCGGGGATCAGCTCCATGTTGCCCATGCCGGGCACCGTCTGGTCGGTAAGCAGGTACGAGACCCGAAGCTGCAACAGCGGAACCGGGTATCCCAGGTCCTTGAAGTCGTAGGCGGACGAACCGTCCTGGTGCCACCCGCCGTTGCCCGCGTGCGCCGGCTGCATGGTGTTCCAGCCGGCCTGCAGCACGAATCGGTCGCCGAGCAGACCCTGCACCTTCGGAAGCACGTCCGGATGATCGATCAGCCGCTCGAGCACCGGCTCACTCTCGTAGAACCGGCCGATCTGCCCGAACTCACGGTCGCGGTCCTGGTGCAGACGCTGCGAAACATCGTAGGCCTCGGCGGCCTCGTCCTTCGTCAAGACGTTGGGAATCACGAAATAGCCCCACGACTCGAAGATGAAGCGGTCAGTCTCGGTCAGCTGACCTTTGTCGACAACGGGATCGAGCATCAGTGTGTCCTCTTGTTCAGGTTGTTGGAACGGCTTCCCGGATCCGGCAACGCGATGGTGCGGTCACGATCCAATCCTGACGCCACTCGTGTACCGATAAACATCCTCCGGTGGGATTAGCCCGCATGTACCCGGCCGGTGAGGAGGAACGCAGGTGCCTAGGGCAATCGGTGCACGGTGGGGGCGGCCCAGTCGGCGTGGTCGGAGTTGTTGCCGTCGCCCGCGTCTGTGACACGGAGGGTCAGCTGCTGGACGCCCAGCACGTCCAGGTCCACCCGCTGCGGTTCGGAGTCGCCGCGCATCACCGGCCACTCGTAGATCAGCCGGCCGTCCGCCTCCACCTGGAAGATCACCGAGGAGTACGGCGAGTTCCGCTGGAAGTCGTCGACGCCGACCGTGGCACTGAACCGGACGTCGGCCGGATCGAGGCGGTAGACGATGTCGGAGTTGGCGTGGGTGCCGATGCCCTTGGCGTACACGACGCCGGCCTCCCGATCCACCCAGCTGTCGCCAACCACAGCCTCGGCCACCGGCTTGAAGTCTTCCGACCCGGCCAAAGCACCAGTAGTACTCACGGCCCGGCTCCAGGCGCTGAGCGGAAGCCGTCGTACCCTTCACCGTCCAGGTGCGAACGACGTCGCTCAGCTGCGAATCCTTGGCCACCGTGACGCGGTACTCCGTCGCGTTGGCCGACTGGCTCCATCGCAGTACCGCGTTCCGGGGTGAAACCCGGTCGGCTCCGTCCTTGGGAGAGCTCTGCGCCAGAGCCCGCGGCGCCTTACCGGCGTGTTGCAGATCGTCCTGCTTCTACGCCCGTGCGGACGTTCATTCGTTCGCCGGGGCGGCTGAAGATGCTGAGGATCTCCGCGGGCTCGTTGCCCGTGCTGCCGAACCAGTGCGGAACCTTGGTGCTGAATTCGGCGACGTCGCCGGGGTCGAGCGCCCAGATCTGGTCGCCGACAACCAGATGCAGGTGGCCGGACAGAACGTAGATCCACTCATGGCCTTCGTGCGCCCGCGGTTCTGGTTCGACCTTGCCGGCCGGTACGACGATCTTCCAGGCCTGCGCGCCATCAGGCCCGCCGGTCAGCGGGATCACCGTCCTGCCTTTGACGCGATTCGGCTTGAGCCGGATGCGCGGATCGCCCTCCCCCGGTGCTGCGACCAGGTCGTCCAGCGGCACCTGATAGGCATGCGACAGCGCGAGCAGCAGGCCCAGGGTGGGCCGCCGCTGCCCGGTTTCGAGCCGCGACATCGTGCTCTTCGAAATACCAGTGGCCTTCGCGACATCGGCAAGGGTCAACCGGCGTCCGGTGCGGAGTCGCTTCAAGCGGCCGCCGACCCGATCGAGCACTGCCGCGATCTCCGCCGCTGAGGTGTCCTCCACGCCACTCATCTGACGCCCATTTCCCACAAACAGCAACCTTCATAGGTATTCACCTCACGCGGTCCCAGCCTGAGGCCATGAACCCATCGCAAGAAGTCATCTCCCGACCCGCAACGCGGACACCCGAACTCCCCGTTCGCCGTCTGAACGTGATGCGTTTCGGCTATGCGTTCATGGGAGTGGGACTGGTAATCGTCAAGTGGCCGGTTCTCATTCGCGACGCGCAATCCCTCCCGGTGATGGAAGGAGTCGTCGTCTGCCTACTGACGGCGATGTCGCTGCTGGCATTCCTCGGACTCCGATATCCCCTCCGGATGCTGCCGATCCTGCTTTTCGAGGTGATCTGGAAGGTTCTCTGGATCGCGACGATCGCCGTTCCGCACCTGGTCTCTCACGACCTGAACACCGAAGGGCGCCAGTTGCTGTTCAACTGTTCCTTCGTCGTCGTCATCATCGCCGTCATCCCGTGGCGATACGCCTGGAAGGCCTACGTCCGGACACCAGGAAATGCTTGGCATTAGCGAGCCGCGGTACGACCACAGATCCTCGCCACCGTCCGCGAATCACTGTCCAACATCGTCCGCCACGCACAGGCCTCCGAAGTCACAGTCGAGGTCAACGCCGACAGTCAACAAGTCGTCGCGCGGATCACCGACAACGGCGTCGGCATCGGCGACCAGCACCGCAGCAGCGGACTGCGCAACCTCACCGAACGCGCACAGGCCCCCGGCGGCACCGTCCGGGTCACCGACAACCAGCCGCACGGCACAATCGTCGAGCTCCGCGCACCACTCGCCGACAACTGACAGCCGAACGGCCTCCCAGGTCAGGACCCTTGCCCGCAGCGCCACCCCCCTCCCCCCGGCGAACCTGAAGTAGGAGAACCAGTGGGAGGAGCACCCCGTGTCCGAGCAACTGCCCAAAGAGCATGTCGACATCCTGCTCGGTGCGGCGATCGCCGCACCGAGCATGCACAACACCCAGCCTTGGCGGTTCGAGGTCGAGGGCCACGTGATCGACGTCTACCTGGACGGATCTCGCACGCTCCCGGCTGAGGACCCGACCGGCCGGGCGATGCGGATCGCCGCCGGCGCCGCCACCTTCAACCTCCGGTGCGCGGCCGAGAACCTCGGGTACGGCACCTGGTTCGGGCTGGCGCCGTACCCGGAGGAACCCGATCTGCTCGCCCGCGTCGTCCTCGAACCCACCGGCGCCCGCAACGACGACCTGCTCGACCTCGCAGCACAGATCCCGTACCGCCACACCGACCGCCACCCGGCCGACGCCACTCCACTCGCCGACGACGTGCGCGTTGCGCTGCTGCAGGCGGCGTACGCCGAGGGCGCCGAGCTCACCTGGCTCGGCGAGACCGAGGTCCACACGCTCCTCGACCTCGTGCTCGACACGGACCTGCGCGAGGTCCACGACTGGCACCGGCGGACCGAACGGAGCCACTGGGTCGGCGGCGAGCGCAGCACCGACGGCATTCCCAGCTCGGCCCTCGGACCGCGATCGACCAGCTATCCCGCGGCTGTCCGGGACATGGGCACCCGACCGGCCGATCGACTCCGCGACGAACGACAGTTCGAGGAGCGCCCGGAACTCGCCATACTCTCCACCTACTTCGACGAACCGGCCGATCAGGTCGTCGCCGGCGCCGCGCTCGAGCGTGTGCTGCTGACCGCGACCCGGGCCGGCGTCAGCGCATCGTTCCTCAACCAGCCACTCGAGTACGACGACCTGCGCACCAAGGTGCAGCGCCTGACCCAGCGCCCGGGCAACGCCCACATGATCATCCGATTCGGCCGCAGCCGGACCCACACCGGCACCGCTCGCCGGCCGGTCGCAGACTTCCTGCCCGACCAGTAACGAGTAGTTCCTCGAAGACGCTTGATCAACCCCGAAGGAGGCTTCGATGTCCAAGAAAGTACTGGTCGCGTACGCAAGCAAGATGGGCGCGACCGGTGGTATCGCCGAGGCGATCGGCGACGAACTGCGGGCGCGCGGACACACCGTCGACGTTCTCGACGTCGCACAGGTCAAGGACATCGAGCCGTACGACGCCGTCGTACTCGGCAGCGCGCTGTACATCCGCCGGTGGCGCAAGGAAGCCGTCCGCTTCCTTCAGCACAACGTCGAAGAGCTTCGCAAGCGCCAGGTCTGGCTGTTCCACAGCGGCCCCGTCGGCCCGGATAAGGACCAGGACCAGGCGATGCCGTCGGCCGTGGCCAACCTCGCCCGCCAGATCGGAGCGACGCCCGCAATCACCTTCGCCGGCAGCCTCGACCCGGCCACCGCCAAAGGCTTCCTCGCCCGCCGCCTTGCCACCGGCAACCTCGGCGGCGACTCCCGCGACTGGGCCAAGATCAAAGCCTGGGCCGCCGACATCAGCGCCGCTATCGAAGCCACCCAACGCAGCACATGGCACCGTCCCATCCACCCGACCGGCCTCATCTGATGCGATCGGCAACTTACGGCAGATGTACGTAGCCGAGGTAGGCCGCCCCGGCCGGCCCCGGACGGGAGGTTCCGTCCCGGGTCCAGCCGTGTCGCTCGTAGAACCGGATGGCACGAGAGTTCCGCTCCCACACCTCTACCTCGCCGACGGCGTCGGCCTGGCGTGCGATGGAGACGAAGCGTGCCATCAGCGCGGTACCGACTCCGATGTTCCACTGGCCCGGATCGACGAAGATGCCCGCGAGCCGGACACGCTTTTCGTGCGGCGCTCTGGTCGGAAACACCTCGTCGGCGTCCACCGTGACCACACCGACGATCTCATCGTCCACGGCGGCTACCAGGACGGCCAACCGAGGATCATCGACCATCTTGCGCCAGAGCTCCCGGTACTCCTCGTCGGGATGTGATGCCACCTCATGACCGCCGGCACGGTAGTACACAGCCCGCGACCGAGCGTGCAGCTCCGCCAACGCATCGCCGTCCCCGGGCACCGCGTCGCGAATGTGAACCACCTGAGTCGGCTCTGTCATGAGACACGAGAATACGGCCAGGTGGGGCAGCTCTCCCGGACATCACCTCTAGGGCCGCGGCTGCTTCTTGGTGTGTTCGATGGCGAAGACGGCGGCTTCGGTGCGGCGCTCGAGGTTGAGCTTGCGGAGCAGGGACGACACGTAGTTCTTCACGGTCTTCTCGGCCAGGAACAGGGATTGCGCGATCTGGCGGTTGGTCTTGCCCTCGGCGATCTCGGCGAGGATGCGGCGTTCCTGTTCGGTCAACGACGCGTACCGCGGATCCTCGGTCTCGGTGGGGTGCCGCAGACGTTCCAGCACCTTCACGGTCATGCTCGGATCCAGCAGCGATTCGCCGGCAGCAAGGCGCCGTACGGCATCGACCAGCGCCTGCCCGTGGATCTGCTTCAGCAGGTACCCGGCCGCACCCGCCATGATCGCGGTGAACAACGCCTCGTCATCCGAGAACGACGTCAGCATCAAGCAAGCCGGCGGCTCGTCCATCAGCGAGCGGACCTCCCGGCACACGGTGATCCCATCACCGTCGGGCAGCCGGACGTCCAAGACCGCGACATCGGGACGTACGGCGGGGATCCGCGCGATCGCCTCCGCCGCGGTCGAGGCGTCACCGACGACCTCGATGTCCGGCTCCGCATCGAGCAACTGATGCAGCCCGAGCCGCACCACCTCATGGTCGTCGAGCAGGAACACCTTGATCGTCATCACCGTCTCCTTCGGCTCCACGCCAAACCCCGGACCGGCGCCGCTCCAGCATCCCGCCATCCCCACGCTACCCGCCAGGGACCACAGTCCCGCCCTCGTCGGGACCTTTGCCAGGACCATTGCCGCCCGCCCCTACGGCGGGACCGTCCCGGCAGCGCCTCCTACAGCCCGAACGTCGGCGGACCATCGCCGAGCTCGTCCGACTGGCCCACGCCCTGGACATGCCGTCGACCAGGACGCTCCAGCCGTCGTGCATGCCTTCGTCCACGACGTCGAGCTCGAAGGCGATCGGGTCCAGGTCGTACTGCGCGACCGCGCTGTCGGAGGCGGTCCGGAACAAGATCAGCTCGCCGAGCGTGCACCAGTTCACCGCGACCACGACCAGGCCGTCGACCCCGTCGTACGCGATCCTGGGCCCGCGGCACCCGCGACACCCCCATGGCCATCCGGTCCCACCGCATCACCGGCCGCCGCATCCGCTCCTGGTAACCCAGACCCCGCGACTTTGAGAAGCCACCAACCATTTCGGCGGCGCGAAGATGGTTGGTGGCTTCTCAAAGTCGGGGGGTCAGATGTCCAGTTCGTGTTCGCGGAGGCGCTCGAGCGCGGCCAGCCACTCGCGGATGCCGACCTCGATCAGCGTCACGAGATCGCCTTGCTTCCACGCTTCCTGCCGAGTCGACAGCCGATCAATGCGTTCCGACGACGGTGCGGGCAGGTTCCAGGCGTTTGCCCTCGGCAACGGTCAGGTGGTGCGGCACGATCGCGACCGGGCAGGTCATCGCGGCCGTCGACCGCCGCGCGACCGGGTCGATCGGCAACCGGCCACCGTGCGCGCCGACAACGACCAGGCCGACGTCGCCGCTCTCGTGCACCAACGCCGCCGCCGGCGGCCGGCTGCTCAGGAACCGCGTCACCCTCACGTCCGGGAAACGACTCGTCCACGGCGCCAGCGTCTCCGACAAGACGTAATCCGCCCGGCTGATCCACGAACCGTCCGGGTCCTCCTCCACAAACCGACGCCCGGCCGGCAGCCCGGCGTGGACAACGACCAGCTCCCCCTCCCGTCCCGCAGCGACCCCGAAGGCGAACTCCAGCGCCTCGGCCGACAACGCCGTACCATCGATGCCGACAGCAACCTTCCGGTCGACCAGCGACGGCCTCCACGACAGCGGTACGACAACCACCGGACAGCCCGCCCGCCCGGCCAGCGTCAGGTTCGCCTGGGAGTGCACCAACCGCTGCGGACCGCGGCTGCACGAACGCCCGACCACCAGCATCCGCGCCTTCCGCGCCGCCGCCGCCAGAACCCGCAGCCGCGATCCCTCCTCGGTGACCGCGACCAGTTCGGTCGCGTATCCATCACGGTGCCGCACATGCGCCACCGCCACCCGCACCGCAGCATCCGCCGCCTCGGCCGGCGGCTTCGGCGCGTAGCCCGGCATCATCGGAGAGTACGAACCGTGCGCCGAGTACGGCGCGACCAGCACCAGCTCCGCACCCATCCGCAACGCCTCCGCCGACGCGTAATCCACCACGCGAAGGTTCTCCGCGCTTCCGTCGACCTCGACCACTACCGGGCCGGTCCGATTCCAGGCACTCATCCTCCTCACCTCAGGATTGCGTAGGCACGACGGCCAGCGGGCACACCGCGTGGTGCAGTACTCCTCCATCGCCGGTTCATGTCGCTCACCGCAGCCACGGGTACTTGCCGACGAAGTCCAGGCTGCTCCACCACTTGCCCAGACCCCATACGTTGCCAGCGGCAACCAGTGCGAGGGTGACGACGGTGATGGCGCCGAGGATGTGGTCGTCCAGCACCGGGTTGGTCTCCGGCGGCAGGTTCGCCGACCACATCAGCAGATACAGCAACGCACCGCACACCGCGGCGATCCGCATCCCGATACCGAGCGTCAGCGCCAGACCGATACCGGCCAGGCCGATCATGAACAGCGGCGTGACCCACCAATCACCGACCAGCGACTGGTAGAAGTCGGCCATCGGACCGCTCGTACCCTTGCCCAGGAACCCGGCCGTCGGGTCGCCACCATCGATCCAGCCCTTACCGGACGGGGTCGCGTAGCCGAGGCCGAACACCTTGTCCACGAACGCCCACAAGAAACTCAGGCCGTACGCGATCCGCAGGACGCCGAGCGCACGCCCGGCCGCCGTGGTGATGATCGGATGCCGATCGCCATCGGGCTGCATTGCAGGAGCCGGCAGGTCTTGCCGCTGCCTAGTGGTCATGATGTCGTCCTTTCACTCGATTCCGACACCTCGATCCTGCGACCTCGCGACGCCAACGGTCAGAGCCCTTCGCACCCCACTCGCGGGAGCCGAACGGCCCGACAGTCCCGGGACGTATGCCGCCGCCCGCGGCGCCAGGACCCTACGGTCGTCGTGGGGCTGCGCCAGGCATCGCCGGGGCGGTCTGCGCTAGGGGATTTGCAGCTCGGCTATGAGTTCTTCGATTCGGCCGCGGATGTCGTCGCGGACCTCGCGGACTACCTCGATGGGTTGGCCGGCAGGGTCGGTGAGTTCCCAGTCTTCGTAGCGTTCGCCGGGGAAGATGGGACACGCATCGCCGCAGCCCATCGTGATGACGACATCGCTGTTGCGGACGTCCTCGGTTTCGAGGACATGCGGCACGGCGCCGGTGATGTCGATCCCAACCTCGCGCATCGCCTCCACAGCGACGGGGTTGATCTGATCGGCGGGCTCGGATCCAGCGGACCGTACTTCGATCGTGTCGCCGGCGAGGTGACGCAGCCACCCGGCGGCCATCTGTGAACGGCCTGCGTTGTGGATGCAAACGAAGAGAACAGCAGGCTTGCTCATCGGGTGCTCCGGGCGGCCTCGGGCGACAGTGTGGGTGCCAATCGTTCGACACGGTTGGCGATGTCGGTGTAGGCCGCCTCGAAGGCGGCGTCGGTGTCGGCGGGCGCCGGGTCGGGGATCGACCAGTGGAGTCGGGGTCGCTGCTCGGGCAGCAGGTGCTCGTACGCGTTGTCGCAGACCGCGATCAGCAGATCGCCGCGTCGTACGACGTCGCTCAGGTGGGCGGTCCGCCAGTCGACGGGGTCCAGGCCGTGGCGGCGCGCGACCTTCAGCGCCCGTGGGTGGATCCGCCGGACCGGCTGAGTGCCCGCGGACGCGACCGGCACCTGGCTGCGCCGGGACCAGATCGCCGCGGCGAGTTGGGAGCGTGCGGAGTTCTGGGTGCAGACGAACACCACTCGCTTGGCCACGAGCAGCGCCGGGTGACGAGCGCCGTCAGCGCGTCCGGTCGGAGGCGGACATAGGTACGTCGACGGTCGCTCTCGGAGCGGGTGCGAGCGACGCGGCACCCAGCTCCCCCGGCGCGACGTCACCCGCGGCCCAGGCGTCCACGATCACGAGCCGCGCCGGGTCCCCGAGCGCCGCATGGACGCGGGCCCGTTCAGCCACAGATGATCGCTCAGGCGTCATTGCCTCAATGTTCACTGAGCTATCTTCCAGAGTCAAGCCGGCGGCCGAACCGCACTGACCTCCTTAGCCCTGGACGGCCGCAACATCTCCACCGCCCAGGGCGGGTGACCTTAGCCGGTCGGGATCCGCAGCCGACCGGTCACTGAGCCACGGGGCGCGGGCAGCCGGACGAACGGGCTCTCACCACGGGCCGTGCCGGAGCGCACCATCCGTTGTACGGTCACCGGCATCGCCACCCGGAGGTGATCGATGCCCGCGGCCTCTCGGTTGCCGATGGCAACGGCGCCGTACAGCGACGCGAAGCACCGGCGACAGGCGGCGATCACGTCGCCCCCGGTGGTGAGGTGCGAGAAGACCTCGTCCTGGATCGCGTCGGCGGAGGTCACCGGGCTGCAACGGACGACGACTTCGGTGCCGTCGCCACCAAGCTCCTCGTACGCCTTCAGGATGTCGTCGACCATCGTCGAGGGCAGCGACGCATCGCGGAAGGCGGAGCGGATCTCTGCCGCGGCCACGACCAGGTCGCGGCCGGCCCGGAACCTGCGGATGGACCGCGCGATCACGGATCCCAATCGCGCTTCCCGGACGAACTCACGGTAAGCCTCGGCGGTGACCGCGAAGCCTCCGGGTTCCCGGACGACGTGCTCCCTGTTCATCGTTCCTCCACTCCCCTGAGGACGGCTGCCGGATGGCCGCCGTCCTGGATCAGGACGTCTTCGATCGCGCGCCGGGGTGTCGGCGGAACCGCCGGGCCGTGGCCGAACCGGATCACGGTCTGCGGGCGCTGCCACGGCCCCAGTGGATCGTTGACCTGACTGCGGAGTTCCTCGTGCTCGATCGCTTGATTCAGCAAGGATGTAGACAGCCCTCGTGCGGTGGCTTCGAGAAGCACATGCTCCAACGCCTGTCCGGCACGCAGCCATTCGATCGGACCGTCGTACCGGGTCGCGAGGACCGCCAGTTGTGGTTCCCGCTCGAAGTCGGCCAGCGGGCGCACGGCATCGGCTTGCGTGGCGGCCATGTCCCGCACGACGGCATCAGCGGCTGCCGGCCGCGAACCCAGTGCGCTGGACGGCACACCGTCAGCCGGCCGGTCGCCACCGATCCAACGCCTGCGCTCAGCTGTCCGTGCCGACGACGCGTCGTCCGCCGCCCCCGCCTCGCTCGTTGCCATCCGCAACCACCACTGCCGGGCCGGCGTGTCGAGCCATTGCAGTACTGCGCCCTCCACCCGAGCACACAGGTCGAGCTCGATCCGGAGCTGTGCGGACAACCGCTCGTCGGTGAACGGCTCCCGGTTCGTCCGGCGCCGCGTCAGGTACGGCGCCAGCGCCGCCCGCGGTCCGTTCGGGGTCCCCCCGAGCTCGACGACGGCGATCAGGTCCGGCTGCCGCTGGTCGATCAGATGCCGCACCGCCGAGCCCATGCCGCACGCGGCGGCCGCCACCCGCAGGTTGAGGATCGCGGCACCCAGCGAGATGAACAACATCCGCCGCGACGGATCCTCGGCCGGCAGCTCCCGCACCCGGTCCCGGTACACCTCCACCGTCCGGCCGGCGAACCGGAACCGCCACGGCTGCGTGTTGTGCATCGACGGCGCCGCGACTGCGGCCCGCAGCAACGTGTCCCGCACCGCCTCCGGCACGCGAGTCGTTTCATCTATGGTCATGCCGTCAGTGCACGCGCACCTGCCCGATGTCCGTAGAGGCGAAAGGCCCGTCTCGGCGTGACCGCTGGGATCTGGGCGGTGGATGCGGGATGGTTCAGGGATGGGACGGTTGCCGAAGAAGCTGTACGAGCGGGAACTGCTGCGGCTGCAGGCCGAGTTGGTGAAGCTGCAGGAGTGGGTCCGGGTCGAGAAGGCCCGGGTCGTGGTGGTCTTCGAGGGCCGGGACGCGGCCGGCAAGGGCAGCACGATCAAGCGCGTCACGGAGTACCTCAATCCCCGCGTCGCCCGGATCGCGGCGCTGCCCGCGCCGACCGAGCGGCAGCGGTCGCAGTGGTACTTCCAGCGGTACGTCGAGCACCTGCCGGCCGCCGGCGAGATCGTGCTGTTCGACCGCAGCTGGTACAACCGGGCCGGGGTCGAACGGGTGATGGGGTTCTGCACCGGCCAGGAGTACGCGCGGTTCCTGCACCAGTGCCCGATCTTCGAGCGGCTGCTGGTCGAGGACGGCGTACAGCTGCGCAAGTACTGGTTCTCGGTCAGCGACAACGAGCAGGAGCACCGCTTCCGCAGCCGCCTCGAGGACCCGATGCGGCGCTGGAAGCTGTCCCCGATGGACCTCGAGTCGATCAGCCGCTGGGAGGACTACTCCCGCGCCAAGGACGAGATGTTCGTCCACACCGACATCCCCGAAGCACCGTGGTACGTCGTGGAGAGCGAAGACAAACGCTCCGCCCGGATCAACATGATCGCCCACCTGCTGTCCACGATCCCGTACCACGAGGTCCAGCGGCTCCCGCTCGATCTCCCACCGCGACCGCCGTCCAAAGGCTACGAACGCACACCCCGCGAGATGCAGACCCAGGTCCCCGACCACGCGGCTCAGCTCCGCCGCTGAGGGTCCAAGGTCCCGTGTCACGTGGACCGATCGGCAGATGCGGACGGCCACCCGCACGTCCGATGCTCGAAGTGCATCGGTTCAGGAGGTGGTCGGGGCCGGAATCCGATCGCACCACACCGCGAAGGGACCGGTATGAATCACAAACCTGTTGTCGTCGGCATCGACGGCTCACCCGCCGCAGAGGTCGCGGTCAAGTGGGCAGCTCTCGAAGCCGCGTCGCTGCACACCGGACTCCAGCTGCTGTACGCCGTCCCCACGCCTGCCTCCGCGTCGCTGGCCGGCGATACCGTCTATCACGCGGTCATGCTTGCCCGTGGTGTCGAGCCGGCCGTCGCAACCGACACGCGGATCGAGAACGGTACGCCGTCGGCGGTCCTGGTGAAGGCCTCCGGCGAGGCCGCTGTGGTGGTGATCGGCAGTCGCGGTCTCGGCGTGATGATCGGCGCACTCGTCGGCGCCACGGGGCTCGACCTCGCGGCCAACGCCCGCTGCCCGGTGGTCGTCGTACGCCCCGACCTCGGCAGCCTGGCCGGCATCCGTGTCGTCATCGGGTACGACGGCTCACGGGCCGGCGACACCGCGCTCGACTTCGGACTCGACTACGCCCGCCGGCACGATCTCGCCGTACGCGTCGTCGCGGCCCAGCCCGAAGGAAGCGAGCTGCATCAGATCACGGAGGCCGAGCTGAGCGACGCCGTCCGTACGCGCGGTGGGCACGAGGCGGAGCTGATCCAGATCACCGGCCATCCCGCCGAACAGATCCTGCGGCTGTCCGCCGACGCGAGCCTGATCGTCCTCGGTGCGCGCGGCCGCGGCGGCTTTGCCGGCATGCTGATCGGCTCCGTCAGCCAAACCGTCCTCCACCACGCCGACTGCCCCGTGGCCGTCATCCCCGCCGCCGCCACTGGCGGCTGAGATGACCGGCGCCGGTGAACGCGAGAATCACGGCGGCGATGATGTAGTGCGGGATCGCGAGCAACCACGCGTAGTAGGCGAGAGGTGCGATCTGGTCAGGCCGGCGGCTTGAAGCCCTTGACGATGAGGTAGATGCCGAAGGAGAGCTCCCAGAAGAATTCTGGGATCGTCGCGATGCCCTGGACTGCGCCTCCGCGGTCGATGACGTTGAACATGACGCCGATTCCGGAGAGCGCGACCAGCGGACCTCCGACCAGCCCCAGCATCGCCATCCGTCGTGGCACCAGGCCGGACCGGTACATCAGGTAGCCCAGGACCATTCCGTTCGCGACCCCGGCGAAGAAGCCCGGCCCGATCAGGAACGCCCGGTCGTAGACCGCGACGAACACCCGACCGAGAGCGGCGTCCGTACCGGCCGTTCCTTCCTGCCGCATGAACACGAACGTCAGCAGGCTGACGATCCCGATGGCGATGAAGGTGGCCTCGAGAAGGCGTGCCGCGACATACCCCAGGGCGAGGCTTTCGCTGTAACGCTTGTAGACCACGTACGGCACGACGGCCGTGCCGACGTTGGCGATGATGACGATGAGCTCGAGAACAGCACCCAAGGCCACACTCGCGGTGGGGTCGGAGCCGGCCCCGGTGATGTAGTCGGGATGATCCCGCACCGGCGCGTACAGGATGAAGTACGCCGGGATCGAGGCGACGAAGGTGACCACCATCAGCCAGCCCGTCCAAGTGGCAATCCTCCGTGTGTTCATCGTGCTGTTCCGTTGATTCGTGTCGATATCCATCTGAAACCCCACCCTCCGAACGGCGATCAGTTACTCAGTTGCCCTCGGCCCCGAACTGCGGAGACGACGTCGAGGATCGCTTGCGAGGTGGCGGCCGAGTATTCCTGCTCCGCGACCAGCGCCTCGTGTGTGGCACCGCTGATGACACGGTGCGCGCTGTTGGTCGACAAAGCGGCCATGTCTTTCTGCTTCGCTTGCCAGGCGGCGTCATTTCCGCTGCCGGCCGTCACGACGACCAAGGGCTTGCCGGCGAAGTCCTGCAGCGTCGCGGCTTGGTCGATCGACGCGTTCGCCTGCACGTACTCGTCGATCGTGCTGCGGAGGTTACTTGCGGTCGAGCCGGTGGCGCGTGCCTCGTCCCGGGACCGCGGCGGCAGACTGCCGTAAGACAACTGACCGTAGAGGCGGGCCAGTCCGAGTCGAGCCGAGGACGAGATCAGTGCGGAGACACGACCCAACGCGTCGTACGAGCCTGCATCATCAACTGACGTCGTACCTGGTTGGGTAGCTGAGCCCGCTGCCGTCGAGTCCACCAGTACCAGTCCGGCGACGTCGTTCGGGTAGCGAGCGGCGAAGGTACGGACGTAGAGCCCGCCGAAGGAGTGGCCCGCGAGCACGTACGGTCCGGGAATGTTGCCGCGCTGCAGCAACGTGTGCAGGTCGATCGCTATTTGTGTTCCGTCCTGCGGGACGTCGGCCGCCTCGCTCCAGCCGCGACCTGCACGGTCGTAGACGCAGACCCGCGTCGTACCGGCCACGGCCGGCATGATCCACCCGAGATTCGACGACATCTCGCCGCCGCCGGCTTCGAGTACGACGGTGGGGCTGCCTGAGCCGGTGCAGTTCAGATGCAGACTGTGCCCGCCGACATCGATCAGTTGGCCAGGCATCGGGTACGCCTTCGTATCGGCCGCTTGCCGTACGGTTTCGTAGCCGCCCCCGATCGCAGCAAGAGCCAAGAGCGCAATCACTGGGTACAGCAGCCAGCGTCCGCTCCGGCTGCGCAACTGTCGACGGACGCGCACGGCCATCCAGATCGCCAACGCCAGCAGGGCGGGCGGCCACACCCAGTTGAGTACTGCATCCACGCCGGAACCGAACGCCACCAGGAGAAGACCGCCAACTCCCATGAACATCGCAGGAATCGCGGCCCACTGCTGAGGCTGATCGGTGAACCGCGTCGACAGCACCGCCAACAACGCCCAGCCCAATGCGAACCCGCACAGAACCGCGCCAGTGACCTCGCTGATCTCAGCTGGGATGAATGGGGCCGCGACCAGCAGCAGCGCGGCGACGAGTCCGATGGCCAACGAACTGGCCACGACCCGGCCGATGTGTCCCTTCCGCCCGCTGTCCTGGCGAGCCGGATGATCGGTCGGGACAGCGGGAGTCGGCGTGGTAGTCACGCTGAACTCGATACCTCGGGAGCTAGTACTGCGATCGCGCGCGGAACCAGCCGTGATCGAGCGCTCTCGTTCGCCATGCGTCTGAGCTCCCCCTGCAGGCAGCCCAAGACCGCGGCACCGATCCGTCGAACGACGGACATGCCCGTAGCCCCCACCCGCTTACGCCCCGTGCGGCCCACCATCCTCGGGAGTACCGCACCTGTCAACGGTGAACTCCGGTGCGAGCGGACCGGACCCGGCTGCCTTCGAGAGCTACAGGTTCTTGAGAAATCTGGTCGGGTCGCCGGCGGCGCTGGCGGCGGAGGCCAGCCAGGCCTGCAGTCCTTCGGGATCGCGCCGGTCGAGCTCGTCCAGACATCGCTGGCGTTCCATCACGATCCGGAGCCGTTGCGGGTCGGTCTTCGCTTGCCGCAACGCGTCGTAGCTGTCACGCCATTGCCGGCAGAGGTCCGCCGTACTGCGTTCCGGTACGTCGCGGCGCCGGGGCGCCGTACCACGCATGCCAGTGCACCACCGCACGACGGGAGGCGAACTCCCGCCGAGGAGAACGACGAGCCACAGCACACTCGGACCGAGAACCACGGCGAGGCCTCCGGCCAGGACGATCAGCGCAGCCCCGGCAGCAGCGGCTGTGATGACCTGCCGTCTCGTCCAGCGGGCGGTGTCGCCCGCGCTGTACATGGTCGCAGCTGTCGCCCCGGCCAGCAGACCGGTCAGGAAGGCGAGCGCCAGGACCTCCGGAGAAAGCAGCAACAGGGCGACAACGCCGAGTAGCAAGGACACTCCGCAGAATGCCCGCCAAACACCTCGATAGAACGCGGCAAACTGACCCACCGCAGCATCACCGTCAGATGACAAACCACATGACCCCATAGCCGATCCCCCCTTGCCCGTCGGCTCCCTCCAGTGCACCCGATTCCCCGACTCCGCACCAGGGCCTAAGGTCACCAATTCGAGTCAGCCTCGGGGTGGTTGCCGACGAAGTTGTGGGCCCACAGCCACGGACCGCCGGCCGGGTCAGCGGTTGCCGGTGATCTTCGTGTAGTAGGCGCGCGCGTCCTGGGTCCGGCCTGCGCCGAGCACCCGAAGTGCCTCCGCCAGTTCGGGATAGCGGTCCTCGAGCAGTTCGGAGGCTCCTTGGAGGTCGCAGGCAGAGGCGATGTCGCGGAGCAGCGACTGGATGGCTAGGACCGGATCGCCCACGGGAACCGGCGTAGCGGGCGTGTCCTTGACCTGGTCGACGGTGAGGGTTGATCGCTGGGCGCCACGAATCTCGTCGAGCCGGCGCTGTTGCTCGGCCGGCGGATGGGAGTCCCAGGCGGGATCGTTCACCGTCGCCTCGAGCTGGAGCAGGCGCGTCAGTACAGTCGGGTTGCTGATCTTGGCGCGCTGGCCGGACATCAACTGCGACAGCATCGGCGCGGACAGGCCGAGGATGCCGGCGAGCTGGGCCTGGGAGAGCTCCAGGCGGCCGAGAAGGCGCCGGAAGCGGACGCCCAGCGGTTCGCCGTACCACTCCAGCTGCAGCTTGAGGTTGCGCGCGTACGAGTCGGTCACCATCAGCTCCGGATTGCCATTTGCAAATTGCAGATGCAAACGCTAGGTTTCTGCATGTCCGCCCTTCGATACCCTCTGGAGACGCCATGATACGACGCCTCGCCGCTGTGGCAGCGCTACCCGTTCTGACCGCCGTGTTCGCGTTCGGAAATGCCGCGCCGGCCGATGCCGAGGGCGAGCTGTCGCCGGTGATGGTCGTGCTGGACTCGTCCGGTTCGATGACCGCCCGGGACGTCGGTGGCAGCGGCACCCGGATGGACGCCGCCAAACGAGCCGTCGGATCGATGATCGACGGCTTGCCCGCCCAGGCCCCGGTCGGACTGGCGATCTACGGCGCGGGGACCGGGTCGAGCGGATCGGAGAAGGCCGCGGGCTGCCGTGACGTCCGAGTCGTCCAGCCGGTGAAGGCGGGCGACAAACCCGCGATCAAGCGGGCCGTGAATGCGGCACAAGCGAGCGGCTACACGCCGATCGGCCAGTCACTGCGCACCGCGGCCGCTCAGCTTCCGGCAGAAGGGCAGCGCTCGATCGTTCTGGTGTCGGACGGCGAAGACACCTGTGCCCCGCCGCAACCGTGCGACGTCGCGAAGGATCTCCACCGGCAGGGGATCGACCTGCACGTGCACGCGATCGGTTTCCGGGTCGACGCGAAGGCCCGGGCCCAGCTCGCGTGCATCGCACAGAGCACGGGTGGGACCTATCACGACGCCGCCGACGCCGACGCGCTGCTCGGCGTGCTCGGCCGAGTGACCGATCGCGCGCTACGGCACTACGAACCGACCGGCCAGCCGATCACCGGCACCGCTGATCCGGTCACAGCGCCGACGATGACGCCAGGCCAGTACCTGGACACCCTGGACCCGGTCGAGGAACGCTTCTACGCGGCCGATCTGAAGGCGGGTGACACGGCGTACTTCGCCGCGACGGCGGTCTTCCCCCGGGGCAACCCTCGGGATCTCGAGGTCCTGGACATCAAGATCACCGGCCCGGGCGGAGCGGATTGCTATCGATCCGAGCGCGAGCTGCACACCCGGGCCAAGCAGGACGGCGGGGCGCTGACCACGGTGCTCAGCTGGAACGGGACGGTTCCCGGATCGTCGAAGCCCAAGGGGTGCAGCGTCCCCGGCAAGTATGTCTTCAGGGTTACCCGGGACTCGAAGGACGGCACCGACCGCGTGCCGCTGGAGCTGCAGTTGCGGATCGAACCGCCGGTGACCGGCAGTTTCGGTGAGCCGGCGCAGACCGGCCTCGTCGACTTCGCGCAGCAGCCGGCCGGCGCCGTCCGGCCGGTGCGCGGCGGCGGTTCGTTCAACGAGGCGACCACCCTGCCGGGAGCCGGCCGCTACGGCGAAACCATCTACAACGGCGAAGAGCTGTACTACCGCGTGAAGCTCGACTGGGGGCAGGGTCTCGCCTACCGGGTCACCTACGGCGCTGTTCCGGATGCCGGGACGACCAACATCCGCACCGGTCTGTTCAGTCCGGTCCGCTCGGAGATCAAGTTCGACACCACGGCCTACACCGGCACCACGAACATCTTGCCGTCGAGCGGAAAGGCGATCGCCACCCCGCGTACGGCGTACCTGAACCGCAACGTCAACGATGCCGTCATCCGGGAATCCAGCATCGACGGCTGGTACTACATCGTCGTCAAGCTGGGCGCCCCGGTCGCCCACGAGGCGGGTGGCGTACCGGTGACGATCGACGTGGCCGTAGCGGGCGACAAGGTCGCCGGACCCGCGTACGGCACCTCGACCGAGGAGACCCCGAGCAGTCCGGCCCCTAGCACCGAGACTCCGTCAGCCGGCCAGTCCACGCCGTCCGGATCCGGTACCACGGCCGGCCAGAGCTCGGGTGGCGACACCAAACCGGCGGCCGACCAGACCGGGTCGTCGTTGCCCTGGATCATCCTCGGCGCCGTGCTGCTGCTGATCGTTGCGATCGTCGTCGCGGCGCTGATTCTTCGCCGCCGTAAGGCTCCGACGCCCCAGGCGCCGCCGGGGTATCCGAACGGGCCGGGTCAAGGCTGGTCTAACCGGCCCTGATCCAGCGGTACGACGAACCCTGCCGGCGGCACACGATCCGAGTGCCGCCGGCAGTCGTCTCGAGATTGCCGGCCTCTTGCCAACCGCACGCTCCCCCGACTTTCGCTTCGGCGTTGGGCGCCGGGGTGACCGGCTTGGTGCTCATCGTTTCCGGAACAGTCGGCTGGCTCGGCGGTGGCGAGTCCTTGCCCGCCGGTCGCCCATCGAGAGTCAGCAGCGCGACGACCGCCGCCGCGAGGACTGCCATGGTGGACGCAGCCAGTACGACGCTGCGCCGCCTCCCCGAAGCCAACCAGCGGCCCGGATCGGACGGGCGGGGCGGCTCGGACGGGCGGGGCGGCTCGGACGGCCGGATCTGCGGGGGCGACGTGGGCGCCTCACGGCGTACGGAGTGGCCGGGTGCTTCGGGTGGGTCGGCACGGGTTGCGTGCGGCGCGGGAAGTGGCGGCAGGTGGTCGAAGACCTCGATCGGCTCTCCGTCGGGCGTCAAAGCCGGGAGCTCCAGTGGTTGCGCCAGAAGAGGTGCGAGTGCAGCCCGCGCGTCCTCGGCGGATCGGGCCCGGTCGGCCGGCTCGGGCTCCATCAGGCTCTCGACGACCCGCCAGACGACGCTGTCGCCGGCCGCGTCCGCGGGCCGGGTCGGCGGTGGGCCGGTGAGCGGCGGTTCTTCCCCGGTCAGAAGTTGCCAACCTGTCACGCCCGCGGCGTACAGGTCCTGAGCGATGGACGGAGGGTCGCCGGCCAGGGCTTCGGGCGCGACGTACCCCGGCGTACCGACCACCGCTCCGTCCTGGGTGAGGCGCGGCTCCCCCAGCCACAGCGCAATGCCGAAGTCGCTGAGCCGAAGTACCGGAGGTTCCGTACCGGTGATCTCGAGCAGCAGGTTCGCCGGCTTCACATCCCGATGGAGGATGCCGGCCGCGTGGACCTGGTCGAGTGCGCCGAGCAGTTGCGCCAGCAGTTCGGCGGCATAACGCTCCGGGAGCGCGCCGAAGTCGGCGACCAGGCTGTCCACCGAACCACCGCCGACCAGATCCATCGCCAGGAGAGCTTGATCGTCCTCGGCGACCCAGCTGTAGGGACTCAGAATGTGTGGGTGATCCAGCCGCAGCCCTTGCTCGCGGACGAATCGGAGCAGGGCTCCCGCGCGACGCTGCCGGAGTACCTTCGCGGCGCAGAACTGCTGCAGGCGGCGATCCCACGCGCGCCAAACCGTGCTGTTGCCACCTGAACCAATCGGGTCGACAAGCTCGTACCGCCCGGCAAACACGTCCGCCATCACGACCCTCCTCTCACCGGTCCGGAGCACCCCGACGATAGAGCAGACGCTACGAGACCAGTCGGCGGCTCGACACCAGCGGTAGGGCTAGGACCAGTGGGGTGGGCGGGTCAGCCGGTCCGGGAGGGTCGTCGCGGTGTCGCCGTGGGTGGCGTTGAGCTGCATCTGGGTCAGGAAGATGCTTCGGGCCAGGTGGGCGCCGCGGAGGTCGGTGTCGCGGAGGTCGGCGCCGATGAGGTCGGCGGAGGTGAGATCGGCGCGACGCAGGTCGGCGCCTATCAGGTAGGCGCTGCGCAGGTCCGCGCCCCGCAGGTCCGCGCCGCGTAAGTCCGCGCCCATGAGGTCCGCCCCGCGTCGGTTCAGCAATCTGGGTGAGACGCGCGCACGGACGAGCTCGCTGGTCCGTAGCAACAGGTCGTTGATTCGTGCGCGGTGAGCGACGACGTCGAGCGCCGTGAGCGACTCCGCACTGCCGAGGGCCAGCTGTTCGGTGCCGTCGAGCGCACGCCTGAGCTCACCGTCGAGGGACGGTGCCAACTCGAGAGCCTCGGTCAGGTACCAGAGCAGCTCATGCAGCAGCCGCACCACCGAGAACACCTCGAACATCTGCGCGCCGAAGTCCGCCGCCTGCCGCCAGTCACGGCCGCCGTAGGTCACCTGAGTGACCTTCTGGCCGGCGCCGAAGCAGTCGTACACGGTGCAGCCGGGGAAGCCTCCGTCCCGCAGCCGCGTGTGGATGCCGCAGCGGAAGTCGTGCTTCAGATTCGGGCACGGTTCACCGGCCGGTTTGTCGATCGCGAAGTCGGCCGATGCGGTCAGCGTCAGCGCCACACAGCACAGCCCGGCGCACTGCCCGCAGTCGGCGCGCAGGTCGGGGCGTCGTGCAGGCCCGTGGGTCGCAGTCATGTCCCTGTCGAGGCTATGGCGTGCTGCCGCAAATCGCATCAGCCGCGCCGCGGAGCTGCAGCATCACCTCTCGCGCGCAGTAAGCAGCCGATGGATGCCCCGAGTCGATGGCGAGTTGGTACGCCCGCTCGGCGCCATCGAGGTCGCCCTGATCCTGACGCAGTACGCCGAGATTGAACGCGGCCTTCGGGGCCATGTCGGCGTGCCCGGAATCGATCACCACCTGGAAGGCCGACTCCGCCCCGGCAAAGTCCTCCCGACCGTGACAGAGCACCCCGAGATTCACCGCCGCTTGTGGGGCCTGATCAGCATGCCCGGATGCGATCACGACCTGATACGCCAGCTCCGCCCCGGCGAGATCGCCCCGCCGCTCACGGAGTACGCCGAGGTTGACCGCGGCCTTCGGAGCCAGATCGGCGTGCCCAGAAGCGATCGCCACCTGGTACGCCCGCTCCGCCCCAGCGAAATCGCCCAGCCCCTCGCAAAGCACGGCGAGGTTGACCGCTGCCATCGGCGCCATGACAGCGTGCCCGGACTCGATCGCCAGCCGATACGCGCGCTCCGCACCAACGCAGTCGCGCCGCGCCTCACGGAGTACGCCGAGGTTGACCGCCGCCCTCGGTGCCTGGTCAGCGTGCCCCGAGTCGATCGCGACCTGGTAGGCGCGCTCTGCCCCGTCCTCATCATCACGGAGTACGCCGAGGTTGACCGCAGCCATCGGGGCCAGGTCGGCGTGACCGGAGTCGATCGCCACCTGAAAGGCCAGCTCGGCCCCGGCGAAGTCGCCCTGCCCCTCGCGCAGTACCCCGAGGTTGACCGCGGCCTTCGGGGCGTGGTCCGCGTGCCCGGAGTCGATCGCCAACTGATAGGCCCGCTCCGCCCCGGCGAAATCGTCCCGATCCTCACACAGGACACCGAGGTTGAACGCCGCCTTCGGTGCCAGGTCGGCGTGCCCGGAATCGATCGCCGACTGCAGGGCCTCTTCCACCCCGGCGACATCCTTCCGAGCACGCTCGGTTGACGCCATCACCGCACCCCCCCACCTACCGGCGCGACCGCTTCGCGCCATTCTTCACCTGATGCGCGCGGAGCTCCACAGATACGTGTCGTATCCGGAAGTCCCGCCACCGGGTGCCAATGTCTTGGCATCGGAGTCGAACGCCACATGCTGTCCGTCGTCGGAGATCGCCGGGCCGTGGCTGCCGTTGATGTTGTCCACCCGGGTCTGATCCTGGCCGGACGTGATCCAGCGGACCGAGTCGGTCTTCCGGTCGAACCGGAACACGTCGCTGAGCTCCCCCTGGTCCGCGTCACTCAGCCGAGCGGTCGTACCGAAGGTGACGTACCGCCCGTCCGCCGAGATGTCGGTACGGAAGCTGCCGCCGATACCCAGCGCCGGCTGGCCCGAGTCGTCGACGGAAATCAGCTCGAGCCGATCGGTACGGAGGTCGCGAAGCCAGACGTTCGGCACCGGATCCATTCCCGGAAACCACCCGATGACGGTGAAGACCACGAACCGTCCGTCGTTGGAGATGGCCGGCTTGACGGCCTCGAGCGACTCGGACCGCGGGTCGACGGTCACGCCGCGCGAAACCACTCGCGTCCTGTTCGTACTGCGGTCCCGGACAGCCACCTCGGTATTGGAAGCAAACGCCACGAAGCGCCCGTCCGCCGAGATCGCGGGATCACTCGCAGAATAAGCCGACTGGCGTCCGTTGACGGTCAGCGATACCCGCTGGGTCCGTCCGGCGTCGAGGTCCCGGACGAAGACGTCCGCGAGGTTGTTCGTGTCGCCGGCCACCAGGTTCGTCGATCCCGACGTGAACGCCACATGGCGACCATCGGGCGACATCTCCGGCTGCAGCGCACCTTGGTCCGCCTGACCGTTGCGGCCGACGGAGACCAGCGTCGTACGCCCGGTCCGCAGATCGCGAACGAAGACGTCCGGGCTGTTGTTGGTGTCACCGGGCAGCAGGTTCGAAGCGTCCGAGTTGAAGGCGACGAACCGCCCGTCGGCCGAGATCGACCCTTGCCGGCTCGCCTGGTTCCCCTGAACCCCGCCGGCCCCGACCGATGCGAGCGTCGTACGGCCGGTCTTGGTGTCGCGGACGAAGACGTCGCGTTGGCCGTTGGTGTCGTTGGCCACGAGATCGGTCGCGTAGGACGAGAAGACGACGTAGCGCCCGTCGGCCGACACTCCCACACCCTTCTCGGTTCCTGGGAACAAGCCGGCGTTACCACCACCTCCGGCGGCTCCGACCGACACGAGACCGATCGTGCCCTGGTGCGGAGCTGCGGCGGCGGTCGCCGGCACAGCGACCGCGCCCACCGGCACTGCGGCTACTGCGAGTACTGCGAGCGCAGTACGAATCGGTCGACGGTCCTTGATGGTGTGAAGAAGTGTCACGATGTCCCCCCTTTGGACACCTGCTAGATGCAACCGAATCGCATAAAGTTGCGGACCGGAAATGAACGAAGTGCTTGAATCAATGGCCCCAGGCCTCGCCCGTTGACACCGGTAATCCTCTTTCGCATACTGCGAATCAGGGGGCAGTAGATTCTATTTCGACGTGAATCCACCACCTGAAAGCAGTGAAAGGTGGTGTGTGATGGCGACAATTCCGGCGCCGCCCGGTCCGATGCCTGCCGGTGCCGCTGCCGACCTCGACCGCATCAAGGCCGCACTGAAGCTGGCGACACCCGAGAAGACCGGCGACAACCTGCTGATCGGGACCTGGAACATCCGCGCCTTCGGCGGCCTGGCCCGGCGCTGGGACTCGATCGCAGGAGACAGTCCGCGCCGCGATTGGCACGCCCTGGCCTGCATCGCCGCGGTCATCGAGCGGTTCGACGTGACTGCCGTCCAGGAGACGCGGCGCGACACGACGGCCCTGTTCGGCGTGCTCTCACTGCTCGGTCCGCAGTACCACGTCATCGCGTCGGATGTCACCGAGGGCGATCCCGGCGGCGACGAGCGGCTCGCCTACATCTACGACAGCCGGCGGATCCAGCCGTCCGGCCTCGTCGGCGAGATCGTCCTGCCGGCCGCGGCGCAGGGTCCGGTGACGCAGTTCGCCCGCACGCCGTACGCCGCCGGATTCGTCCGTGGCAACACCGACTTCATCCTGACCACGGTGCACGTCATCTGGGGCGACGGCCCGGCCGACAGAGTCGACGAAGTGACCGCCTTCGCTACCTGGATGCGTGGCTGGGCCGACCGTCCGAAGGACTGGAACCACAATCTCCTTGTGCTCGGTGACTTCAACCTCGACCGGCTCGGCAACCCGTTGTACCAAGCGTTCGTCTCGACCGGACTGTGGCCGCCGTCAGAGCTCGACGTCCTCCCGCGCACCATCTTCGACAACCCCCACAGCCACCACTTCTACGACCAGATCGCCTGGTTCAGCGACACCACCAAACCTGGCCTGCCTTCGCTCCTCGACGGCCTGACCTACACCCACCGGGCCGGCAACTTCGACTTCGTGCCACACGTCCTCACCGATCTCGACAAGACCCGGCTGTCGTGGCGCATCTCCGACCACTACCCTCTCTGGCTCGAATTCACCGTCTCCTGAATGTCCCGGCGTCCCGGGCGACAGGGACTTGGCACCACGCCGACGTATGACAAACGGCCGAGATCATCATGACAAACCTCCGAGGTACGGCGGCGGCGACACATTAGGTTTCTGTTGTGACCACTCGCACCGCACCTCGTTCCCCGCTCGCAGCACGCGCGTTCGGCCCGCCCCGGCCGTTGCTGACTGCCGCCGTGTTCCTGGTGACGCTGGCCTGCGGCATCGCGCAGCTGGTGCACCGGCCGCTCTACGAGTACGTCGTACGGGACGCCTCTCGGATCGACCACGGGCAGTGGTACCGGCTGCTGACGGGCATGTTCTTCCAGGACGGCTGGGCATCCGGACTCGTCTCGAACCTGATCTTGCTGGCGGTCTTCGGCGCGGTTGCCGAGCGTGTGTTCGGCCGTTGGCGGTGGCTGGTCCTCTACTTCGTCTGTGGATGGTTCGGGCAGCTCATGAGCTACCTCTGGCTGAACCCGGTGGGCGCAGGCAACTCGATGTGCGTCGCCGGCCTGATCGGCGGGCTCGCCACGGTGATCATCCTCGCCCCGAGCCGGTACGGCGTCACGCCGCCGCTGCAGTTCCGCATCATGGCCTTCGCGGTCCCTGTGCTGGCCGTGGTCGACACGATCGTGCAGGACAACCACGGCCTCCCCTGTCTGCTCGGCATGGTCCTGGGCTTCTTCCTCTTGCCAGGCGACACACGCAGGCCTATGGTTTCGGCCATCGACAGCTGACCACGTGGTCGACGATCCGCGGCTCTCCGTACCGATCGGCGACACTCCACACGTCGGCTCCCTCGAGTGGCATCGCGATGTGCGCTGCCGTCTCGTGCACAAGGGAGCGCTTCGATGTCGATTCACGCCACGGCGGACGAGGTCCGCGAAGAACTGGCCGACATGGGCAACACCGCCTTCAGTACGAAGGCTGTCTACGGAAACGCGTCGTCGCTACTGATCGCGACGCGTCCCGCCGGCTATCACTCCCGCCCGCACCGGCACGACTGTGAGCAGTTGAACTGGCTGCAGTCGGGAGCGCTGTGGGTGATGATCGAGGACCGAGCGGTGCTGATGCAGGCGGGCGACTTCCTGCGGGTCCCCGCGAACGCGCGGCACTGGTCGTGGAACAAGTTCGACGCCCCGGCCGTCCTGGTGGAGGTCCACACTCCGGGCCTGCAGGACGATCCCCTGGTCAAAGCCTTCGCCGTCGGCCTCTTCGACGACGACGAGACGCCGGCGTACCTCGGTGCCCCGGTCAACGAGTTCCTCCCCGAGGACACCGACTTCGACCCGAGCATCGCCGAGGGGTGGGTACGGTGACCGGGACGCGCCCGGGCGGCGTACCCGAGTCCCGCAGCCGCTATCGCTGGGTCGTACTCGCGGTCCTGTGGCTCACCCTCGTGCTGTCGTACTTCGACCGGGTGTCGATCGCCGCCGCCCTGCCGTTCATGTCCAAGGAGCTGGGCCTGTCGGCGTCGGTCGCCGGCCTCGTCACCGGCGCACTGTTCCTGAGCTACACCATCGTCCAGGTGCCCGCCGGCCGGCTCTCCGATCGATGGGGGCAGCGTCGCTTCATCGCGGCCGCTATCGCCTGGTGGACCGTGTTCAGCGTGCTGACCGGCCTGGCCGCCGGCAGCCTGATCGCCTTGCTCGCCGTCAGGTTCCTGATGGGTGCGGGCGAGGGCTTCCATCCACCGCCGCTGTGGCGGACGCTGGCCAACTGGTTCGGATCCGGGCGACGCTCGATCCCACTGGCGATCATGCTCACCGCGCTGCCCCTGGGGCCGGCGCTCGCGCCGAAGATCACGTTCCCGATCATCCAGTCGTTCGGGTGGCGGTGGGTGTTCTACGGCACGCTAGTACCGGGAGTCGTGATCGTCGTGTTGGCGCTCTGGCTGCTCAGGGACACGCCAACTCGCCGCGATGCTCCGGAGCGCGGTGCCCCAAGCACAACGATCCGCACAGCCCGCACCTACAAGGTGCCTGGTCATGTGCTGCTCGCCTTCGCGGCGTTCTTCTGCTTCGGCTTCGTGCTCTACGGACTGATGGGCTGGCTGCCCACCTACCTGCTCACGTACCGGCACCTCGACCTCAAGCAGGCAGGCTGGCTGGCCACGTCTCCCTATCTCGCCGGAGCCGTGGGTCTGCTCCTCGGAGCCTGGTTGTGCCAAAGCCGCTTCAACCACCAGCGCCGTAGGTTCATCGCAGCCACTTATCTCGCCACCGCGTTGTGCATCGGCCTGACTGCAGCGGCCGACTCCATGCTTGGTGCCGGTATCGGGCTGACCGCGGCTGGGTTCTTCCTCTACGCCGGCCTCGGGCCGTTCTGGTCGGTCCCGATGGATCTGGTGTCTCCGCAGGAGGTGGGTACGTGGCTGGGCCTGATCAACATGGGTACGCAGATCAGCGGATTCCTCGGGCCCCTGTACATCGGCTGGCTCATCCAGACCACCGGTTCCTTCACCCCCGCCCTGGTCTCGATGATCGTGGCCATGGTGCTCGGAGCCGCAGTTCTGCTCGCGATGCGCGATCGCGGTGCGGAGCCGGCCGCGGTGGCCGGCGTGGACGAGCTGCGCCAGGCCCCGGCCGCGCCATGACGACGCACAACAATTCTCCGGACCACCGTCGATGGCACACTCACGAGATGGATTCCACTGCGAGCATGGTCGTCGTCGGCTACGCCAAGGTCCCCCTGGGCTCGGCCTTGCGCGCCACTCACGAGTTCTTGTCCGTCGTCTTCCTTGTGGACAAGGAATCGCATCGCATCCTCGAAGTCGACTCCACCGCCGTCAGCGGGGCAGTCCGGCGCTGGCTCGCCGACCTCCTCCTCGGTCGCGACCTGTCCCGCCCCGTCGACGACGCTCTCACCGTGATCGAGGAGAACTACCTAGGCCACGCCTCGGGGGCGATCCGGCAGGCCGTGAGCGACGCGGCCCGTCGGTACGCCGTCCACCTCACGACGGCATCAGGAGGCGAGCAATGACAGCGACATACGTGATCAAGCGTCTCAACTTCGGCTCCGTACGCATCGACGCTTCCATGCAGGTCCGCGGAACCCTGCCGGGTACCGCGGTCGACGTACCGGCTCAGGGCTTCCTGATCCTCGGTGGCGACGCGCCGATCCTCGTCGATGCCGGCTATCGCGACCCGTCCGTTCTCGGCGCCGGCGGCACGATCGCCGCCGGTCAGGGCTTCCACGAGCAGCTCGAGGCCCACGGCATCAGCGCCGGTGAACTCGGATGCGTCATCCTGACCCACGCTCACCGCGACCACGCCGGTCATCTCGACAAGGTCCCGACGAGCGTTCCCGTGGTGATGAACCGGAGCGAGCTCGCGGCGGCATGCAGCGGTATCCAGGGCATCGCGTACGCACTCGACGACCTGCATCATCTGCTCGACCGGCTCTACTCCCCGGGTGCGTTGCGGCTGCTCGATCTCGACCGGACCGGCCCGATCGAGATCGCACCCGGAATCACCTGCGTCCACACCGGCGGGCACACGGCCGGCTCGCTCTCCGTCGTCGTCCCCACCGACGACGGCCCGGCGTACCTGTGCGGAGACCTCTTCTACGACGTCAGGGCTGCGCTGCACAGCCCACCGCGAGACACCTTCGTGGGCGCCGTCCAACCCACCTACCTGGACCCGTCGGTGCCCGGCCTGACGAACAACTTCACCGGCAGCGTCCTCGACGAGATCGGCGCGACGCAGCGCGCTCGCGCCTACCGGTACGTCGTACCCGCGCACGACAATCCCGGTGTCCTCGAAGCCGGCCGGTACCTCGGCGCCATCCTCGGGGACACCGTTCCCGGACCCGTCACAGCAATCGATGGTCGGTGATCAGGTCCAGATCTGGAATTCGGCGAGTTGTGCGGCCGGCCAGCTAGCGTTCGCGGTGATGGTCGCTCGCCGGCTCGCGGACTGGGCGGAGCCCAGATCGACCTGCGTCCACTGCGGGAACACTCGCTGGTGGGCTTACCCGCCGCCAGGTTGGCGGTTGCCGTCGAGCCGCTGGCGAACTGCAGGCTGTTGAGGTTCCAGCCGCCGTTGTCCTGGTAGACCGTGAGGGTCTGCAGCCCGGCCGGCAGGTTCACCTGGGTGGTGACGGTTGACCAGTTCTGCCAGCCGCCGGTCGACGGAAGGCTGACGTTGCCGCTGAGGTTGGTACCGGAGGCGCTGGCCACATGCAATGCGTTGGTCACCGCGGCCGGCGTCGCGACGCGCATCGCGACGCTGTACGTACCGGCGGTGGCGACGTTGACGGTGTAGTGGAACCACTGGCCGGTGCTCGTCCAGCCCAGGTTGTAACCGCCGCCGGTATCTGCGGTGGACTCGAGATCGACCCCGTCGGTCCGATAGCTGTTCCCGGTGCCGTTGATCGAGCCCACGTTGTACGCGACGCCTTGCCCGCCGGTGTTGTAGTTCTCCGCCTGTACGGCGCCAGGGATCGCGGCGGGCGTCCCGCCGTACGGGCCTTCCGTCGTACCGCCCTGCCAGCTGTTGCCGCTGAGCGTCGCGCTGAATCCGCCCGAGCTGTTCAGGTACGGCGTCCCGCCGCCGGCAACCGTGTTGCCGGTGATCGTCGCGGATCCGGACGGAGCGGGGTAGAACGGCGGCGCGATGACGATGCCGTTGCGCCACGGTGAGGTGACGGTGTTGTTCTGGAGCACCGTGTTCGTCGAGGTGGAGAAGCCGATCCCGTCGTACAGCGAGTCGACGATGGTGTTGTTGCTCGCGGTCACGCGATCGACGACGCCGACGTTCTGGCCGTCACCGCCGTTGCCGATGTGGAAGGCCGGCTGCCCCTGGCTGTACGCGTTCCCGCCGGAGCGTACGACGAGGTTCCCGGTGACGCTCGCCGACAACAGATCGTTGCCATTGACACCGAAACGCCCGGCGCCCAGGCCGATGTAGCGAGCGGTGTCGGAGACGTAGTTGTTCTCGATCCGATGGCCGCTGCCGCCGTACACGCCGACCCCCTTGCCGCCCCACGGCGCGATCGACGTGTTGTTCGTGACCACCGCGTTCGCCATCGGGGTGTAGTAGACCCGCGTGCCGTCGATGTCGTTGTAGTTGACGGAGTTGATCGCCAGGGCGTCGTCGCCGGTGCCACGGACGAAGTTGTTGGTGATGGTCAGGTTGTTGCCGACGGAGTTCCCCATCGAGACGTTGTTGACGTTGGCGCCATCGGCCCAGATCGTCGTCAGGCGGTTGTTCCGGATGGTGCCGCCGGTGCCGGAGGCCCAGAAGCCGGAGAGCGTGTGCTGGGTCCAGATCCCGTCGGCCACCCAGTTCGTTCCGGTGACGTCCATCGAGCCGCCCGCGCCGTCGACGGTGGCGCGGCTGGTCGCGTTCGAGTCGACGTGCAGGTTCTGGATCGTGGTCGAGGTCAGGCCCCACAACGCGGGCAGCGGAGTGCTGTTCGGCAGCGGTACGTCGCGATAGATCGTGCTGTACCACGCGCCCGCGCCCGCGATCGTGATGCCCTGAGCCTGAAGACCTTGTGTCCCCTTGACGTAGAAGGTGCCGGCCGGGATCCAGACGGTCTTGCCCTGCGACTGCGCCTGGTTGATGCAGTTCTGGATGGCGGCCCGGCTGTCCACCGATGCGGGGTCGGCCGCGCCGTTGGTCGGCGTGTTGTCGGCGACCGCGCCGCAGTCGGTGATGGAGATCGAGTTGGCGGGCTGGGCGATGGGCGCCGGCGGGTTCTCCACATCGACGACGTCGATGTCGTAGAAGGCGGCCGAGTTGCCGGAGTCCTTGCGCAGCATGAACGTGCCGCCCGCGGCGATCGGCGTACCGGTGACGAAGGTGCGCGTCTCGTCGAAGAACACCCGCGGGTCCCCGTCGGAGGGACTCTGGCTGTTGCCGTTGTAGTTGTTGCCCTCGTACAGCCAGGTCTGCTTCGAGTTGACGTTGAGCGTCTGGCGCAGACCGCCGTCGACGTACAGGTTCAGCGTGCTGGTCTGGCCGCCACCGGAAGCGCTGTCGGGGATGCTCAGCCGGACGGTGATGGCGCTGATCGGGTGGCCGGTGTTGTTGGTCCACTGCACGCTCTGGCCGGTGGCCGCGAGGTGGGCGTAGGCGTGTCCGGATGCCTCGAGCGAAGCGCTGGAGTACTGCGTCGTCGGAGCGGCGGTCAGCGACACCGAGGTCGCGCCGCCGCCGAGCGAACCAACCTCGGCCTCGTAGGAGGTGAACGGCACAGTCGCGCCGGCAGCCGTCACAGCGGCCGTGTCGGCAGCCGCCGGTACGACGAACACGGTGGCAACGGGAACCGCAGTCAGGACGCTCGCGCAAGCGACCGCGGCCAGTCGACGGAAAGAGCGCATGATCTTCCTCTCCGGCCTCCACAGGTCGGGAGCGGGGCGGTCCCGAGGATGGGCGCTGCGGAGGCCACGATGTTAGCAATTTGCTCCGAACGATCGAGAAATTGCGAATACACCGTGAGGAGGATGAAACGCGAATGTCGCCGACGCGTCAAGACGGCGGGCCCGGCGAGGATGCCGGTGATTCCATGGTGGTGTGGAACACGATCGGGACGAGGTCCTCGAAGTCGGAAAGACCTCGGGGCGGGGCCGCCGAAGGGCCGGATGGATCCTGGTCCTGGTGGCGCTGCTGTCCCTGATCGTCCTCCGCGCCTCGACGGATCGTCCGCAGCATCAGGTCACACCGACTCCCAGCCCGTCCGATCTGATCAGCACCGTCCCCGACGGACAGGCGGTACCGGCTTGGCCGACGGCGCCCGGTGCCTGCGGGGCGGAAACGCCACTGCCCGTCGTGTCGAGTACAGCTCCCGCCGAGCACACCGGCATCCAGCTGCTGCTGGGCGGAGAACGGCTCCGACTCGTCGACTTCGACAGCGGCCACGCGACGACCTTGCCTGATGCCGTCGTCCGGCCGGGCGAGTACGCCGCGGTACTGGCCGGTGATCCGATCACGGCGTACGCGACCACTGGGTCATGCGACGAAACGGCCCCCTACGCGATGTTGCGCGTCAGCGTCGATCACCAGGTGAGTGTCGTCCGCCCGCTCGGGCCCACCGAGTGGGCCCTGACCGATGGCAGTCGCGTGTGGATCGCCACCTTCGCCAGCGGCATCGAATCTCCGTACGGCACGATCGCTCCGCTCTTCGGCGGGGAACGGGTCCGGCTGCCGCTCGGTTTCGCCCCGTCCGCGGTCGTCGGCGACACGCTCGTCGGACTCCTGCAGCCCGATCCGGGGATCTCACCGACCTGGCTCGCGCTCGTCGATGCCCGTACCGGCCGGTTGCAGACCAAGCTCGACCAGCACGTGGCGCCGCTCGCCGCCGGCGCGGGTCAGGTCCTCTGGGCCAGCGGCTGTGCGGACGACGCGTCACCCTGCACGCTGCACCGCCGGGCGATCGGCGGCGCGGAGACCCTCGGATCCCCGCTCCCAGGCTCCGCCTGTTGCGGGGTCGTCAGCCCTGACGGCACGCGGGCTGCCTTCCTGATCGAACAAGTGTCCACGGACCCACGCTTCAACGGCCATCCGCCGGCGCCGACGGACATCGCGATCGTGCAGCTCGGCACCGGCCGGCTGACCATCGTGCCGGGGATCGATCTGCCCGCCAAGGCGCAACCCGGGCTGGCGTTCGCGGGCCGTGGCGACTGGTTGATGATGGCCCTCGACGCGGGAACCCGGACCCGGCTCCTCGCCTGGCGACCGGGACTGCGGCAGCCGTACGAGACGAGCGCACTTCCTGGCCCGGTCCACAATCCGCCGACGCTCGTCGTCACCAGCCCCTGACCATCTCGTCGTACCAGCCGGCCCTCAGATCGCGCGACGCGACCCAAAGTCATTGTCAAGTGACGGTCTGTTCACCTTACGCACATCTGCCGGGACTGGTGACGTTGGGCGGCGACTCCCACGATGGTTCACGGCCCTGGGGCAGCCAGGGCCGTGGCCGGTGCTGGGAGGAGACATCGTGATCCGGAAACGCGTTGCGGGAATGCTGGTGGCGGTGGTGACGGTTGTCGCCGCGTCGGTGGTGGCGATCGCCGACAGGTCGCCCAGTGCGCAAGCGGCGACGGCTGTGCCCGCGTTCGATCACATCGTCGTGGTGATGTTCGAGAACCACGCCTACTCACAGATCAACGGCAGCTCCAGTGCGCCGACCTTCAACAGCCTGGCCGGGCAGGGCGCGAAGTTCACCCAGGCGTACGGCGTCACGCACCCGAGCCAGCCGAACTACGCGGCCATCTTCTCCGGCTCGACGCAGGGCCTGACCAGCGACAGCTGCCCACACACGTACAGCACCGACAACCTCGGCAAGCAGCTGATCGCGGCCGGCAAGACCTTCAAGGGGTACTCCGAGAGCATGCCGTCGGCCGGCTACACCGGCTGCTCGAGCGGCCAGTACCAGCGCAAGCACAACAGCTGGGTCAACTTCAGCAACGTGCCGACCGCGAGCAACCTCCGGTACAGCGACTTCCCGAGCTCGGCGAACTACGCGAGCCTGCCGACTGTGTCCTTCGTGACGCCGAACATGTGCAGCGACATGCACGACTGCTCGGTCGGCACCGGTGACACCTGGCTGAAGAACAACCTGACGGCGTACGCAACCTGGGCCAAGACGCACAACAGTCTGCTCGTGATCACCTTCGACGAGGACAACGGCGGCTCGTCGAACCACATCTTCACCGCGTTCGTCGGCGCGCACACCCAGGTGGGCACGTTCGCCAACCAGGTCAACCACTACAACGTGCTCAGCACCATCGAGAGCTCGTACGGCCTGGGTCACCTGAACCCGGCCGCAGAGATCACCAACATCTGGAACTGACGCCGGTGTACCTGTCCACGATCGACCGCCCGCAGACGGCCCGCGGACGTGCCCTGTTCCTTGTCAGCGGCAACGTCCTCGCGCTCGGCGCGGTCAGCTTGGTCACCGACATCTCGTCCGAGATGGTGACCGCGATCCTGCCGGTGTACCTGATGATCGGCCTGCACCTGAGCCCTGCCCTGTACGGCGTGGTCGACGGCACGTACACCGGCGCGACCGCCTTGTTGCGGCTGATCGGCGGGTACGTCGCGGACCGGTCCCGGCGCCGCAAAGCCGTTGCAGGCTTCGGGTACGGGCTGTCGGCGGTCGCGAAGCTGGGCCTGCTGGCCGCCGGCAGCTCGGTCGGCGCGATCGGTGCCGTGATCGCGATCGACCGCACCGGCAAGGGCCTCCGTACGGCGCCGCGGGACGCGCTGATCACCCTGTCCACGCCACCGCCGTTGTACGGCCGAGCCTTCGGCGTCCACCGGATGATGGACACGATCGGGGCGTTCGCCGGGCCGCTGGTCGCGGTCGGCATTCTGGCTGCGACCGCGCAGGCGTACGACGGCGTGTTCGTCGCGAGCTTCTGTATCGCGGCGTTCGGGGTTCTGTTGCTGGTGCTCTTCGTCCGCGACCACCGCGACAAGCAACCACCGAAGAACACCGTCGCTCCCTCAGCGCTCCGTGAGCTCCTACGCAGAGGACCGGTACGACGGCTGGTCCTGGCCGCCTGTGTGGCCGGGGTGGTGACGATCGGCGACGGCTTCGTCTACCTGCTCCTCCAGCGCCGTGAAGATCTCAGCATCGGCTGGTTCCCACTGCTTGCCGTAGGCACCAATCTCTCGTATCTCCTGCTGGCCACGCCTCTGGGCGTACTGGCGGACAAGATCGGCCGGCTGAAGGTGGTCCTCGGCGGCTACACAGCGCTGGTGCTGGTCTATCTCCTCCTGTTCGGGCCATTCGGCGGGTGGCCGTTGCTGGTCGTCGTACTGGGTCTGTACGGCCTCTTCTACGCCTCCACGGACGGCGTACTGATGGCGTTGGCCGGCCCACTGCTTCCGGAAGGCTTCCGTACTACGGGGATCGCGCTCATCCAGACCGGACAGGCGCTGTCCTATCTCGCATCGTCGATCCTGTTCGGGTTGGCGTGGACGGTGTGGGGCCCGGCGAGCGCGAGCCGCATCGCCGCCGTGCTGGTCGTTGCAGCCGTCGTCGTGGTTGCACTGTTGCTCCGCGGAATCTCGCCGACCACGGAGCAACCGGCATGACGCGACGGCTGGTGTTCGCGGTACTCGGAGCGTTCCTGTTGACCGCGGTCGCGGTGACCTACAGCGTGTTCACGACCACACACGACCGTACGCCGGTTGCCGCCGCAGACGGGCTCAGCCTGAGCGGTCCGCGCATCATGTTCCGCAGTACGGCGCCGGGCAGCAAAGGACGCCTTGCCTTGGTCGCGAAGAACGATCCGGGAGGGCCGCGTTCCGTGTCGGCGTTGAGCTGCTTGCGGGTCTATGCCGCTGGTGGCACCGGCACGTGCCTGCGGCAGGACGGCGCGCTGACGACGTACCAGATCGCGATCCTGGACACGAATCTTCAGGTGGAGAAGGCGATTCCGCTCGTCGGGGTACCGAATCGCACCCGCGTCTCCGCGGACGGGCGGATGGCGGCGTGGACCGTGTTCGTCGCGGGCGACTCGTACAACAACGGCCGGTTCTCGACCCGGTCGGGACTGATCGACCTGAAGACACAGGACATGGTCGATTCGCTGGAGTTCCTGTCGGTGACGCTGGACGGTCATCCGTACAAGGCCGCCGACCTGAACTTCTGGGGTATCACCTTCACCGCCGACGACAACCGCTTCTACGCCACGATGTCCACCGCCGGCCATCGGTACCTGGTCGAGGGCGACATCGCGGCGAAGACCGTGCACACGATCGCCGAGAACGTGGAATGTCCGTCCCTGTCCCCCGACGGCCGCCGGCTCGCCTTCAAGTCGGCGATCGACGGCAACCCCGCCAAGGGCTGGCGACTGACGGTCCTCGACCTGGCCACCGGGGCCAGAACACCACTGGCCGAGACCCGCTCCGTCGACGACCAGCCGGCCTGGCTCGACGCCACCACCATCGCCTACGCCATTCCCCACGGACCCACCGATGCGGATGTCTGGACCGTCCCCGCCAACGGCTCAGGCCACCCCGACCTCCTCATCCCCCACGCCGAATCTCCAGCCCCACTGGGCTAGCGGGTGAGCTGGGGCACGTTCCTGCACATCGATGCGATGGCGTGGTTCGCGGACCAGCTCGCCTCGCTCCGGGACTGAGGGCTAGGCCGATTCGAGGCGGCTCAGCGGCACGCGGCCCAGCTCTCTGCGCGAGCTGATCTCGAGCTTCGCGAACACCTTCCGCAGGTGCCAGTCCACGGTGTGCCGGCTGATGTACAGCTCGGCTCCGATCTCGGGGTTGGACAGGCCGTCCCGCGCGAGCCGTGCGATCTGGGACTCCTGATTTGTCAGCAGGCGTCGGGTCTGGTCGCTGCGACTGTGTGCCGATCCGCCCGCGGCCAGCAGCTCCCGCCGGGCGCGTTCGGCGTACGCCTCGGCTCCGATCTGGCTGAGGAGGTCGTGGGCGGCTCGAAGCTGATTGCGGGCGTCGTTACGCCTGGTTGCCCGGCGCAACCACTCGCCGTACAGCAGGTGCGCACGGCCGAGGTGGACGGTGACGCTGGTCTGCTCCAGGCGCTCGATCGCCTCCCGGTAGAGAGAGTCGGCAGCCCGGCCCTCGCTCAGCAGTGCGCGCGACCACGCCTGTACGCCGAGTGCCCAGTCAGTGCCGGCTGCGCTTGTCCGTTCTCGCACGTGTCGGAGGGCAGCTTCGGCCTCGTCGCGGGCGCCGCTCCGGACGGCTGCCTCGACCAGCTCGACCAGGGCGAAGCCGTAGAGACCGAAGTCGTCGTACTCGCAGGCCTGGCGGGCCGCGGCCAGTGCGACGTCGTACCGTCCGAGGCCGTTGTGAAGCACAGCGTTCACATACCCGGCGCCACCGATCCATCGTGCCTCGCCGCGCGCGGTCACGTCCTCGATGTCAGTACGGAACACGTCCATGAGCTCGGTCGGATCGATGCCTCGCCAGGTTGCGAGCAACATGAGGGGATAATTCACGGCCGCGCCACCAGTCGCCCTGGAGATCATGCCGCTCTCCTCCAGCAACGCCGACGCGGCCGCGAACTCGCCGGCGTACACGTGCACGAGAGCCCGGTAACCGAGCGCCAGAGGTAGCAAGGTCAGCGCACCGGATTCACGGCACAGCCGGACCGCCCGAGCGGCCAACTCGTGCCACTTCAGGTCGTCCCAGAGGTCGGCCGCGGTGAGCCAGGGCAACCAGAACCAGCGGAGGATGTCGTTGTCGTCACCGGTCGCGAACGCATCCAGCGCATTCCGCAACGGCGCGGCGCCGGCCACGTAGCCGTCCGTGAACCGGGTCGCCAGGCCATCGAGGAGGACGTCCGTCGGTCGCGCCGCAGGTCCTTCCGTCAGGACTCTCCGCGCGGCGGTGGCCACTTGACGGGAGCCGACGGGGCCGTGCAGGCGGCCGGCGTAGATGGTGGCGCCGAGCGCCTCGAGGTAGGTGTCGCGCGCCGTCTCGACATCATGCGGCGCGAGTTCCTCGGCCGCGGCGAGCAACGGCGGCGGCGCGTCGACGCCGCGATTGAGCGCGAACACGATCTGGGCGCGGAGACGAGCGATCATGGCCCGACCGAGGTCGTCCATCGGGCACCCGGCTGCCAGTGCCAGCAGTGCGGTCGCGGCGTCGAACGCGCCCGACTCGAACCTCGCCTGGGCGGCGCCGAGAGTTCGCCGGCCGCGGCTGCGCGGATCCGGGGTCAACTCGGCGGCTCGCTCGAGGAATGCGGCGGCAGCGGCAATGCCGCCGCGGGCTCGCGCGCGGCCGGCGGACTGCTCCAGCTGATCGGCGATGGACTCGTCCAGACCCGTCGTCGCATGGCCGCGATGCCATGCGTGCCGATCGGGTTCGCGGGCGGAATCGATGGCGGCGGCCAGCGCCGCGTGCACCTTCAGCCGGTCGCTTGCGGGGGCGGCGCGGTAGACGGCTGAGCGTAGTAGCGGATGGCGGAACCGGACATGTGAGCCGAGATCGAGCAGCCCGTCACGCTGGGCAGCCGCCGCGGCGTCGGGTCCGAGTCCCAGCACGGCGGCCGAGCGCCACAGCAGTCCGACGTCTCCCATCGGCTCGGCTGCTGCCGTCAGCATGAGCTGTCGAGTATCGGCGGGAAGGGACTCGACCTGGCGCAGGAAGCTCTGCTCGATCTGGGTCGCGAGCGGCGCCGCGTCCGGGAGTTGGTAGCCGCCGGCCAGCTCGGCCGGTGTCAGGCCGCGCGGAAGCTCGAGCAGTGCGAGCGGGTTGCCCCGCGACTCGGCGATGATCCGATCCCGGACCTTCTCGTCGAGGCGTCCCGGCCAGGCCGCATCGAGGAGCGCGCGGGCATCGGTGGGCCGCAGTCCGCTGAGCACCAGCTCCGGAAGCCCGGCCAGCTCGCGTACCTCAGTGGGCTGACGGGCCGCGAACACCAGCCCGACCGACTCGGCCAGCAGCCGGCGGGCAACGAACGCGATCGTCATGAGCGACGCCTGATCCAGCCACTGAGCGTCGTCGATCACGCACACCAGGGGTCGCTCCTCCGCGGCCTCGGCGAGCAGAGTGAGTACGGCGAGTCCGACGACGAAGCGGTCGGCAGGCCCGTGCGCGCTGAGCCCGAACGCCGTGTTGAGGGCATCACGCTGCGGAGCGGGCAGCCGCTCCTTCAGCGGAAGGAAAGGCGCACAGAGCTGATGGAGGCCGGCATAGGCGAGCTCCGACTCGTACTGCACCCCGGACACGCGCGCCACCCGGCAGCCGGACGCTCTGCGTGCTGTGTACCCCAGCAGCGCGGACTTCCCGATCCCCGCCTCGCCGCGCACGACCAGCACCTGACTCTGACCGGACCGCACGTTGTCCAGCAGCCGATCCGCGAACCGGCACTCGACATGCCGACCCAGCAACCCGTACCGCGGATCTTCGGTCGACATGGCAGGACGCTACAACGCCCGCTCACGCCTGCCAATCCGCCCACCATCGACGAGGATCGATCCTATGAATTTCGAGTCTCGTGCCCTTGGGTCCATCTGTGACACGATCAAGGGGCGGAGACATCCCACCTCTTCCGTCCGGTCATGAGCTCCTTCCCGACCCCTGAGGACTGCCCGATGCCCTTTCAGTGGCGTGCTGCACATCTGACCCTGACCTTCTCCTTCGACGACGGCCCGGTCCGGCTGATCGCCGTCGGACAGGATTCTGAGCTCCCGGCAGACTCGGGCGATCAGCCCCTGGTGGAGGTGACGGCTCTCGGCCACGGTCGCACCGTCAGCACCCACCGCCATGTCGGCACCGTCATCGGCCACCGCCTGCGGTACACGAGCCACGAGGCCACGGAGACCGCGCTCCGGATCGTGCAGCAGGATCCGGAGACGGGGCTGCAGGTCACCAGCGTCTTCGAGGCGGCGTACGGCGTCCGCACCTGGAGCGAAGCCCGGTTGACCGGCCGGGGCACGCTCGAGCTGACCAGCCTGTCGTCGGTGGTCGTGGCACTCGACTCGGTGGACTTCGACCTGGTCTCCGGCGACAACGACTGGATGGCCGAGAGCAGGTGGTCCGTCCAGCCGCTGCGGAAGGTCGGCCTGCCCGACATCCAGCGCGAACCGCACTACCCGGTGCCGCGCACTCTGCACGCGGTAACGAGCCGAGGTTCGTGGTCGACCGGCGAGCACCTGCCAACCGGGGTCCTGGTCCGCGACGGGTACGCGCTGGGCTGGCAGATCGAGCACAACGGTCCATGGCTGTACGAGATCGGCGAGAACCGGCACGGCGGCTACCTCTTGCTGAGCGGCCCGTCCGATCAGGAGCACCAGTGGACCGCGACCATCAGGGCGGACAAGCCGTTCACCACCGTGCCCGTCTCAGTCGTCGCAGGACACGACCGCGACTCCGCCTTCGCCGCCCTGACCCGGCAACGCCGCGCCATCCGACGGCACCGTCCCGCCGATGACAAGCTCCCCGTGATCTTCAACGACTACATGAACACCCTGATGGGTGATCCGACCACCGAGCGGCTCCTGCCGTTGATCGACGCAGCGGCCTCGGTCGGCGCGGAGTACTTCTGCATCGACGCCGGCTGGTACGCCGAGGGCGACTGGTGGAGCACGGTCGGCGCCTGGCAGCCGTCCACCACCCGCTTCCCGGGTGGCTTCGGCGAGGTCATCAAGCGCATCCACGACCACGCAATGGTGCCGGGGCTCTGGCTCGAACCTGAGGTGGTCGGCGTCGACTCGCCGCTCGCGCGCGAACTCCCGGACGACGCGTTCCTCAGCCGACGAGGTGTCCGGGTCGCGGAGAACGGTCGCCACCTCCTGGACCTCCGCAGCCCCGCGGCACGTCGGCATCTCGACGACACGGTCGACCGGCTCGTCGGCGACTTCGGAATCGGGTTCTTCAAGCTCGACAACAACACCATGACCGGGCCCGGCACCGACTCGGACGGACAGTCCCTCGGCCAGGGCCTGCTCGAACACCAGCGCGCACTCCTCGACTGGCTGGACGACGTCCAGGCGCGGCATCCGCAGTTGCTGCTCGAGAACTGTGGCTCCGGCGCTTTGCGGATGGACTACGCGATGCTGTCCCGACTGCATCTCCAGTCGACCTCCGACCAGCAAGATCCCTTGCTCTACGCAACGATCGCGGCCGCTGCACCGGCTTCCGTACTGCCCGAGCAGGCGGGCAACTGGGCGTACCCCCGATCCGGGATGTCGCGCGAGGAATTCACTGTCTGCCTGGTCAACGGCGTCCTCGGCCGGATGTACCTGTCCGGTTACCTGAACCAGATGACACAGCCCGAGCTCGACCTGGTCCGCTCCGCGCTCGCCGCCCACCGGTCCGTGCTGACCCACTTGCCAGAGCTCGTTCCCTTCTGGCCGCTCGGCCTTCCCGACTGGACCGACGAGTGGGTGGTGCTCGGCCTCGAGGGGCCCACGACGTCGTACCTCACCGTGTGGCACCGCTCAGCCGAACCGTCCCAGATCGAGCTGCCACTGCGTCGCCGCGAGATCCGGAACCTGTTCCCGACTCAGTCGGACGGCTGGACCTTCGAGTGGAAACAGGACACGTTGACCATCGCGGCCACCACTCCCGAGCCATCCGCCCGCGTCCTCGAACTCACCTGATGCCTGCGGCGTCGATGAACTTCTTGATCTCGGGGAGTGTGCCGGCGTCGATGGTGTGGCCGCCGGTGAATGGGAGGAGTTCGACGTCGGCGTCGTGGCGGCGGAGTTGGTCGGCCAGCCTGCTGGTCTGCTGAGCCGTCGCCATCGGGTCGCTGTTGCCGTTGACGATCAATACTCGCTTACCGGTGAGCGTGTGGTCCTGAGGCTCGTCCGCCGCGAAGGGCACCATCGCGGCCAGGAGTATGGCGCCGGCGAGCGACTCGGGGTGGCGTATGAGCAGCGCGGAAGCCATGTTGGCGCCGTTGGAGAAGCCGACCGCCAACCAGGAGCCAGCGGCCACGTCGTACTTCTGCTCGGCGGCTGTCAGGAAGGCGGCGAGCTCGTCCGCGCGCAACCGGAGGTCGTCCTCGTCGAACACGCCCTCCCTCAGTCTCCGGAAGAACCGTGCCATCCCCTGCTCCGACACGGTCCCCCGAGGCGACAACACGGGCGCGTCGGGCGCCAGGTGCTCCCGCAGTACCAGGAGATCGTGCTCGTCCCCACCGGTGCCGTGCAGCAACAACAGCGGTGGCGCGGAGGAGCCCGGCAGCCAGACGTGCGGCCGCCGGAGCGGGTCCTCGCTCATCAGCCGGCTTCGTCCGGCTGTGGTGGTACGCGCAACTGGGGCAACGAGGCTTGGATCTGCTCGCGGTTCGGTTCGAGCCAGGGCGGAAGCTTCAGGTGCTGGCCGAGCTCCAGCAGCGGCTCGTCCACGGTGAAGCCTGGCTGGTCGGTCGCGATCTCGAGCAGTACTCCGCCTGGTTCACGGAAATAGATCGAGGTGAAGTACTGCCGGTCGAGGATCTCCGTGACCTGCACTCCGGCCTCGAGCAGCTCCAGCCGCCACTTCGCCTGCGTCTCACCATCAGGCGCCCGGAAGGCGATGTGGTGGACCGTTCCAGCAGCCTGTACTCCGCGAGCGGCCTGGCTCGGCCGGACGTCCACCGCCGTACCCTCGGCTCCCCCGGACATCACGAACCGCGACCCATCGGGGGTGTCTTGTCCATGCCGCATGCCCAGCATGCCCGCGAGCATCTCGGCTGTCGGGTCCAACTGCTGCTCGGTCATCGTGACCGAGAAGAGGCCCCGGATCGCATTGTCGAACGGTATGGCGGCGACACCGTCCCAACCGGACCGGCTGTCACCGTCGGACGCCACCAGCTCGATCACCAAACCATCAGGATCCCGAAGCCTCAAGACCTCCTGATCGGAGCCGGCGACCGGCGCATCCGCGTCGACACCGAGGCCGTCCAGCCGCTGCTGCCACCAACCGAGCGACTCCGGCGGCACGCTGAACGCGGTCGCCGTCGTCAGACCGGTGCCCTGCTTGCCGTTCGGCGCTCCAGGCCACGGAAAGAACGTCAACAAGGTCGACGGGCGGCCCGAAGCGTCTCCGTAGTACAGGTGATAGGTGTCCGGAGCGTCGAAGTTGACAGTCCGTTTGACCAGGCGCAGACCCAGCACCGTGGTGTAGAAGTCCACGTTGCGCTGCGGATCCTCCGCGATCGCCGTCACATGGTGAAGCCCGTGCGGTGCAACCGAATCAACCATCGTGCCCTCCCCTCCCCGACACTACGACCGGACGTCGTTCCCCACCATGGTCAGAGGTCGCGCAGCTGATGGCGGCCGGCGCTGCCGAGCTTCGGGTAGGCCACCTCGCGATGACCTCCCACCCGGACGAAGTCGCTCAGCTCATCCGCACGGCTGCGGAAGGAGCAGAGGCCTGACGCTCACCTTGCTGCCTCGCGCCAGATGGCGATGCTGAGGCAGAGGGACCAGAGCAGGGCGAGGCTGATCGTGTACTGGCCGATCATCGCCGCACTCGCGACCAGGATGACCGCCGCGCATCCCAGCCCGACGTACCCGACCCAGCGGGCCAGGACCAGCGTCCGTACGACGACGACCGAGACGGCCAGGATCGTCAGTCCGAGGGCGGTCATCGTGATGCTGCCGATCAGGTTGTAGTTGAGGGCGGTGGAGTAGCGGAGGACGTCGAGACCGGGCAGCGGCTCACCGTCGACCTTCACCATGTGCCCGATCACGCCGCGCAAGGCCGCGGAGACCAGCAGCGTCGTACTGAAGATCAGACCCATCGAGCGGGCGAACGCCGTCCACTGCACGGCCGCGGTCGTGGCCGTGAGGAGCCTGAAGTAGTTGATGATCACCACGAACAACAGGGCCGCGGCGATCGCACAGAACTGCGACACGATGCCGGACACCTGGTTGCTGCTCTGCTGCCACCAGGCGAGCAGCTTCGTGTCGTCGGCTCTGTGCGGTACGTCGATGCTGGCGACGGTCCAGAACAGCGCGAGTGCGAACAGAATCGACGCCGCCGACGCGACCTTCGCCGCTGAGGTCCTGGTACGAGTGGCTGCTGCGGTTGTTGTCATGACGGACTCCTGAATTCGGGCTGACTGAGTCCGTCCAGCGTCGATCTTTCCCGCGCCCCGAACGACGGAGTGGGCACCTGTCTTCGAATCAGGGCTGTCCCTGAGTACGCCGCGCGGTTTTGCTGCCACTATGACGAGATGGGGAGGATGGGGCGGGTACTCGCACGGCTGGTCACCTGGCCGCTCGCACCCGCGCTCTTCGCCGGGCAGCTGGCGGTCAGTCACCGGCACGGCGGGCAGGGAATCACCGCCTCGGACGTCGTCTACCCTGTCGCGATGCTGGTCTGCTGGGCGGTCGGGGTATTCCTCACCTGGCGAGTCATCGAGCAGCCCGCCGGCTGGGCGTTCCTGGGCCTCGGCACCGCCCTGACGTGGAGCGGGTTCACCCAGATATCCACCGACCTCGCGCTCGGACCGCTGATCGCCACCTTCAGCGACACGAGCTTCGTCTGGTGGTTCGTGTTCCTGGCCCTTGCCCTGCAGTTCACCCCGGCCGTCCGGCCCTCGTCACGGATCCTCCCGGTCCTGACAGTCGTCTCCGGCGTGGTCTTCCAGGTCTCTGCCCTGTTGCGTTCCACTCCTCTCGACGAACCACACGACATCGTCAGCCCCTGGGCGGTCGCAGGGATCGCCGGACCGATCTCGGTTCTCGCCACCGTGTCGGTGACCGTGCTCGGCGGCTGCCTGCTTGCCTCCGTGTACGTCCTCGTGGCGGCCTTCCGCCGAGCCAGAGGTGAGGCCCGCCAGCAACTGCTGTGGCTGGTAGCCGGGGCGACGCCGCTGGCGCCGTGTGTGGTCGCGTCGTTCGCCGCGTCCTACGCGGGGCTCGACGAGATTGCGGGGTGGGTGTTGAGCGTCTGCGTCATCACCCTCGCGCTGGGTGCCGCACTGTCGGTGGCCAAGTACCGCTTGTACGACGTGGAACGGATCGTCACCGACTCCGCGGCGTACGCGATCTCGACCGGCTCGGTCATTGCCGTCTTCGCCGCCGTGGTCGTGGTGATCACCAAGAGCCTTCCCGTGCGGGCCGACGCGCAACTGCTGACGATCCTGGCCACTCTGGCGGCGACCGGAGTCGCGCGACCGGCGTACACCTTGGCCCGTCGGGTGATCGACCGTCGCTTCAACCGCCGCCGCTTCGACGCCGTTCAGCTGGTGCGGGCCGGGCTTGCCCAGTCTCCGGCGCCCGAGCTCGGCGCTCTCCTGATCGCGGCGACCGGCGACCCGCAGGTACGGGCGCTCTTCCCGTCGGAGGGCGGATGGGTCACCTCGGACGGCCGCATTGCCGTACCCGGTCCGCACGTGGTCGACGTCGTACGCCGGGGGCAGGTGAGCGCGCGGATCGAGTTCGACCCGTCGTGCTGTGAGCGGACGGTTGTGGCCGCGGTGGTGCAAGAGGCCGCCGCGGAGATCGACAACCTGGGTCTGCGGGCCGAGCTCGCCAAGCAGGTGGAGCAGATCACCGAGTCGCGAGCACGCCTGGCCGGTGCGCACCTGGAGGAACGGCGCAGGATGGAACGCGACCTCCACGACGGCGCCCAGCAGCGGATCCTCGCGATCGCGCTCCAGCTCCGTTCCGCCCGCGTCAACGGCGGCGTCAGGGTCCTGCGGACCGAGGTCGACCAGGCCATCGGCGACCTCGCCTTGACCGTGCAAGAGCTCCGCGACCTGGCCGCCGGGTTGCAACCGGCGGCGCTGGCGGGCGGTGGTCTGCGTGCTGCGACCGACGAGTTGGCCAGCCGGATCCCGGTGCGGATGAAGCTCGACGTGATCGACCAGCGGTTCCCGGGATCGGTGGAGAGCGCGGCCTGGTTCGTCATCGCCGAGGCGGTCTCGAACGCCGTCAAGCACGCCCGCGTCGACGAGGTGACGATCCGGGTCTCGGCCGGTCTCTCCCAGCTGCACGTCGCCGTACTCGATGACGGGGTGGGCGGAGCCGATCCCCGGGGTCACGGACTGCAGGGGCTTGCCGACCGGGTCGCCGCCCTGGGTGGCGCTCTCTCCGCCGGCGACCAGCCTGGTGGCGGGACCCGGGTCGAGGCGGTGCTGCCGTGCGGGTAGTCATCGCGGACGACTCCGCACTGCTCCGGGAAGGACTGGCCCGGCTGCTGGCCGAGTCCGGCGTGGAGGTCTGCGAGACCGTTGCCGACGCCACCGGTCTGGTCGAGGCCGTTGATCGGCACCATCCTGATGTCGCGATCGTCGACATCAGGATGCCCCCGACGTACACGCACGAAGGAGCTGCGGCGGCGATCGAGTTGCGGGACCGGCTGCCCGCTCTGGGCATCCTCCTGCTGTCCCAAGCAGTCGAGACGCACTACGCCTCCCAGTTGCTGCGGCGTCATGCCGAGCGGTTCGGCTACCTGCTCAAGGACCGGGTCGTCGACGTCGAGACGCTGATGGGCGCACTGCGCGCGGTTTCGGCCGGCGGGATGGTGCTGGACCCGGAGATCGTGCGGCACCTGATGCGTGCGGACTCGGCGAGCGATCCGCTGGCCGCGTTGACGGAGCGCGAGCGCGACGTGCTGGCCCTGATGGCGGAAGGGCGGGTCCAACTCGGCGATCGCGAAACGCCTGACAGTCAGCCTCAAAACAGTCGAGAGCCACATCGCGAACATCTTCAGCAAGCTCGGTCTCCACGGAGCCCAGGACGACCACCGCCGCGTCCTCGCCGTACTCGCCGCCCTCCAAGGCGCCTCCTAGCGCCGCGTCCACGCGACAATCCGGAGATGCGGATTGCTCAGCTTGTAACCAACGGGTCGTCGTCGGCATCGTGCAGGTGAAAGGGGTGGTGCACGATGTTCAAGGCGATCGGTATGGCCGCGGTGCTGGTGGCAGGCAGCCTGCTACCTGGTACGGCGACGGCGGCGGGGAACGCGGTCTGCGGCATGGGACTGGGGTCGGTCACGGCCGGCGGTGACCACCGAGAACAGGAGATCGACAGCACCGTGCCGCCTACGGCCGGGGTCAACAACCTGGTCAAGGCCAAGGTGTACGCGCCCGGGCAGGTGCGGGTCAGCAGCACGATGATCTGGCAGGCCGACGAGTTCGCCGGATTCATCGTCGAAGGCGGCTTCGTCCTGATCGGCGACGGGTTGTACCGGACCGCCTATTCCGGGACGAGTACGACCACCGGCGATCCCGGTCCGCGGATCGGCAGTGGCTGGGGAGCCTTCACCGTGCTGGAGCAGTCGCAGTACCAAGGCCCGAAGGACGCCGGCGTCACCCGGTGGAACACCTACGGCCTCCGCAACGACGGCACCCTGTTCCGTTGGACCCTCAGCTCGAAAGGCGCCTGGCAGGCGAAGGCCTCCGCGCCCGGATTCGCCGCGGTGAAGTCGATGGTGCTGATCAGTCAGACCAAGACCTACGACACCTTCCTCGCCAACACGCGCGGCGGCGCCCTGTACACGATCCACATCCCCACCAGCGCGCCGATGAAGCCGGTCGTCAAGCAGGTCCGCAGCTCGACCTGGCAGGGTTTCGAAACGATGGCGGCGCAGGAGTGCGGACCGTACGGCGTCGTACTGCTCGGCATCGACAAGGACACCGACAGCGCGTACCTGTACGCCGTCGGCCACGCGAACGGCACATCCACGGTGATCCAGTCCCGCGGCAAGGTCCCCGCCTCGTTCAGCGAGAACGTCTACTTCCGCTGGCTGGTCCCCAACCCTCCCCTGAACGGCGAGTGAGGCGCGCTTCAGCGGGTTGAACCTGAGCGGCGCAGGCGGTACGCCGCGACGCTCTCGCGGTGGGAGCAGGTGTCGCTGCAGTAGGACTTGCTGCCGTTCTTGGAGCGGTCGATGAAGGCGCGCCGGCAACTCGCCGATGCACAGATGCCGAGCCGGCGCGCGTTGCCGTCGCAGATGAACAGCACGAGTCCCATCAGCGCGGTGACCGCCAGCCAGTGCACAGGCCCGTCTTCGGCGGCCTCGAAGTGCAGGTGTGGCGGCCCGTGCTGGTCACTGATGCGGGGCAGCGCGCGGTGCACACGCAACTGCTCGTTGAGCGTCGCGACGACTCCGGACGCATCGTCCGCGGCTGTCTCGAAGACGGTGCGCAACTCTGCGCGCAAATCTTGCACTGCGCGGGCGTCGGCGTCGGTCGGTGTCCAGCGCGACAGCGCCTCGCGGTACATCGCTGTGACCGCGTCGAGGTCCACATCGGCCGGCATCGCTGGGTTGCCCGCCAACGACGTCAGGTCTCCGCGCCCGGCAAGGAATCCCGCGAGTTCGCCGGCGCCGGTCAGGCCGTCCTCCCCGCTCGGCTCGGAGCGGGTGTTGACGAGATCGACCGCGAGCTCCAACGCGAACGTCTCGTAGTACCCAAAACGCATTTGACCCATCACGCCGCCTAGCTTAGCGTGTTACAGGTAAAACCGCTTTTACCTGTAACACCGTCTTCCAAGTCAGGACGACTCTATGGCCAGGTGCGAGGCAACGACCCCGCTCGGAGCGGTTCGCGGCGTCGACGCCGGCGGGCAGCTCCGCTTCACCGGAATCCCTTATGCGCAGCCGCCAGTGGGCGGCCTGCGGTTCGCTCCTCCCGAGCCCGTGCGGCCGTGGTCCGGCGTACTCGACGCGACCGGCCCCGCGGTCGTGCCGGTCCAGGGACCGTCCCGCCTGGTCGCGGCAGTCGGCGACTTCAGCGCTCCACAGAGCGAGGACTGTCTGCACGTCTCGGTCACCACGCCGGCAGCCGATGACGCCCGCCGCCCGGTGCTGGTGTGGCTGCATGGCGGTGGCTACAGCAGCGGGGGCGGCGCCATCGACTGGTACGACGGCCGCACCCTCGCCGCTGAAGGCGACGTGGTCGTTGTCGGAGTCAACTACCGCCTCGGCCCGCTGGGCTTCTTGCGTGTCGACGGTGTCGGCAACGGCGATGCAGGGCTGCTGGACATGATCGAAGCGCTGCGCTGGGTGCGCGACAACATCGAGGCCTTCGGCGGGGATCCCGGCAACGTCACCGTGTTCGGCCAGTCGGCCGGCGCCCACTCGACCCTGTTCATGCTGACGATGCCCGACGCGCGCCGGTTGTTCCATCGTGCGATCCTGCAAAGCCCGCCTGGTGGCGTGGCGCCGCTGACCAGCGCGCAGGCCGAGCGCAACGCCGCCCTGCTCCACGCGGCGCTGGGCTACCAGTCGATGCCCACCGCAACCATCCGGCAGCAGCTGCGCGATGAACCCGCCGAGCGGCTGCTCGCCGCCGCGAAGCAGGTAGCCGGCCAGACCGCTGTCTTCGGCGGTGTCGCACCACCGTTCCTGCCGGTGGTCGATGGTCTCGAGACTCCCGACCTTCTCATCTCCGCCGCGGCAGACGGCGCTGTCGAAGGCGGTGTCCCGCTGATCATTGGCACCACCAACGACGAGGCGTGGTCGATGATCTACGGCCTGCCCGCGGCCGGAGCGACCCATGATCAGGTGCAAGAGCTGATCGGCGGCGCCGGGAGCACGCTTCGCGATCGGCCGTGGTGGACGCAGCGTGCCGCACCGACCGCGGTCGACGTACTGGCAGATGTCATGACCGATCGTGCGTTCACCGCGCCCGCTCACGCGTTCGCCGGAGATGTCGCTGCCCGTGAAGGCGATGTCTGGGCCTACCGACTGGACTGGGCGCCGGTCGGATCACCGCTCGGCGCGTGCCATTGCATCGAACTGCCCCTGGTGTTCGGGACGGCCGACGCCTGGTCGAAGTCGCCGATGACCGCCGGCGCCGACCCCGCCCAGCAGGAAGCGCTGGCCGCGCTGATCCGCCGCTACTGGCTGAGCTTCGCCCGCACCGGTGAGCCGACCGGTGAGTTGTCGTGGCCCCGCTACGGCGAGCGCCGCTCAACGATGCTCTTCGACACCCGATCGGGCGCCGTCGGCGATCCAGCCGGCGTCGACCTCTGATCCAGATTCCTCAAGGAAGGCACAACCATGACCGCTGACGCCAACATCCTGCACCACGTGGGGCTGATCACCCGCGACCTGGACGCCACGATCGCGCAGTACGAACAGCTCGGCTTCTCGTTCACGCCGCTGACGCTGCCGCGCATCCCGATGAAGCCCGGCGGTGAGCCGGAGCTGCTCGGTGCCGGGAACCGTACTGCGATCTTCGCCGACAACTACCTGGAAGTGCTCGCCGTCGTGGACGAGGCCCGCTGGGCGGCTGTCACGCCGCAGCAACGTGGTCCGTTCGATCTCGATCGTTCGCTGGCGCGCTACGAAGGCCTGCACGTCATGCACTTCGGCACCGACGACATTGAGGCGCTGTACGAGCGCATCACGGCCGACGGCGTACCGAACGGCGGCATCCACCCGTACCAGCGGACGGTCGACACCGAAGACGGCCCGCAGCCCATGCGTGCCCGCGCGATGGGCTTCCCGCCGGAAGCCAACCCCGAGGCGCTCGTGCAGATCGCGCAGCACCTCACTCCCGAGCTGATCTTCCAGAAGCGCTACCAGCACCACGACAACGGCGCCACCGGAGTCAACGAGATCACGGTCTGCGGCGACAACCCCGAGAGGTACGCCGCCCTGTACACCCTGTACACCGGTCACGGATACCACCGCGACGGCGACGTGTTCACCGTCGACCTCGGGCGGTCCAGTGTCCGCGTGGTCTCGCCCGAGGCGCTGGCCACACTCATCCCAGGCGCCAAGGCACCCGCCGTACCGTCCCTGGTCGGCTTCACCACAACGGTCACCGACCTCGCAGCCACCCGCACTCTGCTCACGGACCGCGGCATCCCCTTCGACACCGCCGAAGACACCATCCACGTCCCCGCCACGCACGGCGCAGGCTCCGTGGTCTCCTTCACAACGGCGTGACCGGCGCAGCCCCTCGATGGAAGAGCGCGGTGCTCTCCTTCATCGGCCTCTACCCCTTGGTCACCACCGCAACAGCCGCCGTCGCGCACTGGGCACCACACCTGCCGATCCCTGTCCGCACGCTTCTCATCGTCGGCACCGTCGTACCCGTGATGACCTACACCGTCGGTCCTGCTCTGCACCGACTGACACGGAGCAGGCCGGCAGCTGCGGGCTCAGGTGCCGGTGGTATGGGTGTCGCTCAGGGTCGGGGTGAGACGAGCGGCTAGTGCCTCGTCAAGCAACGTTGACGACGTAATCCCCCAGCCCTCCTCCGCCTCGGTCTCCACCCAACTTTGAGAAGCCACCGCCCAGTTCCAGCACGGAATTGTGGTCGGTGGCTTCTCAAAGTTGGGTAGAGCACCGGCGAGACAGACCGCAGGACCAATCCGGCCGGGCCTGGTCAGCCGATGAAGGTGCGGAGTTCCTTGACGAGTTCGGCGCTGGCTTCGTTCTCGACTCGGCGGGTCGAGACGCTTTCGATGTTGAAGCCGAAGGTCAGGCCCCGGTCACGGCAGAACACCGACAGGGTCCGCGCGATGCCAACGCAATGCTCGTACGAGTCGGCCACGGGGTCGCTGGCGTGCGTCAGCTCGTTGCGGAGCCAGCGGGGTACCTTCACGCCGAGCCAGGCGAGGAACTCCAGCGTCTTCACCGAACCGCAGATCGACAAGGTGAACACGATCGGGACCGCCTCGACTCCCTCCGAGCGGCACAGGTAGAGGTAGTCCGACGCGAGGTCCATCGCCGCGCCGACGTCGTAGATGATCTGGGTGACGAAGAACGAGCAACCACTCTGCTGCTTGCGGAGCAACCGCTGGTGTTCGTCGAGCCGGGACGCGTGCCGCTCGGGAATCGTCACCCCGCCGAGCGGCAGCACCGAACCGCAGCGCTGCCACAGGTCGTACGCCGCGGAGAGACTCGTCTTCACGTCCGCAGTACTCGTCGGTGCGCCGACCATGACCGTGCCGATTCCCCCGGTGGACCGGCGTACCCAGGAATCCAGCTCGGCCGGGCTGTACTTGCCGACCGAGCGGTAGACGATCGTCGGCCGGTCCCACCAGGCCAGGTGCTCGGCGAGAAAGTCCACCGGGTCCATCGTCGGGCTGAACGGGAACGGCCGCTCGTCCGGCACCCGTTCCGCCTCGTCGTCGATGTCGTAGAGGATCAGCGCATCGATGTCGAGCTGCTGCAGCCGCGTCCTGGTGACCTCGTCGAACCGAGCGAGCGCCTCCCCCTCGATCGAACGCCGGGGCGGAGTCATCCCGTAGAACAGCAACTCCGTGCGACGACTGTCCTCGAGCAGCGTCGAGAGTCCGGGATACGCAGGGGTTGCAGGCAAGTCGTTCAAGCGTCCCTCCTTGGCCGGCCGGTCTCGAATGACCCTGGACCTAGAAAGAGCACGCTAACGCCACCGCTGATACCCGATCACGCCAGGCGTCTCGACCTTCACATTAATGTGATGGTTCGAGCATGGAGTCGTGGAACTCGGACTTGCGTTGCCGCCGGTCACGCCAGCGCCGGTCGGGGACGGCCGGCCGTCCCACGGCGGCTCACCCAAGCAGATCGCCGAGGACCTGGTGTCCGCCCGCGAGAGCGGGGTCACGCAGGTGTACCTCGCCGGCGGTCAAGGCCTGGGACTCGACCATCCAGAGCCTCACATGGATGTGAATGTTCAGCGGACGCGGGGAAGCGTGGTGGTCTTGTCGGTGACCGCGGTCAGGCCGGCCAGTCCCCCGTGGACTGACCGGCCTTGTGCAGGACTACAGCGGCCAGGCGGATTCTGTGACTGCTCCTCCGGCGACGTCCACCGTCAGGCGGACGGGGCCGTCGGGTCGGACGTACAGCTCGTAGGTGCCGTGCGGGACCTCGAAGAAGACGGCCGAGTGCACGATCTCCCCCTCAGGTGAAGGCCGCGGAACCACGGCCACATGCGGCAAGGCGTGCCCATGACCGTGCCCATGACCGTGTCCGTGCTCTTCGGCCTGCCCGCTGGTGGCGACGCGGTCGGTGGGGCGCAGTTCGACCTCCTTGCCGGTCAGCTCGGACGGCATGGTGATGACGAGGGCACCGATGTCGCCGCCGATGTCGAGCAGGACCGAGGAGCCCTTGCCCGCGTGCGGATTCTCGACGGCGCTCATCATGCCGCCGGGGTTCCGGGCTTGGACTGATACCCGCCGGCCGGTACGCCGAGGTACGGGAACCACGTCAGGTAGTCGGCGTTCGTGTTCGACGTACCGTCCTTGATCGCGCTGGTCGCCGCGTCGGGCTTGAATGACGGGTCGACCAGCGGGATCGTGAGCCCCGCGACGGACCGCAGCTCCACGGTGACGACGTCGTCGAAGACCCGGCGCCCGTTCGGGAAACCGGCCGCGTCACCGGCCACCAGGCCCAGCGGGTTCGGCGACTTCGCCGGTGGTACGGCGACGTTGAGCCGGAGCAGGTCGGCCTGGACCGGCCCGGTGTAGTTCTGGAATCCCGGGACGACGCCCTTCGGGATACCGGTCAGCAGGATCGCCGCAAGATCCGCCCGGGGCTTCTTGTACGCCGCGAGGTTCGGGAACACGCCCGGGTACAGCACCGGCAGCAGACCGGCGAGCTCGGGCTTCGTCACGTACTGCGCGAACCGCTTGTCGCCCTGCGGAGCCTGACTGTTCCACCTGTCCTTGTCGGCCATCGGCACGATGACCTCGTTGAACAGCGGGTTCCCGAGCCTGGACACCTGCTTGTGCGGGCCGTGCCACACCGGGATCCCGAGCACGTCGTCGAGGATCTTCGACGCCTGGCGGGAGGCCGAAGCATAGACACCGATGACGGCCTTCGGATCCATCACGTCCGTCGGCCTCCGTCCGTCGCGGGTGAGGTCCGAGATCGGGACCTGCAGCGCGATGGTGTGCACGTTGGACCCCTGCAGCCCGTTCACGCCTATCGCCGCCGCCGACGGGATCAGGTGCGCCATCTGGAACGGCCGCAGCGTGCCGAGATCGAAGATGCTGCCGAGGTCCGCGAAGAACCCGTCGGCACGCTGACCGGCGAACACCTTGCGGTTCGTGCCGATCGAGTGGATCGCCTGGCCCGCGAGCTTCGCGTAGTTCGGCGTACTGCGAACGCCCACGTTGACCGGCGGCGCCGCCAGGTTGCGGGCCAGGATCCGGGAGCGGCCGTTCTCGACGCGCGTGACGGAGTAGTACTGCGGGCGGTTCCACGCCTTGTCCGTGATCGAGTTGATCGGGCCGGTGTTGTACAGGAAGGTCTTCTTGTTCCTGATCTCGGCGTGGAACCGGAACTGGTAGCTGATGTCGGCCCGGCCGGTGCCGCTGTTGGAGATATGGATCTGGTACAGGACGTCGTCGCCGAACTCGTAGAAGTTCGGCCCGCCGTACGGGTTCTGGAACGGGATGAAGTTGGCGATGAGCGTGACCGTGTCCGGTTTGTCCGGGCTCACGAACGCGTAGACATCGGTGTTGTCGGCGACCGGGTCCTTCGAGATCTCCGGCGCTTCGCGATGCGAAGACATGACTGTTCCTCCAGTGAAGGCGTTCAGGGATTGCGGGCGAGCCGCAGCGTGGGCTCTCGGCCCGGATCAGGCGGTGGTGCTGCCGGCCAGGCGCGCGGCGAGCTCACGATCGGTCAGGAGGACCTCCCGGTCGCCGACCAGGATCGCCATCTCCCCCTTCTGGACGTTCTTCACGTGCACGACGAACGACTCGGCACCGGCCAGGTCCGCCGCCTGCAGCTCGTCCCCACCCACGGCCTCGGCGGACCGCTCGCCGAAGATCTTCGGCACCGCGACGGCGCCGACCGCTGCCGCGGTCCCCGCGCCGGCGAACACCAGAAAACCCCGGCGTGTTGCGTCACTCATGGCTGTCCCTTCCCTCGACGGGCACCGGCGACAACCGCCACCTGCGACTCGGTCGCAGGTGATGTGAACTGGATCACAGCAATGCCCGAGGGGTGTTCGCCGCCGACGCACCGCCGGATGGGTCGAGGTCGCCTACTTCGTCCCCTCCTGGAGCTGGGCGAGTTGGGTCTCGAGGGCTTCGAGGCGGGTGCGGAGCTGGGTGATGTCGTCGGTGGGGGCAGCGGGCTCGGGCGGCGTCGAGCGACGGAGCGTGTTGCGGGCTTCCGTCCACTCGCCGGAGCGAGCCAGGCGGGCGCTGCGGGTGACGGAGTCCTTGCCTTGCCGGAAGAGGGCGAAGGCATCCTCGCCCTGGACGGTCTCCAGGAAGCCGAGGAGGGTCGACGCCGGCACCCGGTCCTTGGAGTTGTCGTGGTCCTCCGTGCTGTACGCCGCGAACCGGTCCGTGAGCACCGTGCAGGCGAACTTGACGAACTGTTCGCGCAGGAACGGCAGCAACGGAACCAGCGACATCCAATAACCGACGGTCGGGAACGACTTGACGTAGCGCCGGCGGGCGAAGTTGCAGACGCGATAGACCGAGCCGCCGCGGATCGAGACCGCGGCCAGGTCGAGGTCCTTCGTCGGTGGGGCCTTCGGTGGGCGAACCAGGAAGTGATCGAAGGCGCAGTCCTTGACGTACTGCGTAAAGCCCCCGACCAGGTCACCGAACGCCTCGACCGCCTTCCTGCGGTACGCCGTGAGCGGCCCAAGATCGAAGCTGGTGCCGCCGATGATCGACGTGTCGATGACCGTCAGCGAGTTGCTCACCAGGTTGAGAACCGTGAGCCGCCGCGGCGGAAGGATGAACGGCCCGAGCTTGAGCGGCGTCGGCTCGATCGTCATCGAGGTCGGTGTCACCTGCACCGGGACCTGCAGACCGTCGACCAGTGCGCCCGTGCTCGGGTCGTAGACGATCGCGGTCGTGTCGTCGCTCCCGGCCAGCACGACCCGGCCGCCGACCATCGCCAGCGAGATCGTCCCGCTCAGCGCGTCCAGGGACACCGCCGTACGCAACGGCGAACCGTCGGCGCAGTTGAACCCGACCAGCGCGCGGCTGGTGCCGCGTCCACTGACCGTGTACACCAACGTCCGCAACTGCAGGTTCAGCGGCAGCAGTGACCGCACGGTCTGCACCGTGAGGTCGTCGGTGCCGTCGGCCTGCAATCCGATCTCGATGCCCAGTGCCGGCCCGTTCGCGGAGATGTTGATGACGCGCAGACGGTTGTACGACGTAGCCGGTGAACCCGGTGTCCCGCAGCTGACCACGGCGGCTCCGTCGAGGCCGATCGCAAGCGGTCCGACCGGGTTCAGCTGTTCGGTCCCGGGGATCGCGGCGAGGTTGTCGGGGACATTGTCGAACGGGATCCGCCAGACGCCGGCGCCCTCGAACTCCTTCAGGTTGAATCCCGATTTCGTCGTCGTCCGCCGGCGCAGTCCCACGGCGTACACGAACCCCGGGTCCACCGCGGTGGTCGCCATCGTGACCAGCCGGACGCCGCAGATCGTCGCCGCCGGGCGCCAGTTCACCGTCGTACCGGAGATCTCGCCGACCCGGAAGATCGTGTCGTTGTCGTCGCGGGTCGGCACCGCCACGGCGACCAGCTTGCCGTCCGGCGAGAACGTCACGTCCGTGACGGCGGCCGTGGTCGACGAACCCGACTCCCCCGGCGGCAGTTCGCGGCCCGCGATCGGATCGATCCGGGCGATCAGCGTCTCGGTGTCCAGGTCGTAGCGGTTGACCAGGGTCGACGGCTTCAGCGGGTTCAGCCCGGCGCCGACCGTCCAGATCTCCGTGCCACCCGGACGGCTGCGCGCCCGGGCGTGCGAGCCGACCCCGGAGACGGTCCGGATCCCGGTCAGCGTCGCCGGGTAGTCCGGGTACGGGCGTGCGTCGTCGAACAACGCGCAGAAGGTCTCGCTCTGCAGCCGCTTCCGCAGCCCGGTGTAGAAGTCGCGCAAGAGCGCGTCCTCGGTCTCGGCCACGAATACGTTGCCGCCCGACTTCGGGTTCGCGACGTACGTCGCGAGGTTGGTCAGCGCCGTTCGCAACCGGTACGCCTTCTGGTCCGCGATCGGGTCGGTGCCGTCGCCCGGCGTCAGCTGCCGCTTGATCCAGTTGAACGGCGACGCGATGCAGTCGTCGTAGATGTCCTTCAGCAACGTCCCCTGCAGGAAGTCGCGCGGCGGCTCCGGCTCGTACTTCGTCACCACGACGCTCTCACCGCGCAGTACCACGCAGACCTCACCGTCACCGTCGGGGTTGAGCACGCCGCCCAGCCCACCGATCTCGCTGAGTACGTCGACCACCGTCGGCGCGGCCAGGTCAAGATCGTTGCCATCCGCATCGATCGCACTCCCCGGCTGTACGGTCACGTGCCGCCGGAGGTCCGCCTCGGCCGCATCCCGGAACGCTGTCTGCCGCTCCGATGTCGGTACGGCGGCGTGCACGCGCTGGTTCGGCGGCGCCGTCTCGTCGCCGCAATGTACGGCCAGACCGGACACGATCCCGTACCCGTGCAGGAGCCGGTTGTGCCGCCGCAGATCGTTCGCCCGGCACAGGATGTCCAGCGCATCCTGCACGGTGGCGGTGGCGGGAAGATCGCAGACTGTGTTGCTCAGGGCAATGTCCTCGGCGGCGAGGGCGGTCAGCGCCGGGAACCGGTCCCGCCGGTCGTCGACAACCGTGATCACACCGGCGTCCCGGCGGAGTACGGCAATCTTGGTCAGGTGATGCGCGACACCGGTCGGCAGCAGCGCCAACGGCCGTCCCGACGAGTCCTCCGGCCACTCGATGCCTGCCTGCGAACTCCGGGCCGGCACCAGCCAGTAGTCGTGCCGATGGAACGTGCCACCGGCCGGGAACCGTACCTCTACCCCCTTCTCGAGCAGGAGCCAGTCGTCGCTGTCCACGGTGAACGAGCCGTCCCACCGGCGGACCTGAGGATTGCTGCCGAAGTCGTCGATGGACGCCGGCGTCTCCAAGGTCAACTGGTTGCCTTGGGCATTCTTCAGCCGGACCAACGTCCCGGGAAGTCCCTGCAGCACACGTGTGTCGTCGTACAGCTCGACGAGGTCGCCCGGGCTGAATCCGAGGACCGCGTCGCGGCCGATGCTCTCCACCTCCAGCACGTCGGGCCTGATATTGCCGAGCCAGCGCGTGACCACCGAGCCGTTCTCCCGGCTCCACACGATCGTCGGATTGCCCGCGTTCACGTCGTACACCTGGATCCGGTAGAGCTGGTTCTCCAGGCCGATGTATCCGCCGGCCGGTGTCGGCCGGCAGAGGTCGATGCTGTCAGGTGGTGTTACCGCGCGCGCGGCCATCCGCCCGGTCGCCGTGACCGCGGCTTCGAGGGCCGCGTCGAGCTCCGCCTCCCCCGGTACGCCGGCCAGGTCGAGCAGCCGCACCTGCCACACCACCTGGCTCCGCGTCGTGGTGTCGACTCCCAACGCCGACTCAGTCAGCGACGGATCGTCCACCGAGGTGATGGCGCGCTCCCAGGCATCCAGAAAGGCCAAATAGTTGCCGTCAGCAAGATCCAGTACTCGCGGTCCCGCGCTGACCGGAAGGGACGTGTGCTCGGGCTCGGGAAGATCAGGTTGAGTGCAGTACGACGTACGCCGACGTACCTCCGTCGCCGCACCGATCGCTGTCTCCAACGCGAGCGTGCGCGACCCGACGTCGACGGACTCGACCCGTGCGCTGCCGACAGATCCCGCCGCGTCATGGGCCTCGATCCAGTCGTGCGCCTGGAGCTCCGCACCGTCAAGCACCAGCGATGCGACCGCGACCGACGTCGGTGAGGACTGGTCGGTCACCCGGGTCACCTCGCCGTCGATCTCGCACAACAGGCCGCCGACCCACGCCCGCCCGGTGGTCAGCAGCAGGTCGTCCTCGACGACGTCCACACCGAATCCGCCGTCCACCTTGGGCACACCCGAGGCGCCGATGACATCGGCCGACCGTGCGTCGTCCCGGTACGCCGCGACATCGAGCTGCTCGTTCCAGTCCGCATCGAGCTGGACGCGTCCCTGCTGCATGCGCACACCCGAGTAGTGCCGGTACGACCGGAACGTCGATCGGGTCAGGTCCCCACCGTTCATGCTCGCATCTCCTCAGCAGCCCTCAACTTTCCTGCACCACCCCGGCATCGAGGCCGATCCGCAGGTACTCCTCCAGCACGGCGGCCAGGTTGGCCTCGCGCTGTGGTTCCGCCAGCTCCGCGTACGCCCCCATCGCCGCGCCTGCCGATGAACCGGTCAGCAGAGCGACATCGCTCCGGGCGTCCAGTCGCGCGTACGCCGGATCGCCCGGCGCCGTCGAACTGAACACCGGCGACAGCCGCGCCCGGATGATCGCCGCCTGCGCCGGATCGGTGACGTCCGCCAACGCGAGGTCCGGCTGGCAGCGATACCTCCGCGGAGTCGTCGTGCCGCTCGCGAGATAACTGAAGCGCAGGCAGCCGTGCTGGCGGCGCTCCACCGTGACCGAGCCGTCGAGCACGCAATCACTCGCGTCCAACTGTTGTGCGGTCACTGGACCGAGAACGGTGACCTCGAGGAGTACGACCGGAGCCCCCGGAGCGTCGATCTCTTCGACGATCGACGTGGTCAGTTGCAACTCCGGTCCTGGCGCGGGGATCGAGACCGTCGCGGCCAGAGTGCGTTCCACCTCGATGACGAGTCGGCCGTTGTCGGTCTCCGGCGACGTCGGCTCCTTGACGCTCAGATCACCGAGCGTGCAGCTCCGCACCGCGAGCCGACCGAGATCACCCGGGGCTACGCCCACAGATCCTTCGACGAGGAAGCCGTCCAGCGTCAGTTCGCCGGGGACGTCGACCGCGGCACCGCCACGCGTGGCCAGCGACCCGTTGAGGTGCGGACGGCGATCGGCAGGTATCGCATCTGACGGATCCAGCGCCACCGGCACGTCGGCCTCCGCGGCGGGCCACTCGGCGGCAATCACCAGCAGCTCGCTCCCCTCGGGCACTGCAATGCCGAGGTCGCCCGCGTAGCTCCGGTTGTCCAGCACGACGATGGCGCCGACCGCGCCCGGAGGTACGGCGTTCCAGTCGTCGACGGCATCGGTCAGGGTCGCCAGGCGGACGCCCGCAACCGGTGCAAGTGCACTGCTGACCACCCGGAACCAGGTCGCCCGGCTCAGCAGATCTGCGGTGCGCGGGTCCTGGCGATCGTAGGCCCCCGCACCGATACGCCCAGGACTGGCGAAGGAAGCGGTGACCTCGACGGTCGTCGGGGCCAGGTCGGCGCGGAACGCGACCCGTCCGAGCACGGGATCCACGGCGACCTTGATCGGGCCGGCCGGCCGAGGCCAACTCGTGGGAGAACCGGTCAGATCGGCGGACGTCAGCTCACTCCGCGGGATCACCTCGACCCCGTTGCCCAGATCGGCGAACACCTCGATCACCGGATCGTCGCCGAACCACCGCGGCGGCTCCGACGATCCCGCCCGCAACGCCTCCAGCTCGTCGTACAGGGCGCGGCGCCGCAACGGCGCGGGGACGTTCTGCTCGGCGGTGCGACTGTCGAACGACGGCTCAGTGCTGCCCGGGTTGAACAGCGGTATGTCGAGGCCGCGTGGATCGACCGTGAAGCGTCCGTCCGCGGGATCCGCGACAGCGCGCGCCGTCGCCCTGCTCACCCGCTGCGGTACCAGTCGCCAGACATGGAGTCCGATCGTGCCGATCCCGAAACGGCCCGCCGGCGGCCGGCGTACCTCGGCCGTGTGCGCCGCCGTACCGAACGGCCCACTGATCAGCTCAAGATCGGAGGTACGTCGGAGATCGGGGACCTGGAGCTGATCCGGCCGCTGATGCGCCAGGTACTGCGTCGTGCCGAGGCGGCCGAAGTACTCGACCGCGGCCGTTGGCCACCCCGTCACGTCGTACGCGAGCCGCTCGAGACCCGAGATGGTTCCCTTGCGCCGTCGATGATCGAGAATGTCGGCCACCAGCGCGCGCATCCGGCCCGCACCTGGTCCGAGCGGATACAGCAGGCGGACGCCCAGCAGGTCGCCGATGTACGGAACGAGGGCGTCGGCGCAGGTCTCGATGAACCAGTCGTCGTAGAGCAGGCCGAGGTCCTTGGCGACCACGTCCGCCTGCTCGCCGAGTACCTGCAGGAAGGCCTCGAGGACACCGTCGGCGTCGCGCTGCCGGTGCAATAGCGGCAGCAGCTCCATCAGTTCGTCCCGGTAGCTCATCGCTACACCGCCAGCCCGTTGGCCGCCAGCGCGACGATCTGTGCGGGGAGCGCCTGACCCGCAGACATCCTGGCCGGCAGGGCCGGCACGTCCGCGACCGGATCGGTCACAGTGACCGCCTCCACCCCGGGCACGCGATGGGCAGCCAGCAGGACGTCGCCGATCGTCAGCGGCTGGGCCAGGTCGCGGACGTCGATCGCGAGCGCCGTACCGAGCTCTGCCCTGACGCCCGCGAGCACAGTCGACTGGTCATAGCCTGCGGCAACGAATACGGTCGCGGCGACCGGGACGAACAACCGCTCGGCACGGTCGACGACCAGCGGCATTCGCTCGTCGCCAGCCGCGAGGAGGGCGGTCTTCAGGTCTTGCAGCGCCTGGTCGTCGATGTCCTGCCCGGCGGTGCCGGTGACAGTGAGGTGCACGATCAGCCGGCGTCCGTCCCAGAGCCGGGTCGCGTGCGCCTTGCCGATACCGGCGACGGCCCGGGCGAAGTCCTCGACATCCTGCAACGACACCACTCGATCCAGGGTCAAGGCGGTGCGAGGCGCATTCGCCCGGACGCTGTCAGCCGGCTCAGGATCGGCCGCGAGACCGGTGGCCGATGGATTGGTCACGGCCTTCAGCCCGAGCGGCCTGCTCATCGGCAGGGTGAGCTGCCCGGCGTCGACTCGGCCGACGAGGCCGGTGCCGATGCGATAGGTAGCGGTGATGTTGTTGGTCCCGGTCGGTAGCCGCGCGCCGGTCAGCCCGTCGCCGAAGCGGACAGTCGTGACCCCGTCGGCATCCGCAAGGCTCGTGTAGACCTCGTCCGCCGGACCGGTGCCGAACAGCTGCGGGACCTCGGTCCAGAGCCGGCCGTCGACGCGGACCTGGAGCGTCGACACAACAGTTCCGCTGGGCCCGGCGACGTACGTCAGCGGCGCCTGCGACAACTTGAAGGTCTGGTACGGCGTGCTTGTGTTGCCGCTGCCGAGCACCTGGGACCGCGTCTCGCCGTGGGTGGCCGACGCGACGTTCGCCGACGCGCGGACCAGCTCGCGGTCGTAGCAACCGGTGAGCGGGACGGCGAAGACCAAAGCGTCGACGGTGTCCGTGTCGGCGGTCGGCCCCGCAACGATCGCGACCTCTGTGAAGATCTCGGCGTCGTTCGCCGGCCTGACGGAGACCACCTGATGGGCTTGCGCGGTCAACGTCCCGCGGGTGGTCGACCAGGTGATGGAGCCGTCCTCGTTGTCCACCGCGGGCGCCACTGCTTCCAGCAATTCGCCGGCGTGCAGGACCAGGCTTGTCCCCTGGTCGGGCGTGACCGTCAGTCCGCGGACGCCGTCGGCGACCTGGATCAGCGGATGGGGGCCTCGGACAACGACAGTGCGCCCCGCCTCGACTGTCGGGATGGGTCGCGCCAGCTCGATCTGGTCGCCCTGCACGGGCAGCGGGTTCGGTACCTCCGCAAGCGCGAGGAGCTCGGAGCCGACCCACACGCTGGTCTCTCGCACGTTGTCGCTGAACCGGCCGCGGATCGATGGCCCGCGCAAGGTGAGCCGGGCGACTCGGGAGGTGAGCGCGTAGTCCGTGCGCGAGGATTCACTGACGGCTTGGACTCGGTAGGGCTCGGGCACCCCGGCCAGGCTGAGGACGGCCCACGAGTCGATGGTCGCGTTCGGGTAGAGACCGTCGAGGTCGACGACGTTGTCCGCGCCACCGGGTACGACGACGGTCCAGCCGGGCCAGTCTCCAGTCGTCGGCACGGTCGGAGGCCGCCCCGGAGGCAACAGGATCTCGTTCCCGATCGGAGGCGAGGTCACCGGACGCGCCGCCGTGTGCACCGTGGCCGTCTGCTCCAACTGCAGCGCTGTCGGCTGTGCGGCTGCATCCTGGATCAGTCGGTAGTCGGGAGCGTTGGCGCCGAAGACGCCAGCCCGGCGGCGCAGTACGAACAACCCTGCATCGGTGGGGTCCGGTGTGGCCGCCCCCAGCGGTTCGGACCAGGACAGTCGGGTCGCGCCGAGCGCGGGCAGCAGTTCGACTCCCGACAGCATCCGGAATGCCCACTCCCCCGCCGTGTCGGAGTTCTCCCGCTCCGAACCGACCAGCAGGACGGCGTCACCGATCGAGAGGTCGGCCCGGAGACCGTCGACGTACGCGGACCGGGCGCCTGGCCGTAGGTGCTGGACGCTCCCCGTGCGGCCGGCGATGGCGTTCCACGCCGGTCGCGCGTCCAGCGGCTCCACCGTCTCGTAGTTCTGCGGGACCTGTCCCGGTCCCGGCATGCTGGAGACCTTGGTCCCGACCGGTATCGGCACCAGCAGCGGCGCGCCGATCGCCTCCTCCAGGGTGAACGCCAGCAAGGTCGCCGAGGCGCGGCCGCGCGCGGGCTGGTACCCGACGGCGTGCGCGAGCTCGTTCACCGACGACGATTCAGTTGCTGTCGGCAAATACCCTTCGTTGCTCAGTCGCTCTGAGTAGAAGGTCAGCACATCGAGTACTGCGGACCAGGCGTCCACCAGAGCGATCGACGGATCGTCGGTCCGCCGCTCGGTGAACCGGTCGAGCGCCGGCTGCCGCCCAAGACCACTCAGCATCGCCGCGGAGAACGTGGCCGCGGTGCCGACGCGTCGCTGGATCGCCGGTGAGTCCGTCATCGCCCACCCACCACCGTCACCGTGAGCAGGCCGCGCTCCGGCCGGTCCGGATCGTTGGCCAGTTGCGCGATCTCGAGGTCGCGTACCGTCAGGACGCCCTTCGTCAGCTCGTCGCCGGCCGGTTCGCCGTACCTCTGGAACCTGGTCGCCCGCACCGTCGCGACACCGGGCACCGCGAGCACCGCGGCGTAGATCGGGCTCAGGTAGACCGGCGTACCGAAGGTGAAGTTGTCGGGATGGAACAGCCCGCGCCGCCCGTCGCGCAGCACGCCGGACGACAGGACGTCGAGCACGTCGGCCTCGACGTCGGTGTTGAAGCGGGTGGGCCGGGCACCGACCAGCAGCTCCAGATCGAGCGGCACTGGCTTCGGCGCGGACACCTCGACGTCGACGCCGGCCATCCGGTACCGGTCGAGGAAGCCCTTGACGTCCTGCTCGAACGGTACGTCGACCTCGCCGCCGCCGACGCGGTCGACCGTGACGAACGCCGTGTACCAACTGCCGGTCCAGCGCAGATGACCCGCGGCGCGCTGCACTCCCGGAAAGCGTTCCGTGGTCAGCGTGCCGTAGTCGGCCTCGGTGACCGCGCGGTCCTGGATGCGGAAGGCGTACGGCGCGTCCGTCCGGACCTTCTCGGTCGGCTCGGGATCGAATCCGCCCGCCGCTGCCATCGGGTTCCGGACGGTGAGCACGCGTTCGTCGCCCGGCCGCAGTTGGGTGATCGATTCCGCCCCGACGTTCCCGACCGTGCCGTGTCCCTGCCGATAGGAGACCTCGTGCCGCGCGGTCGGGTCCGGTCGCCGGCCATAGACGCCGTCGCCGAAGCGGAGCCTGGTGCTGCCGTCGTCCTCGGGCTCGACGACGAACTCGGCCGCGTCCGCCCCCGAGCCGAGGAGATCGACAACCGGGTCATAGTCGCGATCGCCGTCATTCACCTCCACCAACGGTGTGGCCGCGCGCGGATCCAGGGCAAGCTGACGAGTCGCCGGAGCGCTGACGTCGTACGCCGCCGCGTACGTCGGCCGTCCACCTGGCAGCACCGGCAGCCACCGGCCGGCCGCGTCGAGCTCGTCGGACAGTACGACCGGCGCCATCCGCACACCATGCTCGACGAGTACGACGTTGCCGCGGGCAACCGCACACACGACACGCTGCCGCGGTCCGTCGCGGGTGTCGACGATCGAGCTGACCTGTAACGGGAACGGCAGTGCGTCCTCGCCATCCCACGTCACCTCGACGACTGCGGTCCCGTCCAGCGGATCGATCATCGGAGTGACCGTCGTCAGCCGGACAACGTGACGGTGGGCCCGGTCGGCGTCGACGGGGAGTCCCGAGCGCGGCCCGGCGATCTCTTCGAGGAGCAGGAAGTCTCCGGGTCCGAGGGTGCCACCCGAGGTCAGGGTTGCCGAGATCGAGCCGGCGGGCAACACGCACTGATCGTCTGTCCACGTGTAGAAGTCCAGCCGATTGTTGCCCGGATCCGCCTGCAGCCCGTGCAGTGCCTCGAAGCCGAATTCGCTGTCCGCGGTGAGGAACGGCCGGCCCGCCTCGATCGGCGTCAGCTCGCTCACGGCGACGTGCACGAAGGCACGGGCGGCGCAACCTTCGTGGACGCGATAGCCGAGCAGGCGGGCGTGGCGGCGTACGGACACCCGACGGCGCGCTGTGCCGAGGTAGGCCTCCATCGCGACCGCGTCCTGCTCGTAGCTCAGCCGGTCCGCCACGAACGCGAGCAGCTCGACCAAGGTGACCTGCAGATCGGCCGGATTCCGCTCGGTCCAGTCGGGCACGGTGCCCGCGAGCCGGTCCAGCATCAACTGCCGGAAGCTGTCGTAGTCCTTGGCCAGGTAGTCCCGCACCCGCGAGGTGTCGACGGCCGCTGGGGCCCCGGAGCGTGCAGCGCAGTCGAAGCGGGTCGGGCAGCCGGCCTTGAACGAGAAGTCGATCGCACTCAACCGCGGGTCGAAACCGCCCGGCGTCGTGCCTGTGACCGGATCGATCAACTGGAGCTGGTACGTCGAGAAGTCGCCCGGACCCGACACCGTGACGGTCAGGACGTCGTTGCTCGTCGACGTGGTCACCACCCGGATATCCCGGACCCGATCGCCGCCGGAGATGACCAGATGGGTGCGGTTCAGGCGAGTCCCGCCCGCCGGTACGCCGTCGACCTGGCCGGGCAACGGATGCAGGAAGTGGACTTCGAGCTTGGTCTGACCGCCGATCACCTCGAGATAGTCGATGCCGTTCACCGTGTCGGCATCACGGACCGCCTCGGCGCGCAGCTCGTCCGCACACGAGTACGGCGTACTCACGGCGTACTCCGGAACTCGTCGACGCGTGCCTCGCTGGTCGCACGGACCGTGTATGCAACGGTGACTCGCAGCGTCTCCGCCTCGGCACGGACATCGACCTTCTCGACACTGATCAGGTCGGCCAACCACTCGTGCAACGCGGCCTGCACGGTCACGCGCATCGCGACCGCCAGCGGCTCGGAGTTAGGCTGGAAGACCAGCTGCAGAAGGCCGCAGCCGAACGTCGGCCGGTTCACGCGTTCGCCGGGTGCGGTGAACAGCACCTGCTCGACCAGCTGCCGGATGTGGTCGTCGCGCTCGGTCCGCGCGGTGCGGCCGCGGCTGTCGATGCGGAGCGGGAACGCTACGTCACTCATGTCGCCTGCACCCGAGTCTGGGACGCCACCACTTGCAGACCGGTGCCGGTCGGTACGCACACCGCCGTAGCGGTGCTGATCAGCAGCGGTACGCCGGACGACGTCACTCGCAACGCCGCAACCACCCAGTTGGCTGTGACACAAGGCGGCGTACTGGGTGGCGGCAATGGGCAGCCGGAGATCGTGTAGACCGAGTCTTGCCCGATCGCTGCCTGACTGTTGACCTTGACCCGCGGCAGCGGAGTCGTCGGCTGTGCCTGGCCGCCGTGCATGCACAGGACGGTGTCGCTCTGGGACAGGACGAAGGCGGCCATCAGATGACCTCCAGCGCACCGTCGTTCACCGAGACCTTCGGGCCGGTGAGCTTGATCGAACCACCGCTGCCGTTGACGATCTCGAGGCCGGTCGCGCTCAGCTTCACCGAGGCGCCGTCGGCGGTCTCCAGCGTGATGCCGCCGGCGCCGGGTGTGTCGTCGATCGTGATGCTGTGCCCGGCGCCGGTGACGATCATCGTCTTCTGGTACGGCGGCGACAGCCACTTGCTCGGCAGCTCCGAACTCGAACCCCACCAGCACCCGGTCCAGATCGGGTAGTCCGGGTCCCCGTGCTCGAACTCGATCCAGACGCCCGCGCCGACATCGGGCAACGCGAAGAACCCCATCTGGTCTCCGCCGAACGGCGCGCACGGCAACGCCCAGCCGCTCGAGCCGTCGCCGTACACGTCGGGGACGTCGGCCTTGATCCGCATCTGCATCATCGGGTCGCTGACGTCGTTGACGACGCCGCGGTACTTGCCCCAGAACTCCTTCCCGGTCACGGCACGACCACCGGTGTGAGCGACGACGTACCCTCGCGGCTCAGCGCGAACGACTGGGTGTAGGAACCGACCGAGATCGTGTGGGTGACGCGGCGGACGTAGTAGTACCCGTCGTAGTCGGTGCCGGCACCACGAAGCCCGACGAGACCGCGAGCCCGCAGGATCGCGCCGTACCGCGAGGTGTCGAGTGTCCCCGAGCCGGAGACTGCCTCGGGCGCTTGGGTCGCGGCTGCTGCCGAGGCGAGCGCGCCGAGCGCGGGACCGGCATTGGCCGCCGTCCGGAGCCGGGTCGTACGCCGGGCCGGCGCCGGACTGGCCGACAGCGGCGGGATCCGCAGCGCGGGCATCGCGGGCAGCGGGATCTTCAACTTGAAGATCGGGTCGATGAACGATCCCTCGGCGCCGACCGCAGCCAGTGAGTCGAAGCCGAAGGACAGACTGCGTACGTTCTGATGCGGTCCCATGCCGACGGTCAGCCGGGGTTGCGGAAGCGAGGTCCGCAGTACTGGTCCCCAGTACGCCTTGTTCACTCCGAAGGTGATCGGCTCGGTGTAGAACACGAAGCTGTTCGCCGTGGCCAGCCGTTCGATCAGTGCCAGGTCGGTCTCGTTCTGCTGCGGTGTCCGGTCGAGCTCGAGCGGGATGTCCGTCGTCGGCGACACGGCAGGGACGAGACCGAGCTCCGGGTACTGGGCAAGGGCCGCCATGACGATGACCGAGTCCGGTTGATTCGGATGTGGCTGGTTGCGTTCGGCCAGCCCGAGCAGCGAGGTGACCGTGGTCCCCGTGACACTGAGCGTCGACTCGCCGGGCGTCCCACTCGGCGAGAGGTCGTGGCGTTCGACCACGCCGTCGATCAGCGGTTGCGGTACGACGCCGAGCACGGCGCCGATCCATACGCGGGTCCCCGGCGCCAACGTGTCGATGATGTCGAAGCGGCCGAGCCGGTTCTTGGTCAGTGCGAAGGTCAGCTGGAAGCCGTCCATCGAGTCGCTGTCGTTGGTGACCTCGGCGCTCCGCAGAGCCGGCAACAGCTGCGGCTGCGGTACCGGAAGGGGATCACCGGCCCACAGCAGCAGACGAATACCGAGAACGCTTTCGAGCACAGCAGTCACCCGCTCGGCGGCATCGCGATCGGTGCCCGCTGCCCCGGATGCTCCAGCTCGTCCGGCCGGAGTACGCCGGCCGCGTCACAGATCCGCCAGTACTGCGTGGCATCGCCGAGGTACCGGTCGCCCAGATGATCCAGCCGCTCCCCCGGCTCGACGATGTGCTGCGCGAGTACGGCGTGGTCCTGTGGTCGTGGGAGGACGCGGCGACGTACGTAGGTGAGCTCGCGCGGTTGGCCGTCCGGTCCGGTGACGGTGATGGTCGTGGTCGGCAGGCCCGCGTACCGGCTCGTCGGCGTGAACATGTCAGGCCCTTCCACCGAGTCCGGCGGTTGCGGTCGCGGTGAACGAGCTCACGCCGGCCATGCTCGCCATGACCTCCTTGGCGATCTGGTGCACCAGGAACAGCCCGCCGCCGACGCTGGCCAGTCCCAGGTCGTCGTACGTCAGAACTCGCACTGCGACCGTGACCTTCGCCTGGATCGGGTTCAGGCCGGGGTCGTACGCCTCTTCCGCGATGGTCAGATCGGTGACCCGGACGGGCAGCACGCGGCTCGGCCCCCAGATCAGCAGGGCCAGCGGCGCCTCCGGCGCGATCACCTCGATCAACCCGGCGAGCATCAGGGCTTCGTTGGCGATGACCAGCGCGGACGGCGGGTAGAGCATCATCTCCAGCGATGCCAGTTGTGGTGCGATGCCGAGACTCTCGGCGACCGGATCGCCGTTGGCCAGTTGATCGACGGCGTCGATCTCGATGTCCAGCTCGAACGTCTCCTCGGGTGGACCGGACAGCCGCAGCGCCTCGCCTTCGGATCCGTCCGAGCCGGTCGTCTTCGGCCGCAGCCGGCGCGTGACCTTCTCCGGGTTGTACTGGAACACGACGACGCTGGCCACCGGCTTCAACGGGTCGAGGCCGATCAGCGCCCCCTTGAACACCTGCGGAGAACCCGAGAATCCCGTCACGGGTCCAGCCTCCCGACCGGCCCGTCACCGCCCCGTCACGAGGTCTCAGAACCCGCTGTAGATGGACGTGCAGTCGGCGTCGGTGAACCGTTCGGCCAGCGGCGACACCGCGGTGGGCACCATGACGTTCTGGGTCGCGGCCGCCTGGTGCGGACCGGGGTTCAGCAGGATGTGGCCGATCTCGTGCGCGAGCGTCCGTTCGGTCCCGGCGTTCTGTACGACGATCGTGTTGCGCTTCGACGGGACCGGGGCGCAGGACGCCGGCCAGGAGAATCCACGGCCGGCCGCCAGGCTGAAGGTCCGCGGGAAGAACGCCCGGATCCGGCTGGTGAGTCCGAATCTCGCCGTCGCGGCCGGAACCAGCGTGCTGACCTCGGCCGACGGGACCGCGCAGACCGGGTCGGCGGCGAGGTCGCGGTTCGCGCCGATCCAGCCGGTCGTCTCCGGAGCCGTCGCGGTCTCGTCGTGGACGTGCTCGATCCGGACGTTGCACTGGGCGAAGATCGCGTTCGCGATCGCGACGTCGGTGGCCGGAGTGTGGGTCGAACCGTCGAGCTTCACGGTGTCGATGGTGATCGTCCGCATCGGCCGCGGCCTGGTCGAAACCGGCGGCGTGGCCGCGGCCCGGCCGGCGACCAGACCCATCATCAGGTTCGCGCGATCCAGGCTCGCCTGCTGCTCCGGAGTCCGTACGGCGGGCGCCGCGCCGAGTGCGGTGCGGATCAGGGTGAGGATCGCGGCGCCGTCGCGCTGCGCGGCCAGCACGTCCACCTCCCGGTTGACGAGGTTGTCCATGAACGCGAGCGCGACGTCGAACCCTCCGGCGCCGAGCTGGCGGAAGGCCTCGCGAACGAACGGCAGCTCCACCCTCGCGTCAGTCAGTGCCCGTGCGCCCAGATGGATGCCTTGGGCAAGCGCCGTCGGTTCGCGGGCGAGGAACGCGGTGACATCGGCTGTCAGCGTGGCGGCCGGCGGCGCGGTGCTGTTGCCGGCGCGCTGGTCGAGCAGTGGCTCCCACGCCGGATCGAAAGCACCGGCCAGTGCCTTGATCTGGGACGGATGCAGAGTGACCATCCCGGCCGCGTCGACCTCGGCCGGCAGCGGGAACCGCAGGCCGGCTCGCCAGTTGGTCATCGCCGGGGTCGGCAGGTAGGTCTGGTTGAACACCAGGAGCCCTCGCGCGAGCTCGTCCTGCGTGAACTGTTCCAGCGGAAGTGGCGCGACCGCGCCGGGCGGTGTGAACGGTGTGGCGGTCAACCACAGCGGACGTACCTCGGCCGCCAGCGCGCGCAGCGTCAGGTTCTGGCCGATGATGACCTGCAACTGCGTGAGACCAGGCGTCAGCAGGCCACCTTGGACAGAGGTCGGTCCGACCTGGCTGTCGACGATGTTCACGGGCAGGAATTTGAGGCCCGTGCGCGGAGTGAAGTGGAGCTGCCGGGTCAGTTGCACCGCGCGTGGATCCGCGCGCGCGACCGTTGGTTCGGCGCTCACCGTGGGCGTTGTTCGTCCGTGACTTCGAGCCTCATGCTCCGCGGCGCTGTCCGGCGCGCCGACACTGAGCGGGCTGCCCGGGTGCCACGACGTACCCCGTTGCTGGACGACGTGCGTCAGCTCGTGAGCGAGTAGTTCGCGGCCGGCCGACGTACCCGGTGAGTAGCGGCCGTGGTCGAAGACGATGTCCGTGCCGACTGTGTAGGCCAGCGCGTCCACGGCTCGCGCGGATCGAGCGGCCACTGCGTCCGTGTGCACGCGGACGTCGTCGAACCGATGGCCGAACGCCTCGGACATGTCGGCGCGGGTCGTGTCGTCCAGGGCGTGACCCGGTGACCGCAGTACGTCGTGAACGACCGGCGGCGCCGCGCCGCGGTGGCTCGCGTGCGGTCCGGTGGTGTGGCGTTGTAGTTCGTCGGAGTCGTCGTGGTTGCAGGTCCCTGGCGGGCAGACCTTGCCACCACAACGCTGGAGGACAGGCTGCGGCTCGGCGTGGGTGCTGGTCATGATTTCTCCGCGCGGAGGTGTGCCTTGACGGCCGCGGCGACGACGGACTCCACGGTTCGCCTGTCCGTGGTGCCCGTCTCCGCGACGGCGCGTTCGATCGTCGCAAGCAACGGGGCTTTGTCGATCGACGCTCCGCGGACGCTGACGTCGCGCAACTGGACTCGGCTCGGTTCGTTGGTCATGCGCCGGCCTCCGGGCGAATCGACGGTACGGGTAGACCGGACTTGACCGCCTCCAGCCGGGCGGCCTGCAGGATGTGCTCCATCCGCACCGGCGTCCCTGCGTCCGCGGCCAGTACGGCGGCGTTGACGGCCACGTTGCGGATACCGCCGCCGGAGAGCGCGAGCTTGGCAACCTCACCGATATCGACGCCAGCGGTCGGGGTCTCCGCCGGGAAGGCGCGCTGCCACAGCCTTGCCCGTTGCCTCTCGTCGGGGAACGGGAACTGCACGACGTACCGGATCCGGCGCAGGAAGGCAGTGTCGACGGCGTCCGAGAGGTTGGTGGTGAGGATCGCTATGCCGCGGTACGCCTCGAGTCGCTGGAGGAGATAGGACACCTCGACGTTGGCGTAGCGGTCGTGGCTGTCGCGTACTTCGGTGCGCTTGCCGAACAACGCGTCCGCCTCGTCGAACAGCAGCACTGCCGCTCCATGATCGGCCGCGTCGAAAACCTGCCGCAGGTTCTTCTCGGTCTCGCCGATGTACTTGCTCACCACTGCGCTCAGGTCGACGCGGTACAGGTCGAGACCGATCTCGTTCGCGATCACCTCGGCGGCGAACGTCTTCCCGGTGCCGCTCGGGCCGCCGAACAGCGCCGTACTGCCGAGCCCGGCGCTGCGGCCCATCCGGAGTCCCCAGTCGTCGTACACCTGGACCCGATGACGGGCATGTGCGACGAGCATCTCGAGCGTACGGCGTTGCGGTGCCGGGAGGACCAGATCATCCCAGCGGGCGGTCGACTCGATGCGCCGTGCATGCGCAGTGAGCCGCGGGCGATCCACCGCCCGGCACGCTGACCACAGCGCACCGCTGTCGCCGCCTGCCGCCGTGGCCGCGGTCCCGATCGCGGTCGCACTGAGATCGAAAGCCGCGACCAGTTCCTCGATCGGCGCATCCGGGTCGACCGCCGTACGCCACAGCTCGCGCTGCTCTGTCGCGGTCGGCGCGGGCACCTCGATCGACATCGTCGGACAGCGTGGCAGTACGGCGGATTCATCGGCCGAGACCGCGATCCGGGCCGTGGATGTCGCGACCAGCGCGTCCACGAGGGACCAGTCGTCGTGCCCTTCGACGAGGAACGCGGTCGCACCGAGAGCGCTCTCTCGTTCCAGCAACCTCGCCAGCTCGTCCCGCGCACCGACCGCCGCCGGGATTGTGGTTGCCTCGAGCAACGACAGGCGTAGTCCGAGGTCGTGGGCGGCATGAGCCGCGACGGCGATCCGGGTACTGCGGTCGGCTCCGGTCAGCACCCCCACGAGCTCCTCGGCCGAACGCCACGCGTTCACCAGTTCGTGGGCTGCCGGTCGCTGGCCCGGAGTGATCGGGGCAGCGCTCTCGACCGGGCTGACGATGCCGGTCAGCTTCGCGTCGGTGACGCGGAGTCCGGTCAGGTGATGGAGGACGCGCTCGTCGATCCGCAACTCCGCCGTCGTCAGCGGGCTGTGTTCGGCGACCTCGATCAGCCGCCAGCGCCGCAACGCGCCGTCCGGGGTCAGCGCCGACCAATGTGCTCCGGGCAGAGTAGCCAGCGCTAGACCGAACGTAGGCCAGCGCCGGTTGGGGTCACCGGCAGCCTCGGCGCACAAGGATGGGAAGCGGGCGTCCAGCTCGACGCCCGCGCACAGCAGCAGTACGGCACGTTCGAACGCCGACAGGCCGAAGGACTCACAGAGTGTCTCGAGAGCAGCCGGTGGCTCCATCTCTTCCGGCCGGACCGGAGGCTCGGAGCGCATGGTTGCTGACAGGTCGGCCAGCGATGCGACGAGGTACGCCTGGTTCGCCTCGACCCAGCTCTGCTCCTCGACTGCTGGTTCCTCGGTGCTCACGGACGCGGCCATCAGATCGTCACCACCGGCGCGGTGATCGGAAGACCGGTCGCGGGAGACACGGGACTCTCGGCGCCGTCGACCTGGAGTACGACGGCGTACTGGCCGCTGGGCAGAGTCAGTGGAGCGCTGACGGTGGCCGAGTCGATGGACCGAGCGGGTACGTCGACAGTCAGGACGGTCTGCCCCGTGCTCGGCGAGAGCAGCCGGACAGTCACGGTCTGATGAGCGCCGATCACAAGGTCGCTGGTCACCGTCAGCTCCCCGCCGCCGAACGAGGCTGTGATCCGAGGCTGCAGCAGCACGCCGGCGACATTGCTCGTCTCGCCCCCGCGTGGTTCGGCCAGATCTCCTACCAACCAGCGATGCGCGACCAGGACCGGTTGCAGCCCGGCCCGAAGGCCTGCGTCGGCACCCAGGTCGAGCGTCAGCTGGGTGGGGCTGACCGCGGTCGGGGTGAGTTCGGCTGCGCCGACGCGGATCGAGGTCTGCTCGCCGCGCAGGCCGCTGCCCTCGACGACGAGCTCGCTGTCGGCGACGATCGGATCGCGTGCACCCGCGGAGTTGCGGACCCCGGTGATCGTCGGCCGAAGTACGCCGCGAACGGTCAGTTGCTCCGCGAGGACCGGCGGCGCCGGTACTGCGACGTCGTCCCGCTCCTCCAGCAGGACCGGCGATGCGACGTACGTCGCCGACAGCTGGTACGCCGTCTGGAAGAAGACGGACCACAGCTTCGACAACTCGTCCAGGTCCAGCGGCTCGGGTGTCAGCCGGACGAGCTCGTCGGCGGCAGCCAGGTCGGTCTTCCCGAGGAACTCGTTGCGCGGCGTCGGATCGGTCGCCTCGGCGACGACCTGGTCGATCAAGGCCCGGGTGACGATCGGACGGGAGTGCAAGCGGGCGAGTGTTGCCCCCAGCAACCGTTGCGGTTCGAGCTCGTCGTCCTTGCCGTGGAACGTCAGCAGGTAATGCAGCCGACCGGCCAGGCACGGCCGGGTCCGCATCGCACCGTCGGCGCCGCGGGTCGGGAGATCGTCGTTGCGCCGGGCCGGATCGTCCGACGTGCGGTACAGGTAGATGTTCACGCCGGCGGTCTGCCGAGGTACGTCGGATCGGTCGGTCCAGACCGTCGCACCGCTGACCGCCTGCTCGACCGTGTCGGTCAGAAGGACCTGCAGCGCGGCCGTCACCGTAGCGACGGCCAGCGAGTTGCTCACCGCCCGCTCCGCGACTTCAAGTACTGCGCCAGATCAGGGGCGGACGTCGTCCGGCGCCGAGGCGCCGGCCTCGGGGCGGGCTCGGCGACCGCCGGCCGCACGATCTCGATCCGTCCGATCGTCACGTTCACCTCCGGCTCCCCCACCTCCACCGGAACCTCCAACCGAGGCACAACCGCCACAGGCTCCCCCCAAGCCAGTCCGGTCGGCACCGCGCTCACCCCTCCGCGTTCCTGATCCGCTTGTGCGTGCTCCTGGCTCGCCCGCCCCAGGGGCTGCCGCGTAGGCGTCCAGCGCTCCCTCACCCCGCGCTCCCCCGCAGGCGCAGCGCCTTCCGCGTCCGCGGTCCACGCCGCTGCGTCCGACGCGAGGGCGAACTGGTGTACCTCACTCATTGGCACGTCTTGTGCACCTGGTCCAGCCTGGTCCCCGACTGCCACCATCCTGCTCGTTGTGGGCGGCTGAGCTTGCCCGCTGCCGGCCACGTCGTTCTCGCCAACTACAGCGTCGCCCGGCTCGACGGCCGCACGCATCGCGCCCTCCACGGCGGACCGAGGAACTGTCGAGCGAGCGGCCGGGCTGACTACCGGGCTGACTACCGGGCTGACTACCTGGCGGGCTGCTGGGTGGGCTGCTGGGTGAGCTGCGGGCTGGTGCGCCGAGCTCGTTGCGGCCGCGTCCTCGTTCATCTCCAGTTGTTCGCCAACCGCCGGACCGAGCCGCGGACGAGGGTCCCGCGAGACCTCCTGCTCCTCGTCAGCAGCCTCACTGACGACCTCCTCGGACAGCGCCTGCTGCCCGGGGACGCTCGGCGCGAGCGGTCGGCGTACGACGGGATCGGCGGCGGGAGTCTCGTACACCGCCGACGGTCGCGGACGCAGTCCGGTGTCGGACCGGGTCGAGCGCAGCACCAGCCGGCTCAGATAGCCGGTCACGGCTGCACCGCCGACAGATACAACCGGCGCCGAAACGGACTCAACCCGAGAATCTCGGCCTCGCTCCACCCATAGGCCTGAGCGAGCACGTGTACGTCGACCGCGAGTCGCCGCGCCGCTACCTCGACCGACGTCCACGCGAACCGAACCGGATCGAGCGACTCCGACCACTCCGCACCGCACTCGGCGCACGACAACGCCAGCCGGATCTCAGCGCCAGGATCCGCCTCTTCCAACGCGGACTCGACGGCCAGGGCGACCGCCTCGGGCAGCTCCGCAACCGCGTCCCCGGACAGGATGCATCGTTGAAGCAGCGTACGGCGGAGTTCCTCGTCCGCCATCGACCCCGGCAACTGCGCGAGATCGGCACCCGTAGGCAGTCGGGCGACGACCCGGTACCCGTCGTACTCCACCGAAACCTGCGATGCGCCGGTCGTTGGTGTCGCCAACGCCGCCGGATCGAGCTCGATGTCGAGCTGTGCGCCGCAGTCCGGACAGTCGGTGACCGCGTCCAGCGATCGACCGGCCGGAACGCAGTCCCGGATCAGCGCCCGGTCGCGTTCGCCGACGGCCCAGTCGCCGGCGTCATGGTGGCCGGCGGCGCCCAGCAGCAGCAACGCCCGGGCGGCCGGCGTCATCGGCAGGCCGGCCTCCCAGACGTCGAGCGCGGCGGGTGCGTGGAGGCCTACCTGACGTGCGGTCATGTCAGTGCCGGCTCCTCCGGCTCGGTCACCTCGAGGTCGCGCTCCCAGCCCTCGTTCTCGAGCTTGATGGTCTGGATCGCGACCGCGTTCGCGTTGGCGTCGAGGTCGGGCAGCGCCTGGTACTCCGACACCCAGCAGCGGAACACCTTGTAGGCAAGGACTTTCTGGCCCGCCTCGTTGTAGACCTCGATGATCACGTCCTTGCGGAAGTCCCGCAGCGACGACTCCGCGCCGAGGCCGGCGCCGAAGTTCCACACCTTCGCCGCCCAGTTCTCGAACTCGACGTCGTGGGTGACCCCGCGCTCCAGGCTGATCGCCTCGAACTCGCTCCGGCCGGCCGACTTCCGGGTGGTGCTCGGATCGCCGCCCTCGCGGTGCTTGACCACTTCGGTGGTGCGTTTCAGCGCACCGACCTTGCTGATCCCGGCGACGTACCGCCCGTCCCACTTCACCCGGAACTTGAAGTTCTTGTACGGATCGAAGCGCTGTGTGTTCACCGCGAACTGAACCATCGTGCTACCTCTCAACCGGCGGCCTGGCCGGCCATCTGCTGGATCTGGATGACGACGAACTCGGCGGGCTTGAGCGGAGCGAACCCGACCAGGACGTTCACCACTCCGCGGTCGATGTCGCCCTGCGTGGTGGTGTTCCGGTCGCACCGGACGAAGTAGGCGTCGCGCGGGGTCGCGCCCTGGAAGGCCTGTTTGCGGAACAGGTCCTGCAGGAACGCGCCGACGTTCAGCCGGATCTGCGACCACAGCGGTTCGTCGTTCGGCTCGAAGACGACCCACTTGAGCCCGGCCCGCAGACTCTGCTCGATGTACAGCGCGGTCCGGCGGACCGGGACGTACTTCCACTCGCTCGCCAGCAGGTCCGCGCCCACCAAGGTCCGAGCGCCCCAGACCACGTTGCCGACGACGGGGAAGGTCCGCAGCACGTTGACGCCGATCGGGTTCAGCCGGGCGCTGTCCGCATCGTTGACGACCGAGCTCAGGTCCGCGCCCCGCAAGGTTGCCTCGATACCGGCCGGAGCCTTCCAGACACCGCGGGTCGCGTCGGTCCGCGCGAAGATGCCGGCGACCGCGCCGCTCGGGCCGGTGTCGCGGGCAATCCCGTTCGCGAGCGGATCCGGCATCGTCAACCGGGGCCAGTAGATCGCTGCGTTCTTCGATCCGGTCGGAGCGTCGGTGCCGGCGGCCCAGGCGGCCATCTCGGCGCCGGTGTCGGTCGCGGCACCCGGCGGCGGATCGACGACCAGGAACGCGAAGTTGTCCTCGCAGAACTTCGACGCCTTGTCGACGAGCTCGTCCAAGCCGTCGCCGAGGGTCGCCGCAGCGGGGACGCACAGCAGGTTGAACACGGCCGGTTCGATCCTGGTCAGCGGCGCCAGCCCTGCCTCGAGCGCCGCGGCCAGCTTCGTCGCGTCGTTCGCCGTACCGTCCGCCTTCAACACCGTCGCGTCGACGCCGCCGGTCAGCCCGACGTACGTCGTGGGGTCCAACGGCTCGCCCGTGGCCGAGCCCGCGACCGGCTCGGGGCCCTTGGGGGTCGCGGCGATGTCGGTCAGGAGGACCAGATCCGACGCGTCGTTGACGGCCGCGATCAGGTCCGCGGTCGCGGCCGGCAGGTTCCGGTGGATCTCGCGTACGGCGATGGTGCCGTCCGCCGCGACCTCGCCGACGACCAGGTTCACCGCATCGGCGGCACCGCTCGTCACGGCGACCCGCAGGCCGTTGCCCCAGCCGCCAGGTGCGGCCGCGGTGACGGTCAGCGTGTCCGCGTCGTCCTCGTCCTTCAGCTTGGCAGTCGCACTCTTGTCATCGGCCAGCCCGATGCGCACGATCCATGCGGTCGCGCCACCGTTCAGGAAGTACTGCATCACGCCGTACGACGCGCAGCTCTGGGAATGCAGGCCGCCGAAGAGGCGGGTGAACTCCTCGAAACTGTCCACCCGGGTGGCCGCGCCGACCGGTCCGCGTGCGTACCAGTCCACGAACGCCGTGAACGACGTACTCACCCCGACGATCGGGCCGGGCCCTCCGCGCAACTCCTCGATGTAGATTCCGGGTGCGCTCAGTGTCGAGGGCATGATCTCTTCCCCATCCGCCGGTCGGCCAATGTGTCCAGCCAACCGCGGGCCCCGTCACGACCGCGTCACCGGTCCGAGTACCTCGTCGAGCCAACCCTCGACCAGCCGCAGCACCTCGTCCCGGCTCGTCACGACGCGCGTCCGCACCGACTCCGGCCGGAGGTCGGTGGAGCTGGTCATGCGAATGCGGACCTCATCCCCGGCCTCTCTCCACAGCCGGATGACGATGAGTCCACCTGGGCGGAGTTCATCGGTACTCATACACCATTCATCCGCCACCCACCGTCACATCGGTGTCAACACACCGCCCCTGCGCGGCAGCAGCCCGCCCAACCGGGGCGACGGCTCGAGCTCCAGTTCACGCCAGAGCAGGTCGCGGTACAGGTGGTAGCGCTGGATCGCGTCCGACGTGTTCCCTTCCGCGATGTACACCGCGATCAGCACCTCGTTCGCGGTCTCGCGTAACGGCTCCGCCCGCACGGCCTCGAGCGCCAGACGAAGAGCGACGTCCAGACGTCCCCGATCGACGAACAGCCGGGCGGCGAGCTCGAGGGCATGCAGACGGAGCTGGCTGAGCCGTTCGCGCTCGAACACCACCCAGTCGTCGTACCACCCGGCCAGCAACTCGGGCCGGCAGAGCGCGGCCAGTGTCGAGTCGTCGACGTACCGCCGGCTCAGGACGTCGTCGACGACGCTCTCCTGGGCCTCGCTGTCCGCGTGCGCGTCAGGTGCCAGGCGTAAGGCGTCGCCGACGATCTCCAGCAGGCCCGACGCGAGCCGGTTCATCCGCCACACGCTCGTGCGCAGACTGGCCAACGCCTGCGTTTCGGGCACTTCCGGCCACAACGCACCGGCCACCAGGCATCGGTGCGAGATCCCGCGAAGCGCGAGGAAGGCCGCCAGTCGTTGCAGACCGAGCGGCAGGTCGATCTGCACCCCTGCTCGTTCACACGCGAAGCATCCGAGCAGACGCAGCCGCAGTTCATCCATAGCGCACCCCCCTGGCTCAGCCATGGCGGGCCGGACCAACCGGGATTCGCGACGAGCGGCGAGCCAAGCCCGCATCCACTGTGACACGGCGAACCGCACCCGCCAAGGCGTCGGCAGTTGGCCGTACCAATGATTTGCCGATGCTTTACGGAGCCTTGGGGTAGGTGACGGCGACCTTCGTCAGGCCGATGACGCTGTGGTAGTTCAGCCGCTTGATCGTGTTCAGGTTGTTCCAGTCGACGTGCACGCAGCCGTGCGAACCGGCATCGACCGGACCCGCGTGCAGGGACTCGCCCTGGTTGTAGAAGACCGCGAAGCTCATGTTGCTGAGCCGATCGCCGCGTGCGTCGACCTTCGTGTACCGATTGTTCGGGCCCTCGCGCTGGGCAGGGTCGAAGTCGACACCAGGCGTCCCGGAGTACGCACCGCTGTTGTAGCCCGCGCCCTCGATCCGGAACACGGTGAAGTTGCCGCGATCGGTCGTCCGCCCGACGACGCCGCCGGCTACCGGGAAGGTGAAGTCGGTGCCCTTGGCCGGGCTGTTGAAGTACGTCGCGCTCGCGCTGCCCTGCCAGTACTCGAACCCGTCGCCGTCGATGGCCTTCGACGCGAACGCGACCTTGACCGACTCGATCCACGGCTTGGTCGCCTTGTCGGTGTTCGGGTCGAACGAGCCTTCCTTCAGTACGGCGTCGTCCTCGACCCCGAAGTTGAACGCCTTCGGACTGCGGTACCGCCGTACCACTCCCGGCGTCCCCTGCACCACGTGCGCCAGCTCGTGGGCGAGCATCTGCCGCCCGGCCGGGCTCGTCGGTGGATAGGCCCCGCGACCGAACACGATGTCGTTCCCTACCGTGAAGGCCGGCGCTTCGACGTCCCGGGTTGCCGCATCATCCTGATGGATCCGCACGTTCGCGAAGTCATGCCCGAACCGCTGCTCCATCCCCGCCCGCACCGAACTAGGAAGCTCTGAACCGCGCCCACCCAACGCCCGCTTCACACTGGCCGGAGCCCGCACCCCCTCCGACTCACCGAACTCCCGCGAGCCGGCCCGCACCTGGCGCCCCCTCAAGGCAGCACCCGCCAAGGCGTCTGCCTCCCGCTCCCCAGCTTCCCCCCGCGCGACCGAACGCACCTTCACCATCCCCCGATCATGCGCCCCACCTCAACCACCGACAACCCTCGACTGCCACCGTCGATGGTGGTTTGCTGAGAGGGGGTGTCCGTTATGGCGCAGCCATCGGCGACGTACCTGGTCGTGGAAAGCGCGGGGTCGGATCACGGGCGGCGGATCGACCTGGTCGGGAACCGGTTGACCATCGGCCGCTTGCCGACGTGCGACGTGCGGTTCGACGATCTGCAGGTCAGCCGCACGCATGCGACTCTCTGGCGGCGCGGTGACGCGGACTACGTCGAGGACCTCGGCTCGTCCGGCGGCACGTACGTCAACAACGTCGTCATTACCGGTCCGCGCGAACTGCGCGCCGGAGACACGGTCGCGTTCGCCGGTCTTCGACTCCGGTACACAGCTGACGGCTCGGAGGATCCTCGCCCGCGGCGGGAGTCTCAGGAGGTCCGCTACGACATCAGGGACCAACGAGCCGACGAGATCAACAACGTCGGGCGCGATCAGTTCAACTACGTCGTACAGCAGCGGGAGAGCTTCTTTCGCGAGATCGCGGCCACGAAGACGAAGGCCCGCTGGCTCGTGTGGACCGGTGTCGCCCTTTTCGTCATCGGTCTGGGAGTCGCCTCCGTCGGCGGCTTCAACTACTTCCAGTGGTTCGCCAGGGTGTGGGGTTCCGATTCGACCACTGCTCCGGACCTCGATCTCAGCGGTCTCGCGATCGCCGCGGTCGGTGGCTTGATCAACACCGTCGGCATCCTGCTGGTCATCATCGGAATTGTTCTGCACATCGTCGCGACATCACGTCGCAAGCGCGTCAACCGGGAATTCCCGCCGCCCCCTCCGCAGTACCGAAGGCAATGAGACGGATGAGCGAATGACCTTCAACATCGGCAATCAGTCGGCGGGCAACATCAACAACGTGGCTCGCGATCAACACATCACCGGCGGGCAGCACGGCGTCCTGGTGACACCCGAGGCCGCCGGCCAGGCGGTGATCGACCTCCGCGCCGGCCTGCGGACAACCCCGCTCGACGAGCAGACCGCGGCCGACGCGGAGGCCGAGGTGACGCAGATCGAGACGGCGATCAGGGAGCCCCAGCCCGATCGTCCCCGCGTCGCACGTTCCCTGGAGCGGCTCACCAGGCTGCTCCTCGCAGCGGGTTCACTCGCAACGGCCGGCTCCTCCCTCCTTCAACCGCTCCATACCCTCGCGGGCTGGCTGGGCACCCTCGGCGCCCCGATCCTCCACCTACTCCCCCTGCTGGCCTGAGCCGACAGGCGGACCCTCGAGCTGGTCCGCTGGGCTCTGGCGCTGCTACGGGTCGGTACGGCACCCTCGACGTCAGGGGCAGGTTTCTCAGAGGGGGCGCGGGGTGGGAGCTGATACGTCAGGGGTGCCCGAGGAGCAGGGGCTCGGGCTGGTGGAGTTTCTGGGGGACCTTCGGGCCGAGTTGCAACAAGCTCAGGAGCGAGCGCTGACCGACAGTCCCCCGGGTACGGCGAACGCGCTGCGACTGGCCGTCGACGAAATCACCGTGACACTCGAGGTGGCGCACGAACGCACGCTGTCGGGCGAGGTGAGTGGAAAGATCACCGGCAAGTTCTGGGTGTTCGGTTCGGCCGAGGCGGGGGCGTCCGCGGGTGTGCAACGCGCGCGCAGCGGCACGCAGACGCTCACGCTCACCCTCAAGCCGCGGGTCGAAACGGTCGTGGTGGACGAGTACGGCGTGGCGAAGTCCACGCAGAGCGGACTCGACGTTGACAGCCAGGTCGGACACGAAGAACAGCAGACGCCCTAACCGATGATGCATCCCAGTCCGCTGTGCGTCGCCGAGATCCGGACCAGGTGGCCCGACGGACAGTCTCGGGTCGGATCGGGTTACCTGGTCGCGGACGGCTGGGTGCTGACCGCTGCGCACGTCGTCCGAGGCGCCACGTCGGTCCGGATCTGGATCAATCCCGAAGCGAAGCTGACCGTCGAGGCGGAGGCGGTCGTCGACACAGCCGAGGTCCGCTGTGCCGATGGGTCGGTCGATGCGGCCCTGATACCAATCTCCGGCCCCGGTCATGCTCTGCCGGCCGGTTGTCCTCCCGCCGTTCGCGGCACGCTCGATCGAGAGGTCACGGAGGCGGTCACGGCAACCGCCCTCGGCCTGCCTTGGTACAAGCTGCACGAGCCCGGCGACGAGTCGACCGGCCTGATCCGTGAGCTGGCAGCGGTCGGCGGCACCATCATTCCAGCGGCCGACCACAAGCTCGGGACGTTGGCGATGTCGGTGACCGGCGGGCCTGACGTCGCCACTCACGACAGCGTGGAGTCAGTGTGGGCAGGCATGTCCGGGTCGGCGGTGTGGGCCGCCGGTCGCCTGATCGGCGTGGTGGCCAAGCACCACGTGCACGAGGGTGCGGGCGTCCTCACGGTGTCACCTCTTGGTACGGACGCCGGCGCTTCGTGGCTGAGCGACGTACCGAACTTCGTCACTGCCGCGGACGTGACCCCGGAATCGTTGACCGAGCTCATCCCCGCGACGTACCTCGGGGTGGCGGCCGAACTCGCTCCTGCGCTGCTGACCGACCGAACCGACGAGCTCGCCTGTCTGGACGACTTTGCGGCCGGAACCGACCGCTGGTGGTGGTACTCGGCGGACGCGTTCGCGGGCAAGAGCGCGCTCACGGCGTGGTGGGTCTCGAACAATCGCCATCCGGCCCGGGCCGCCGTCGTCGCCTGCTTCCTGCGCCGCGCCAGCAACCTCGACACCGCCGACTACGCCGTCCGCTCGCTGGCCCTGCAGCTGGGCGCCATCGCGCAGTGGTCGGACGAGGAGGCCTGGCGGCTGGATCTTCTCACCGGTGACGCCGCCATCCAGACGTTCAAGAAGCTGCTGGCGAGAGCGGCCGCTCGCTGCGTGGCCGAGGGACGGCGGCTGGTGGTGGTCGTCGACGGCCTGGACGAGTACCAGGCCTTCGGTCAGATCCCGATCGCGGACTGGTTGCCAAAGGCAAACACCTTGCCGGCCGGGGCCGCGCTGCTCGTCACCAGTCGCGCCGGCGCACCCAGCGGCATACCGGCCAGCCACCCGCTCCACCAGCACGTCCATCAGTTGGCACCGTCGGACACTGCTGCCCGGATCTTCCAGTTGGCCGGCGAGGAGATCGAGCAGGCGGCGCTGTCCGATGCGAACGGACTCGTCCACCAGATCCTCGGCTTCCACGCGGCCGCCGAGGGCCCGCTGACCCATTCGGACCTGGCCGGCCTGATCCGGCGACAGCATCCCCAGTCCGTTGTCTACCCCGATGAGATCAGGAAGACCTGGAAACTCCACCTGGCGCGGACGATCACCCCAGCTCCTGGATCGGCGAGCGGATACGGCTTCGCTCACGACCAACTGCGGGCGAACGCACGCGACCAGTTCGCCGACCGGCTCCCGGACTATCTGGGTCAGCTGCATACCTGGGCCCTCGAGTACGCCGGCAAGGACTGGCCGACCGAAACCCCGGAGTACCTGCTGCGTGCGTACACGACGATGCTGGGCTCTGCCCTGACCGCCGACACGGCTTCGGCCGAGCTCCTGGATCGCCTGTACGACGTGGTGTCCTCGCCCGGGCGCTGGATGGCGCTGTTCCTGGCCGACGGAAGCCCGGTGCTGCCGGACGAGGAGATTGTCCAGACGCAGCAGACCCTGGTGGCGGCGTACCACGAGGGCCTGCTCCGGCAGCGGCGTCTGGAGTTGAAGCTCGCGGTACTGGGGTTGTCCCGCAGCCCGGTGCGCGAGTCGCAGACCTATCCGGCCGCCGGAGTTGCCGTGGTCTGGACCCTGCTCGGCGACGGGGACAAAGCACTCCGCCTCGCGCAGGCAATCCTGGAGCCGGACGGTCGCGCCTACGCGCTCGGCGCGATCGCGACTGCGGCGTCGGCACAAGGCAACCTCGGGCTGATGCAGCGCGCAGTGCACGAGTTCCGGAATGCCGAGACCCAGGCGGGTCAGTACCGGGAGAGGCTCCAGATTCACCTCGCGCTGGACCTGGCCAAGGCCGACCAGTTCACTGAGGCCGAGCGGGTGGCCGAGCGGATCGTCAACCTCGAGAAGCGCGTCAAGTGCCTGGCCGACGTAGCGCTTCTCGCCGCCCGGGCCGGTCAGGCGGAGACGACGCGAGCACTGGCCTCGCAGGTGGCCGAAATGGCCGTCCAGCCCGACGCTGAGGGACACAGGCCGATGGGGGTACTCGCGGAGGCGTTCGCAGTGCTGGGTGTCAGGGATCGCTCTGCGAGCTGTTTCACCAAGGCGAACGAACTCACCACCTCGGCGAGGCACGCACACGAAAGGAAGTACCTCGAGTGGGCGCGGCAGACGGTGAAGACTGCAGGGTGGAGGTCGATGGCAACCATCGCGGCCGTGACCAGCGATGATCCGCGGGGATCACTGACCAGCGATCCCAAGGTGCGCGCCTGGCTCGAACTGCCGGCCTTCTCGCTGCTCGATCACCAAGCCTGGAACATGGCCAACGTCGCTGCGGCCATCGCGCTCGTCCGTGGTCCTGCGGCGGTGGGGGATCTGGCCGACAGAGCGGTGCAGGCGTCTGCCGAGAACGCGGAAACACATGACGAACAGGCCGAAGGTACCGGGTCGACACCATTCGAGCTGGTCTCTGTGCTGTTGGCGGCTGGTCTCGACACTCCGGTGACCGCAGCGCTGCAGAGCTCCACCATGGGTGGCGGATGGCGTGCGGTCCAGGAGTCCATTCGTGCGCAACTGGTCCGGCACCTCGCCGCGAAGGGTGCTGAGCGCGAGGCCCTCGAACACAGCGCTCGGCTGGCGCACCTTGGCTACGGCACGTCGAGGACCGAGATCATCGCGGCGGTGGCCGTCGCGGCACTCGGGACGAGTCGTTGGGAGGAGTACCGCGAATATGCCCGAAGTTCGGTCGAGGCCGAGTTCGGCCAGCTGGTCGCCGCGGAACGGGCTGCCCGGCTCGTCAGGGCTCGTCAGCAGATCGAGGCTCACTTACACGACAGCGCAGAGCAGCCGCTGACTCCATCGGTTGTGACGCACGAACCTGTCGACTTCTACCTGGCAACGCTCGAGGAGCTCTCGTCGTCGTCTGAACGCGACAATCGGCCAGGGGTGGTGTTGAACCTCGCCGGCGCACTCCCGGATCATGCCTTGGTCGACCCGGCCGACACCTGGCAACTGTTGCCGGGAGTCGAGCGGCTGGTGGACGAGGATCTCAAGATCTATGGCTATCGCTGGCTCCGTGCGCAGCGGTTCTTGGTGGAGACCCGGGTTGCGTTGGGCGACTCCGAGGCTGCACGCCGTCAGGCGGAGGCGATGATCGAACCACTCCTCGCCATCGAGGTCCTCGACTCGTCCGCCATTGCCGACACCGTCGCCGCACTCCACGCCGCCGGGGCGCTGACTGACGACACCATCGCTCCCCTGCTGGCGCTGGTTGCACCGGATCACGTTGATGACGATCACGCGCGCGGAGCGATAGCCGTGGCCTTCGCGAAGGGGAGCGTCGGTGGCCCGACGGAACTGGCGGACTCGGCGGCCGATCTCGTCACCGCGCCGGTTCTGGTGCTCGGACGCTTGACGGAGACCCTGTACAAGTCTGCCCTCGAAATCCTGACCAGCCTGGTCGAGGGCGGCCACGTTCAGCCAGCCCGGCGGGTCGCCGAAACCTTGCTCCGGCAGGCGATCCGGCCCGACGTCCTCTGGGTGGACCGAGCCACCCTCCTCGGTGGCCTGCTGAGGAGCAAGGAACCAACGGTTCGCGACGAAGCCCTCCGTCACCTCACCATCGAGGACGCCTTCATCGACCAGGTCACCGACCTCCCGACCGAGCTGCTCGAGGCCTTGCTCCGAACCTCGGCCCTCACCGGCGATCGCTCAGGATAAGGGGTTGTCGAGCGGGTTGGAGGTCATTCTGGTGGTGAGGCCGGACTGCATTGCGCGAGCCGCGGAGGTATTGGGTTTGCGGTCGGCCTGGGCCTGGAAGCAGGAGAGGAACTCGTCGACGAGGTCGAGCCGGGGATACGACCGGAGTACTTCGGCGCGGAAGGCGGGGGTGAAGGCGTCGAGATTCTTTCCGGCGATATCCAGTGCCGCGGCGCGCGACAGCAGGTGGCCTTCGGGGTCGGTGGATGCGTCGACGTCGGGCCACATGTGCTTGACGATGACTTCGCCGAGGCGTTCGCGGCGGTCGCCCGGCCAGCCGGCGCCGGCTGCGAACACGCGCGCGATGTGACCGCCGGCCTCCTCGAAGGACACCGTGTGGTTGTCGAACTCCGGCACCAGGCTGACGTCGTGGAACATGGCCGCCACGAACAACAGCTCAGCGTCGTACCGGATGCCCTCCTGCTCGCCGAACCCGCTCGCCCACAGGTAGACCCGGCGCGAATGGCTCAGCAGCGCCGGCGAGAGGTACGTGGTCGCCACCTCCAAAGCCGCCGACGAGGCCGTCGTTGCAGGTGACACGAGACTGATCATGCTTCGACGGTAGTTCGCCAAAGGCCCGCCCCGCTGGTCCAATCCCCCACCACAACCATGGGCCATCCACCACACCGCCGTACCCCGCACCCAGGTAGCCTCTGCCCGGACGTTTGAGGGGTTGACCCCTGAGATGGTCGGTTCGCCCCTCGCATACTGGGGGCACAACCGGCCAGCTCAGGGGTCAACCCCTCAGTTGGTCCACCCTTGGTGTGCTGGGCAGACCGGGTGGTTTACGGGTTGTTCGCGACGCCCTCGTCGATCTTGGGGCCGCGGGCGCCGGTGATGGCGGCGTAGCTGATGCCTGCGATGGCCGCGCCGACGATCGGGGCGACGATGAACAGCCAGACCTGGCCGAGCGCGCTGCTCCCGGCGAACCACGCGACGCCCAGCGACCGTGCCGGGTTGACCGAGGTGTTGGTCACCGGGATGCTGACCAGGTGGATCAGCGTGAGCCCGAGTCCGATGGCGACCGGGGCGAATCCCTTCGGCGCCCGGTCGTCGGTGGCGCCGAGAATCACGTACAGGAAAAAGGCCGTCAGCACGATCTCGACCAGCGCGCAGGCGAGCAGGGAATAGCCACCCGGCGACCGGTCACCGTAGCCGTTGCTGGCGAATCCGCTGTCGACGGCGCTGAAGCCATCCTTGCCACTGGCAACTGCCAGCAGAATGGCGCCGGCCGCCGAAGCGGCGACAATCTGGGTGACGATGTACGTCGGGACCCATGTCCACTCGATCCGTTTCGCGACCGCGAGGCCGATCGTGACCGCCGGGTTGAAATGACCGCCGGAGACATGGCCGACGGCGTACGCCATGGTCAGCACGGTCAGGCCGAAGGCCAGCGCCACACCGAGATACCCGATGCCGACCGGGACCTTGTCCGCAGTGAGCACGACCCCGGCCAGAACGGCGGCACCACAACCGCCGAAAACGAGCCAGAAGGTCCCTAGAAACTCCGCACCGATCCGAGCTGCAGGACTGGGTGATTCCACGACAGCCTCCTTATGACCCCCCGCTGAATTGAAGCATTGCTGTCACAGTAAGGCATCACTTCATCACACCCGGTGAATTCAGGCCGACTCTTCCAGGACCAACGCGTCGTGGAGTGGCGTGTCGGGCAGCGGATCTGGCAGCGGATCGGCGCTGTGGCGGCCCGACTGCCGCCCGGCAACCCGGCGATGGCCCTCGACGATGGCGGCGATACCCGCCACGCTCCAGGCGACGAGAACGACGATGTGCTGCGCGGCGCCGTGTCCGTCGAAATAGGCCGCGCTGCGGAGCAGGTTCGCACCCGCACCCGGTGGCATCAGCTGACCGAGCTCCCCGACCGCCTTCGGCAGCAACTCAGGCGCCGAGCTGACCGCCGAGAACGGATTGCCGACGAACACCATCGCGACCGCTCCCAAGGCGACCCCACTCGGTCCGAGCAGGGCTGCCAGACCGGCGACAGTGCTGCTGATGGCGAACAGCATCAGTGACAGGGAAGCCCAGGTCTCGAGCCGCGAGCCGGGGAGTGCGCCCACATAGTCCTGGGCCACCAGATGTACGCCGACGCCGGTGACACCCGATACCACCGCAAGGGCGACCACCTCCCGCCACGCAGGCCGGAATCCGACGAGTACGGCGACCATCGCGGCCAGGATCACACCGCCGAGCACCAGTGGAGTCATCGCGGCGGTGAAGATCGCACCGCGTGGATCATCACCGGACGTCGCCACGACATCCTGGATGGTCGAGGTCACGACCGGTCGCCCGGCCGAGTCGGAGTGCACCGAGAGCTGCTGGGCGGTCGACGTCAGCAGCTGGGCGACCGCCGGCCCGGCAGCACTGGCAGTCAGCACGGTCAACCGGCGGGACGAGATCTCGAACGCTCCGTAGACCTCACGATCGGCGATCGCGGCACGGGCGTGCGCGTCGTCGGCGTACAGATGCAGGTCGAACGCGCCCGGTGCGGCTTTCGTCAGGCTCTGCACGGTCTCTTGCGTGACGGCACCGGTGCCGACGACGCCGACCGGCAGACTGCGCGCGGCGGTGCGGGAGGCCGGCCAGGTGAACATCAGCACCGCAAGGCTGACCACGAGCGGAGCCAGCACCGACAGGATCAGCAGCTGCCGCCACGGCGGATGGTGTACGAGCGGATTCTTGGGCACTTTCCTGCGCCTCTCGATCGGTAGGACCGGCGCGCCTCACGCGCCAAACGACAATGAACGTTCGTTTTCGACTATACTCGATCCGTGCCCAGAGTTTCCGACCGCTACCGCGACGCCCGCCGCGAGCACATCCTCGCCGCGGCCCGGCGCGCCTTCCTCCGCCACGGCTTCCACGCGACCTCGATGCAGGACCTGTTCACCGAGGCGCAACTGTCCTCGGGCGCGGTCTACCGCTACTTCCCCGGCAAGGAAGACATCGTGCTGGCGATCGCCGAGGACAACATGCGGGAGGTGGCCAACCTGATCCGGACGGTCACCGAGGAACGGCCGGGCGAGTCGATCGGGACTGTTCTCGCCGCCGCGGTGGAGCTCATCACGGCGAAGAACCAGGACAGCGGACTGGCCGGGATCGGCGTCCAGGCCTGGTCGGAATCGCTCAGCAATCCGCGGATCGGCATGGCGTTCGGCCAGATGCTCTCGACTCTCCGGGCCGAGCTGGCCGAGGTCATCAGCCGGCACCAGAAGACGACGGCGCTACCGGCCGAGCCGTCGGCGGAGTCGCTGGCCGGGGTAATGATCGGCGTGCTGGTCGGCCATCTCCTCCAGCTCGCGCTCCTGGGCACGGACGCCGTGGCTGACACGCCGGCCGCCCTCAAGGCCCTTTGGCCACCACTCCCCGACCAGTCGTAACTCCGGCTACTGCGCCGCCCCGCGGACGGCGGCCTGCTGCTGGGCAGTGAGCGCCAGGCGCATGGTTTCGAACGTGTGCTCCTGCGGCGCAGCCGTCGTGGTCCGGTCCTGTACGTCGCGAATCAGGTCGGCGTAGTACGTGGTCCGGACCGAAGAGCAGTCGATGTACTGCGTACCTTCCTGATTGACCAGGAAGAGGTGATCGCCTCCGTCCCGGCCCGCGATGTCGACGTACTTGCGCAGCTCGATGTAGCCGTCCGTGCCGAGGATCATCAAGCGACCGTCGCCCCAGGTCGGCAGCCCGGCCGGCGTGTACCAGTCGACGCGGATGTAACCCTGCGCGTTCTCGCTGCGCAGCAGGATCTCGCCGAAGTCCTGCAGGCCCGGCTCGTCCGGGTTGCCGAAGTTGCCGACCGTGCTGGCCACGACCTCGGCGGTCCGCGCGCCGGTGAACCACAGGAACTGGTCGATCTGGTGGGAGGCGATATCGGTGAGGATGCCGCCGTACCGGCTCTTGTCGTAGAACCAGTCCGGGCGGCCGGCTCCACCGGCCAGGTGAGCGCGGTCCCCGACGCGGTGCGGCCCGATCCCGAGTGTCTGTACGACGGTGCCGATCTTGCCCTCGCGGACCAGCTCACCGGCCTTGATGACGCTGGGCACCTCGAACCGCTCCGAGAATGTCACCGACCAGAAGCGCCCGCTCTGGCCGACCGCCTTCTCGATCTCCTCCAACTGCTCGAGGCTGACGCACCCCGGCTTGTCGGTCACGACGTCCTTGCCGGCCAGCAACGCCGTGACCGCGATCGGCCCCCGACGGTCCGGTACGGCGGCGGTCACGATCAGGTCGATCCCGTCCCGGCCGAGCAGCTCGTCCGGACTCTCGGCCACCGGCACGTCCGGATACTGCTGGCGGACCCGGGTCGCGATCGCGGCGGTGGGATCGTCGGTCGCCATCCCGACGAACTCCGCACCGGCCGCGATCAGGCCTGCGATCTGACCGAAGATGTGCGCGTGATCAAGTCCGACGGCGGCGAACCTGACAGCCTGCGTGGAAGTCACCCGGATTCCTCCCGGCTCGGCAACGTTTCAGTTGCCACTCACCCTATGCCAATTCGGCAAGCGCTTGCCAACCCCCGGCGAGCCGGAGACGAGCGGCGTCAGAAAATGTAGAAGCCGGTGACCACCGTGGGCAGGAGGCCGAGGACGAGCCAGAGTGAGCGCAGGGATCGCTGGTGGATGAGCAGGATGCCGGCGGCCGTGAGCACACCGATGACTCCGGACATCAGCCAGAGCCCGACACCTCGGCCGTACTCCTTCTCGGCGACGCCGATGCTGTAGACGGCCAGCGTGATCGCGGGGACGCTGCCGACATGGAAGAGGATGACCGAGGCGACCCAACGCTGAACCGTCTCGATCTTCATGGGCTTCGGTGTTCTCCGGCGCATACCCTCATCGTACCCTAATGATTAGTGCACTCACTATTTGGCGTTCGCCACATTGGCGGCGGCGATCACCTGGGTCAGGACCTGGTGGAGGTGCTGCAGTTCGGACACCTCCATGCCGAGCCGGCTCACGATCGCCGCGGGGATCTTCTCGGCCTCGTTGCGCAGCCGCCAGCCCGCCGGCGTCAGCGTGACGGCGAGTGCGCGCTCGTCGGTCCGGGCGCGCGGGCGCTCGACGTACCCGCTGGCTTCCAGCCGTTTGAGCAACGGGGAAAGCGTTGCGGGCTCGAGCTGCAGCAGGCGGCTGAGCTCCTTGACCGACAGGGGCGCGTGCTGCCACAGCGCCAGCATCACCAGATACTGCGGGTGGGTCAGCCCCATCGGATCGAGCAGCGGCCGGTAGACCGCGATCACACTGCGCGCGGCCACGGCCAGCGCGAAGCACACCTGGTTCTCCAGCTCCAGCGGGTCGATATCGCCGAAGTCACTCAACGGGGACCTCCATCAGACGTCGTTCCGTCCAGGCTATCCCACTAACCATTAGTGCGCTAAGAGCGCTTGAAGTGCTATCCAGGCGTTGACTCGCAGCTGCGGGTCGTCCAGGGACCCACCGAGTTCGGTCTCGATGGCGGCCAGTCTGTTGCGGGCCGTGTTCCGATGGATGCCCAGGTCCTCGGCGACCTTGAGTACTGCGCCGTGATGGCGGAGGAACGATCTCAAGGTAGCCAGTTGCACCGGGTCCAACGCACCGAGAAGCGACGTGGCGAAGGCGGCCGCGGTATCCGGAGCGATCAGCGTCACGGGTCCCTCGCCACGGATCCGTTCCCACGGAACAACCGGCGTCGACTCGGTCGCGTGAGCGAGCGCCAAGCCGGCGGTGTGATGGCTCGCCCGAGCCTCGGCGAGCGCAGTGGCCTGACCGACCCCGACGAGCAGCCCCGATCCCGCGAGTTGCTCGGCCAGTCGCTCCGCACGATCTGCCGGCGCCGCGGCACACAGCTCACCGTCTCCCCCGGCGACAACTCGCAGTACGTCGAGTTGCGACCGCGCGTCGTCGAGCTGCTCGTCCGCGCCGGTTGCTCGCAGGATCCGCACCGTGCTCGGCAGACCGAAACCGGCCGGCTGGACCTCGAGGATCAGCTGAGCTGTCGTCGGATCGCCGTCGATCAGCAAGCGCACTGCCTTGTCGTGGATCAATCGGCGAGACTCCGTGCGACTGCGTTCCTGTTCGGCGATCAGGCCGAGCAGCGAGACCGCCGTGGTGATCGCACCACGAGACCCCGCGGTCGGGGATCCAAGGACGGCAAGGTACGACGAGGGACGCCCGGTCAGCCCGAGCGGATGAACTGCGATACCGGCGACGGATGCCGCGGCGAGAAGGCCCTGCCGCCTGATGCGAGCGATCTCGACAACGATCTGATCCCGTGGCAATGCGTCCCGTTCCGGCCCGAACGGTCCGACCAGCAGCTCACCGTCCGCGGACATGATGCACGCGGCACCCGACATCAGCCGGGCCAGCGTGTCCACGACCGAGACCGTCGGATCAGGGCGCGTCGCAGCCGCGGTCAGCCGCCGCTGAAGGTCGAAGGCAGCGCGGGTGGCCTTCGCCTCCGACTCCTCCAGCAGCTCAGCGGTCAGTCGGCTGACGGCCACGAACGCGGTCTCGTGCGGCACCTCGATCAGGTTGACTCCGTGCCGCTCGCACCCAGCCACCAAGCCGCGCGGCGGCGTCCGGTGGGTCAGGCCGGTGCCGATCCCGATCGCGGCAACGGGTACGTCGGCGAGCCTGGCGACGTACCCGTCCCACTGGGAGCGCCACGCCTTGGTGTCCAGTCCGGTCGTGAGCAGGAGCTCCGATCCCTCGAGGAACGGCGCCGGATCGGGGAGCTCGCTCGCGGCCACCCAGCGCACGGATCGGTCCGGCGCGGGCAGGTGCACAGCGCTCAGGCGCAGACCCGGCAGATCCACGATCTCCGCGACGGTGACCACGATGCACAGCCTAGCTCCGATCGATTGTGCATTGCTGCCATTCACGGCTGGTCACATCGCTTCTACCGTCACAGCTATGACCGTTATCGGCGGGCCTTCGCTGCCCCAGGAACGACGTCTGATCACCTCGATCCCGGGACCTGTCTCCCAGGCGATCCAGGCGCGGAAGGTGGCGGCGGTCGCGCAAGGCGTCGGCACGATGCTGCCGGTGTACGTCGTCGCGGCCGGCGGCGGTGTGCTCGTCGACGCCGACGGCAACTCGCTGATCGACTTCGGCTCCGGCATCGCGGTCAGCACGGTCGGCAACAGCGCCACCGGTGTCGTGTCCGCGGTGACCGACCAGGTCCAGGCGTTCACGCACACCTGCTTCATGATCACGCCGTACGACGGCTATGTGGCCGTTGCCGAGACGCTCAACCGCATCACACCCGGCGACCACGACAAGCGCAGTGTGCTGTTCAACTCCGGCGCCGAGGCTGTCGAGAACGCGGTGAAGATCGCCCGCGCCTTCACCCGCAAACAGGCCGTCGTGACCTTCGACCACGCGTACCACGGGCGCACGAACCTGACCATGGCGATGACCGCCAAGAACATGCCGTACAAAAGCGGCTTCGGACCGCTGGCTCCCGAGGTCTACCGCGCTCCTTTGTCGTACCCGTTCCGCGACGGCGGCCTCGACGGCGTGACCGCGGCGCGGCGAGCCATCGACGTGATCGAGACGCAGGTCGGCGCCGCCAACCTCGCCGCGCTGGTGATCGAACCCATCCAGGGCGAAGGCGGCTTCATCGTGCCGGCCGACGGGTTCCTGCCGACGCTGGTCGAGTGGTGCCGCGCGAACAACGTCGTGTTCGTCGCCGACGAAGTACAGACCGGATTCGCCCGGACCGGCGCGATGTTCGCCTGCGAGCACGAGGGCGTCGTACCCGACCTGATCGTCACCGCCAAGGGCATCGCCGGCGGCCTCCCGCTGTCCGCCGTCACCGGGCGCGCGGAGATCATGGACGCGCCCCACGTGGGTGGACTGGGCGGAACGTACGGCGGCAATCCGATCGCCTGCGCGGCCGCCCTCGCCGTCGTGGAGACGATCGAACGCGAAGGCCTGGTCGACCGGGCCCGTGCCATCGAGGAAACGATGCTGAAGCGGCTCACCGCCCTCCAGGCCGAGGACAACCGCATCGGGGACATCCGCGGTCGCGGCGCCATGATGGCGGTCGAACTCGTCGTTCCCGGCACCACCGACCCCGACGCCGACCTGACGAAACGCATCGCCGCGGCCGCGCATGCCCAAGGACTCGTCGTCCTGACCTGCGGCACCCACGGCAACGTACTGCGGTTCCTCCCGCCCCTCTCGATCCCCGACAACCTGCTGCACGAAGGCCTCGACGTACTCAGCCAAACCTTCCGTGAGACCCGGTGATCGCGGGAAGCCGGCAGGCGAGGTAGATCAGGAACGAGATGGTGGTGACGTAGGGACTGATCGGCAGGCTGCCGCCGAGCGCGAGCAGGATGCCGCCGACGAGCGACACCGTCGCGAACACCACACTCAGCACCGGCACGAGCCACGGCGACGCCGCGATCCGGAGCGCCGCGGCCGCGGGCGTGACCACGATGCTGAGCACCAGCAGCGCGCCCACGATCTGCACCGAGATCGCGACACCTAGGCCGAGCAGCAGCATGAACACCAGTGACAGAAGGCGAACCGGCACACCGCGAGCCGCGGCCTGTTCCGGGTCCGAGCTGGCGAACATCAGCGGCCGCCACACAATCAGCAGTCCGACGAGGACGACCGCACCGGTGACGATCAACCAGGACAGCTGCGGAGTGTCGACCGCGACGATCTGCCCGGTCAGCAGACCGAACTTGTTCGCCGCCCGGCCCTTGTACAAGGCGAGGAACAGCACCCCGAGCCCCAGCCCGAACGGCATCAGCACGCCGATGATCGAGTTCCGGTCCCGCGCACGGCTTCCGAGTACGCCGATCAGCACCGCCGCCAGGATCGAACCGATCAGCGAGCCCGCGACCACGTTGATCCCGAGCAGCAACGCGCCCGAGGCTCCCGCGAACGACAGCTCGCTGATGCCATGGACGGCGAACGGCAGGTCGCGCATCATCACGAACACACCGATCGAACCGCCAACGATCCCCAGGACCACGCCGGCGAGGATCGAGTTCCGCACCAGGGCCAGCAGCTCGCCGTAGTTGGCGAAGTTGAAGATCTCGTGCCACACGCCGACCCGCACCGTTGCCATGAGCATCTATCTCACCCGGCCCGCAGTACTTCGGTGTGATGGGTGTCCTCGGGAACACCCGCCACCAGCACCCGGCCGCCCGAACGAACCACCTCGACCGGGGACCGGTACAGCTCGCTCAAGGTCGACGACGTCATCACCTCGTCGACCGTCCCCGTCCGGAAGCGCCCGTTCGCCAGGTAGAGCACGCGGTCGACGTACGGCAGCACCGGATTGATGTCGTGGGTGACGAACACGATCGCGGTGCCGTGCGTACGGCGGCGGCGATCGACCAGGCCTGAGATCGTGCGCTGGCTGTTGAGATCCAGCGACAGCAGCGGCTCGTCGCACAACAGCAGCTTCGGATCGGCAACCAGGGCCTGCGCGATCCGGACGCGCTGCTGCTCACCCCCGGACAGCAACCCGATCGGCCGATCGGCGAACTCGTGCGCACCGACCGACTCGAGCACCTCGTCGATCCGCCGGCGCCGCGTCCGGTCCGGCCGCCCAATCCCCCAGCGATGGCCGTCCAGCCCCTGGCCGACGACATCCCGGGCCCGCAGCGGAGTGAGCGTGTCGATGCGCCGGTGCTGTGGCACATAGCCGATCTTCGTGCTGCCCCGGTGCGGCGGCACGCCCACGACCCGGACGGTCCCGGAGGTCAACGGATGCAGCCCGAGGACCGCCTTCAGCAAGCTCGTCTTCCCCGATCCGTTGCCGCCCAGGACCGCCAGGAACTCCCCCGCGCGCAGGTCCATCGTCAGGCCGCCCCACAACCGGCGGCGGCCGTAGCCGAAGGAAGCGTCGTCGAACTGCAGAACCCTCATCAGATCCACCGCCGGACTCAGGACAGCGCCGAACGGATTGCGTCCAGATTGGCGGTCATCCAGCCCAGGTAGTCCTTGCCCGCGGGCAACGTCTCGGTGACCGGCACGACGGCGACGCCGTTCGCCTTCGCGGCCGCGAGCACCTTCTCGGTCTCGGGACCGGACGTCTGCTCGTTGTAGGCGAGCAGCTTGACCTGCTTCGCGCTGAACAGTCCGAGCGTCTCCTGCAGCACCGTCGCAGGAACATCCGTCCCCTCTTCGATCGCCTCACTGAACTCGCCCGGCGTCTTGTTCACCAGCCCGCAGGCCGTCAGCAGGTACACCGGCACCGGCTCGGTGATCGCGGCGCCGGCGCCGTTGTGATCCGACTTGATCGCGGCCTCGGTCGCCTCGAGCTGCTTCACCTTCCCGGTGAAGGCGGCGGCGTTCGCGGCGTACGTCGAACTGTTCGCGGAATCGACCTCGGACAGCGTGGTCGCCAACTGTGTGGCCAGCTTCTCCATGGACGGGAAGTCGTACCAGACGTGCTCGTTGAGCTCGCCGCCGGGCGGAGCCTTGTGACCTGAGATGTCCACCACATTCACCACCTTCGCCGACGTGTTGCCCGCCGACTTCAGCATCGTGTCCATGAAGTCGTCGTACCCCCCGCCGTTCTCGATCACGACCTGCGCCTTCGACAGCGACAGCTGGGTCTGCGCGTTCGCCTCGTAGGAGTGCGGATCCTGATCCGGGTCGGAGATGACCGCGGTCACCTCGGCCTTGTCCCCCGCGATCTGCCGCACGATGCCGCCGTACACATTGGTCGACGCCACGACCCGCACCCCCGCCGTCGGTGTCGACGCGCCGGCCGCGGCGGCATCTCCCCCGGACGCACCACAGGCGGACAGCAGCGCGACCGCCGCCACCCCCGCCAGGACCCCTGCCGAACCACGCAGCCTCACAGCGCACCCGCCCTCACCAATTGATAATGAAAACCATTCCGCGCTTACCGTAGCACCTTCGCCTCGGTCTCCACCCAACTTTGAGAAGCCACCGCCCAGTTCCAGCACGGAATTGTGGTCGGTGGCTTCTCAAAGTCGGGTATCCCGGCGAGCGGCAGACCGCAGGACCAATCCGGCCGGCCCGGACCCCGAGTGATGGATTAGGACCTGAACGTTCCTTCCTGTTCCACGAGAAGGCCGGCCTCGACGTCCTCGTGCTCTCGAATGGAGCACCGAGGTGTTCCGGCTGACGATCAGCGGAGTGCGAGCGGACACGCAGATCCACACGCACATGTGTTACGTCGAGTTCGGCGACATCCTCAACGCACTCGACGAGATGGATGCCGACGTCGCGAGCCTCGAAGCGGCCCGCTCGTACATGCAAGTCGCGCACGAAGCCGGCTTCCCACGCGGCGTCGGCCCCGGTGTGTACGACATCGACCCACCACGAGTCCCGAGGTCCGCGATTCCCTGCACAACCTCGTCGACGCGGCCCGCGCCGTACGGTCCGAGCTCGCCTGAGCCATCCGACGGTGGCCCGGGAAAAATGGGTCGGGCCACCGTCGCCGGACGGCTAAGCTCGAGGGCCGGTGCACCCCGAGGAGGCCCCGTGTTCCAACCGCTGCACGCTTCTGCGACCCGAGCTGTTGAGAAACTCCGCGACATCGGTGAACCACTACCCGACGACATTGCCGGCCAACTGGCCAAGCTGGCCGACGATTCCCAGTCCTCCGCTGCGGTCGAGGACCTGCTCCGTCCGTATGTCATCGTCGATGTCCGCATCGACGAGCAAGGCCTGACCGCCAGTACGCCGGGCACCGCGCCACCGCGCCTCGTCCAGCATGGCTGGCGAAGCTTCCTGGTCCGGATCGAGAACCCGCATCGACTGCTCGGCGATCTGGCTGCGCAGTCGAACCATGTGCTCGGCACGATCGACTACCACAGCCACGCCGCGCGCATCGCGATAGCCGACACGTTGACGATCGTCCCGCGGATCGAGCGCAGCCGGCTGGAGGTGAAACTGGCCGGTCCGACCGATGTGTCCGGCTTGGACGTCGAGTACAAGGTGATCAGCCTGTACAGCCGCGACAGCGGCACCCACGACGGCGAGCTGGGGTTCACCCTGGCCGTCGAGGAGGCTGAGCACAGCTACACAAGGCCGCCGTTCGCGAAGGCCTGGCGGCGGATGAGCTCCGAGAGTCGCCCGTACGCAGCGACGTACGAGTTCGACTGCCTGCCGGCCCGCGATATCCGGTTCGACATCCGCGAGCCCGACGGCAGCAGCTGCGTTGCGGCGCTCACCGTTCGCGACTCCCAGCGGCGCTCCTACCCGTCGAAGGGGATGCGGCTCGCACCCGACATGTTCTTCCACGAGCACGTGTACCGCGCGACCGGCGAGGTGATCACGCTCCCGGCCGGTCAGTACGAGATCTCTGCGCGCCGCGGTCCGGAGTACCGCGAGGTGCGGGTCGAGGTCGAGCTGTCCGCCGAGGACGACGCGGTCACGATCGAGCTCGATCGGTGGGCCGATCCGGCGCGGCACGGTTACTACTCCGGTGACCCGCACATCCACGCCGGCGGCTGCTCGCACTACAGCGTGCCGTCCGAGGGCGTCACGCCCGAGACGATGATCCGGCACGTCCGCGGCGAAGGCCTGTGGATGGGCAGCGTGCTCACCTGGGGTCCCTGCTACTACCATCAGAAGCAGTTCTTCAGCGGCTCGTCGATCAGCCCGCGCGCCGAGCTGGAGTACCCCGCGATGCAGCGGGCCCAGGGCATGAACTGGGATCCGCAGGACACCGACCACGACAGCCAGAGCCTGCTCCGGTACGACCTCGAGGTCTCGGGCTTCCCGTCCAGCCACTCCGGTCACGTCATCCTGCTCGGGCTCACCGACCAGGACTATCCCGGCACCAAGGTGATCGAGGACTGGCCGTCGTGGAACCTGCCGGTGATGCGGTGGGGCCACGCGCAGAACGCGATGGTCGGGTACGCGCACTGCGGGCTCGGCCTATCGGTCGGCACCGACGAGCTGCCGAACTACGTCGTCCCGGGATTCCAGTCGATCGGCTCGAACGAGATCATCGTCGACGTACCGCTGGGTGCCGCCGACTTCCAGTGCGGCGCCGAGTTCGCGCCGGCCGTCGAGCTGAACATCTGGTACCACCTGCTCAACGTCGGCTACCGCACTCTGATGCTCGGCGAGACCGACTACCCCTGCATCTACGACGACGGTCCCGGCGTCGGGCGTACGTACGTCCAGCTGGCCGAGCCGCCGCAGGGCTCGCAGGCACTGGAGGCGTGGCTCGGCGGGTTGAAGGACAGGGCGTCGTACTTCGGCGACGGGCGCAGCCACGTGTACGACTTCGCCGTCGACGGCGATACGAGCCGTGAGCGTACGACGGACGCGGCCGGACCGGTCCGGGTCAGTGCGACCGTTGCAGCGTGGTTGCCCGAGGAGCCGCCGGCGTTGCCCGCGGCGGGTCAGCCGGCGTACAGCGCACCGGTCGGGTGGCACCTCGAGCGGTCGCGTATCGGCCGGACCCGCACCGTGCTCGTCGAGGTGCTGGTGAACGGCATCCCGGTCGCCTCGCAGGAGCTGGTTGCCGACGGCAACGAGCAGGCGGTCGAGTTCGACGTACCGCTGGAGCGGTCGTCGTGGGTCGCGCTGCGGATCCTGCGCAGTGTGCACACCCAGCCGATCTTCGTCGAGATCGCCGGCCGGCCGATCCGGGCGTCGCGGCGGAGCGCGCAGTGGCTGCACGATTCGGTCGACGCGCTCTGGAAGGCGAAGTCCGGCTTCATCCGCGACACCGAGCGAGCCGAGGCCCGCGAGGCGTACGACGCCGCGCAGGCCGCGTACCTGACCCGTCGAGACGAATCCGAGGTGGACTGATGTACGGCGAACCAGCAGGCTGCTGCGGCCCGGTCGACACGAAGGCCCCGATCTCGGTCACGATCAACCCGGAGGCCCGGGTGAACGTCGCCCGGACCGCGACCCGGTTGGAGCCCGTCGCAACCGGTCACTGGCACCCGATCGACGTCACGATCGTCAACGACGGCTACGTCACCGGCCAGCTGGTCATCGAGAGCGATCCGGTGCCCGGCGTCGAGCTGGATCTCCCGGCTCATGACCTCACCGGCGAACCACGCCAGGAGGGCGCCATCCGAGTCCGCTTCGACGCCCCGACCGTCGTCGACGTCACCCTGAACTTCCGCGCCCTGGGCGCCCTCGGCGGCCTGGCCAGCCACAGCGCGCTCCACCTGCTGCTCCGCAGTCAGTAGGTCTTGTAGTAGATGAGTTCGCCCGACTCGCCCGCGACGGCACCTTCACTCGGGATGAAGAGAGTGACGACGAGGGCGGGTTGGCCGTTGGGGGCAGTGAGGTTGGTGATGGTCGGGTTGGCGAACGCCGTACTGCCGCCATTGGTCTGGATCGTCGTACGGTCGGCGTTGCCGGTCTGGTAGTCGTAGACGAACGTGCGCCAGGAACCGAAGTCGCCCTTGGTGTACTGCCCCTCGATCAGCCCGAAGCTGTAGCCGCGGAAGGCAGTGTTGTCCCGGTCGCCGATGTTGCCGTTGACGCCCCAGTAGAGCAGGGCGTTGTCGAAGTTCGGCTGGGCGGAGGTGGACCAGGAGTTGAAGTTGGTGAGCGTACCGCGCTGCTGCCGGTCGCGATCGCAGTTCCACCAGTAGTGGCCGCCGATGTCGATCCTCGAGTGGTCGATGTCGGGCGACAACGTGACGCTGTAGATGTTCGGCGTACCCTCCGCGCACGACGAGAGCTGCCGCGGTGCGTCGTACGCGCGGCTGACGTTGCCGGCCAGGAGATCTGCGCGAGTCGCGAAGTACCGGAAGGCGAGGTGGTTGTTGCCGCCGCCGGGCTGCTCCTGCTCCCACGCGAGCAGGAACCCTCCGTTCGACGCCTGGACGATCGTCGGCTGCGACGCCGGCCCGGTGTTGCTCCCGGCCAGCTCACGGACCCAGTGCCAGTTGAGCAGATCCGACGAGGTGGCCAGGTTCACCCGGAAGTGCCCGTCGGCGGCCATATGGTGCGAAACGGCGAGATATCCGCCCGCCGGGTCCTGGATGATCTTGACCGTATCCATCACATGACCGGCGTCGTCCTTCACGCCGTACCGCTTCCCGGTGGCGCCGACGACGTTCTCGACGATCCCCCGGAGCTCGGCGCGCGCCGGATCCGACGCGGCCGTCGTCGACGCCTCCGCCGGGCCGGCCACTCCGGCCGACATCAGACAGGTGATCACCAACGCAACACGAAGAACTCTCAGCATGGGCGGCTTCTCTCGTGAAGGATTGCTGCGGATCCGTCAGTCGACGAGGCTACGCCACTCCCGGACGGCAACTGGTTGCCGCTGCGTGCGAGATGCTGGACCCATGACATCCCTGCGTGTTCTCTTTCTTGGTGGGACCGGGATCATCAGCTCGGCGTGCTCCTCGCGGGCCGTCGAGTCGGGGCTCGAGCTCACGGTCCTCAACCGCGGCAAGACCTCGACCCGGCCACTCGCGGCCGAAGCGCGACAGATCACCGCTGACCTCGACGATCCGGCGACCCTGGCTTCGATCGCCCGCGAGGACTTCGATGTGGTCGTCGACTGGTTGGCGTTCACGCCGGAGCAGGTGCGGGCTCGCACCGACGCGCTGCGCGGACACGTCGGCCAGTACGTGTTCATCAGCTCGGCCTCGGCGTACCAGACACCACCGGCCCGGCTGCCGATCACCGAGTCGACGCCGCTGCGCAACCCCTTCTGGCAGTACTCACGCAACAAGATCGCCTGCGAGGACCTGCTGACCGGGCTGTACCGCGACGAGAACTACCCGGTCACGATCGTGCGGCCCTCTCACACCTACGACCGCACACTGGTCCCGTTCGACGGCGGCTGGACGATCGTCGAGCGCATGCGCCGCGGCCAACCCGTCGTCGTACACGGTGACGGCACGTCGCTGTGGACCCTCACTCACCACCGCGACTTCGCCCGCGGACTGGTCCCGCTGCTCGGTCACCCGCGCACGATCGGCGACACGTTCCAGATCACCTCCGACGACGTCCTGACCTGGGACCAGATCGCGCACACCCTTGCCGCCGCGGCCGGCACGACAGCGCAGATCGTCCACGTCCCGTCCGACGCTATCGCTGCCGTCCATCCGGGTTGGGGCGATGGTCTCCTCGGAGACAAGACCCATTCGGCCGTCTTCGACAACACCAAACTCCGCCAGGTGGTACCGGACTACGTCGCCACGATCCCCTTCGAAACCGGAGCCCGCGAGATCGTCGCGTGGTACGACGAAGACCCGTCCCGCCACCACATCGACTCGGCCATCGACGAAGCCATGAACACCCTCATCAGCCGCTACGCCCAGTAACGCGTCGTTGCGGCGGCAGCAGCCGGCGAGACAGTTGGAGTGCGAGCGACGGCGGGGGTCTCCAGACGTCTCGGTCGTCGAGCGGCCACGCGTAGGTCAGCGTTCCGTCGGCGATGAATTCGAGCAGGCCCGGTTCGGCCAGCTCGTGCGCGGACCACTCGTAGATCTGCTGCAGGCGCGGGACGATCACACCGAAGTCCAGGAGCCGGCCGAGTCCGAGCTCCTGGCCGAGGTAGAAGCGCGGGTCGTCGCGGAGCGGGTACTCGTCCGGCAGGACTCGGGAGAGCTGGAAGAAGATCCCGGTCATCCCGAGTCTCGGATCGCCGAGCAGCGGCGCGATCGGGCGAAGCCAGCCCAGAGCGAGCCGTGGTGCTGCGACGAGGGCATGCGCATACAGGACGCGGCACAGTACGACGTTCATGAAGAATCGTTCCGCGGCCGTCTCCGCCTCGGCCAGCTGACGATGCTCGACGTACGCCGCGACGACGCTCCCGTTGTGCGCCCGCCACCATGCCCGTGCGGTCGGGTACTCCGCGAAGGACAACCAGAAGTCGACGGTCCGCGACGAGGACGTGCCGGGCAGGTCTCCGCTCAGTGCGACCGCTTCGCAGCCGTCGCGGAGTACCCGCTCGTTCGCTGCTCGCCACCACGGACTGCCAGGCCGGTCGCTGGACGGCGGCTGCAACACACCGCGCCGCAGCTCCCACCGCATCGCGGAGGTCGCCGCCCGACCGTACGGCAGGTGCCGAGGCGCCTTTCCGTAGGGACCGTAGTAGCACCGCTGCATCAGCGCGAGTCGGCCGGACGGGTCATCACGCACCGCAGCAACCTGCTGCGCGGCCCAGTCGGCCGCCGTCATCCCAGCACTCACTCAGACAGAATGGCATCCGTAGCCGGCACGGGAAGGTGGAAGCGGTGACTCATGCTCTCGTCTGCATCGGCGACCTGGTCGAAGACGTCGTGGTCTGGTCAGCCGGTACGACGCGCGCCGGGACGGACAACCCGGCGCGGATCCGGCGCTCACGTGGCGGCGCAGCCTCCAATGTCGCCGTCTTCGCGAGCAGTCTTGGTACGTCGACCCGGTTCGTCGGCCGGGTCGGTGACGACGCGGCCGGCGCGGCGCTGGTGCAGGATCTGGTCGATGCCGGCGTCGACGCCCGGGTCCAGCGACAGGGAAGCACCGGCACCATCGTCATCCTGGTGGACGACGCCGGAGAACGCACGATGTACCCGGACCGGGCGGCCGCGGCTGAGCTGACCGACGTACCCGACGCGTGGCTCTCCGGTGCGGACGTGATCCATCTCTCGGCGTACTCCCTCGCCGGCCCGTCGTTGTCTGTCCTTCGTCGGGCGTCCGGCATCGCCCAGGCCGAGGGCGCGATCCTCACCGTCGACGCGTCCTCGATCGCGCTCATCGATGCTCTTGGACCCACGCGGTTCCGCGACCTGATCAGAATCTTGCGGCCGACGTACATCTTCGCCAACGGGATCGAGGCCGACGTCGGCGACCTGCGAGGCCTTGCCGAACCGGGTACGACGGTCGTCGTCAAGAACGGTGTGGAACCCACAGAGATTCATCTCGACGGCGCCAAGACAGTGACCGTCGACGTATCTCCGGTCGGAGAAGTGCTCGATACGACCGGCGCCGGCGACGCGTTCGCCGCCGCGTTCTTGTCCGCCGTACTCGCCGGAGCAGATGCCGTTGAGGCGGTCCGAGCCGGCCACGGCCTTGCCAGCAGGGTGCTCCGCGAACCTGGTGCCACCCTCTCCCCTGATGAGATCGGAGTCGCGCGTGATTGAACCCGTCCTGTCCGACGAAGTGACCCAAGCTCTGGCCGAAGACCGCGCCGTCGTCGCGCTCGAGTCGACGATCTTCTCGAACCTCGGTCTGCCCGCTCCGGCGAACGCCGACGCGCTCGAACTCTGCAAGCAGGCAGTCGTCGACCACGGCGCCGTACCGGCCGTGGCCGCCATCCTGGATGGCCGGCCACATGTCGGTCTCCTGCCGGACGAGGAGAAGCGCGTACTGCAAGGCACCCGCAAGGTCGCCGAACGCGACCTTGCCGTGGCGCAGGCGCAACGATGGGACGTCGGCGTGACGACGGTCTCGGCGACGGTCGCCCTGGCGCACGCGGCCGGTATTTCGGTCTTCGCCACCGGCGGTATCGGCGGTGTCCACCGCGGGTCAGAACTCAGCGGCGACGTCTCGGCCGACCTCGACGCGATCGCCAACCACCCGGTCATCACCGTCTGCGCGGGCGCCAAGGCGTTCCTCGATCTGCCGCGGACCCTCGAATACCTCGAGACCGCGGGCGTCCCGGTCCTGGGTTGGCAGCATGACTGGTTCCCGGCCTTCTACACGCGGTCAAGCGGTCTGCCGATTCCGCATCGTGTGGATGACGAGCGCGTGGTCTGCGACGTACTCCGCTACCGTGCTCGGCCGGCGACCGGCGTACTGCTGACCGTTCCGATCCCGGTCGGCGACGAGATCCCGGCGGCGCCATCGACGCCGTACTCACGGCCGCGTTGGAGGCGAGTGCTCAGGCCGGAATCGCCGGGCCCGCCGTCACACCGTACGTCCTGGGCAGGATCGAGAAGGAGACGGACGGACAGAGCGTCCCGGCCAACCTCGCACTGGCCCGGAACAACGCCGGCCTCGCGGCCCGGATCGCTGTCGCGCTGCAAAGCCAGTAGGTTTCGAAACTTCTCATCGTTAGTTTCTTGCGCGCACGGTGGGTGGGGCGGAAAATCACCGGTACGGTCGCCCTCCAGGCCCGCGTGACACCGCCATGCACCGGTAAAGGAGTGACGTGAGAATCTCGTTCCGCGCTGTCCCTGCATTGACAATCGGCGCGCTGGTGGCCGCAGTTCTGATCCCACTGACGACAGGTCAGGCGTCCGGCACACCCGTGTCCGCCGACGCCACCGAGAGCGTCAACCTCGCCCTCCTCCCCGGCGCGGTCGCGTCGGCCAAGTCCCAACGCACGACGGCGCCCGCGGCGACGTACGCGCCCGCCAACGCGACCGATGTGTTCGTCCACAACGGGTGGACGTCGAACTACGCGTCGGTGGGCAACGGGTACGACCCGACGCAGGACTGGTTCCAGGTCAAGCTGGCCACGCCCGCCCCGGTGTACGAGGTGTTCAGTCGCTGGACGTCTCCGTCCAAGCCGAGCGAGTACGACCTGCAGGTCTCGACGGACGCCGACTGCCAGACCTGGTCGACGGTCACCCACGTGGTGAATCCGGCCGACAAGGACTCGCAGGTCATCGATCGCACGGACCCGGTCTCGTGCGTCCGGATGCAAGCCACAGCGACGACGTCCACCACCGGGTACACGCTGAACGAGTTCGAGATCTGGTCGGGCCCCAAGCCGCCGCCGACCGTGGGACAGATCATTCCCGTGCCGGTGAAGCAGACCCCCGGCAGCGGTCAGCCGTGGGAGCTCACGGCCAAGTCGCGGATCGTCGTCTCCAGCAGCGCCCTCACCGCCGCCGGCGAGGTGCTCGCCGGGTACCTGCGGCCGGCGACCGGGTTCGTGCTCCCCGTGGTGACGGGTTCCGCCACCGCCGCCGACATCTCGCTGTCGGTCGGATCGGTGTCCGGTATCCCGGCCGACAAGACCGACGAGGGCTACTCGCTCACCGTCTCGAGTGCCGGCGTGAAGATCGCGGCGCCGCAGGCACACGGGCTCTTCAACGGCTTCATCAGCCTGCGACAACTGTTGCCCGCAGCAATCAACTCGCCGGCCGCCGGCGCCGGCCCCTGGATCGCGCAGCCGATCACGGTCCTCGACTACCCGCGGTACCCGCACCGAGGTCTTCAGCTCGACCCGGCCCGCAACTTCATGACCGTGGCCGAGATCCGCTCGATGATCGACCAGCTGGCCGCGTTGAAGGGCGACCGGCTGCATCTGCACCTGAGCGACTCCCAGTCCTGGCGCCTCGAGATCAAGGGGTACCCGGCACTCGACGGCACCGGATGCAACGGTGCGGCCTGTATCGCGGGCTTCTACACGCAGGAGGACTTCAAGGGCCTGGTCAAGTACGCCGCCGACCGCTTCATCGAGATCGTCCCGGAGCTGGAAGGCCCGGCCCACGCCACGGCTGCAGTCAGGTCTCTGGGCGGCGTCGCGGTCATGGGCTGCCAGGGTCAGACCCAGACCGACCGGTTCTGCACCAACCCGAACGACCCGGCGAGTGAGCGGGCGCTCGCGTTCTGGCGGGATGCGATCGCACAGCTTGCCGCGATCTCGCCCGCACCGATCGTCCACATCGGCGGCGACGAAGCCATCGGGATGCCCCACGAGGACTACAAGTGGTGGATCGGGCAGATGGAGAAGATCGTCAACGCCAACGGCAAGCAGCTGATGGGCTGGAACCCGGCCCTGGAGGGCTACGCGCCGGGCTCGACGTCGATCAACCACTACTGGTCGGACTACACCGGCGGCGGTCCGCCGCTGATCAAGCCCGAATGGTTCAACCAGCACCGCCCGGTCATCACGACCCCGGAGTGGAACGCCTACCTCGACTTCGGGTACGACGGTTCGCCCGGCCGCACGCCGAGGACCGAGCTCGACAAGGCGTACACGTGGGACCCGGAGTGGGTGTACGAGAAGTACCGCTCGGTCTGGGCGCAACCGGCGTACGGCGGACCGAAGGCCGAGGACATCATCGGCATCGAGGCGCCGATCTGGGGCGAGCAGATGCGCGGACTGGCCACCAACGAGTACATGGTGTTCCCGCGGCTGGCCGGGATCATGGAGAAGGCGTGGTCGCCGAAGGTGCTCACGCAGGACTACGACGCGTACGTGCAACGGCTCAGCGTCGCCGGGCCGCGGTGGGCGTTCGCGAACGTGAACTACGGCTCCATCGCCCAGGTCCCGTGGGATCCGGAATCGATGGGCACGCTGACCCGGTTCGGCGTGGACAGGACCGTCACCAACGCGACTGTGGGACGTCTGGCCGCCGGGTCGATTCCGCCGGGTGAGGTCACCGCGACGATCGATTGGGGCGACGGGTCCCCGACGGAGGCCGCCGGTGTCGCAGGGCGCGACTACCTAGCGAGTCAGCGTCAGGGCAGAAGTCTGATGACCGTCAGCGGGAGCCACACCTACCCGGCCGACGCGACGTACCACGGGACCGTCACGTACAGCCGTCAGGCTCAGACCTGGGTCGTGCCGTTCGTCGCCACCGGTGTCCCGTCCTGTACGTCGATGCTCACCGGCACGCACAACGGCCCGCTGACCGTATCGTCGGGCGTCGCCTGCTTCGATGGCGCGACTGTTTCAGGACCGGTGACCGTCGCCGCAGGCGCCGGGCTGTACGCGTCCGGGTCCGAGTTCCGCGGCCCGGTGTCGGCGTCCGGCGCAGGCAACGTCCTCCTGTGCGGTACGACGGTGTCCGGACCGGTGAGCGTCACGGGCCGGACCCGGGTCTGGCTCGGCAACCCGGCCGGCGAATGCGCACCGACAACGATCAAGGGCCCGGTCTCCGTACAGAACAACACGGGCTCGACCATCATCTCCGGCAACCGCATCAGCGGCCCACTCTCCTGCGCCGGCAACTCCCCCGCACCAACCAACGCCGGCTACCCCAACACTGTCGCCGGCCCGAAGTCCGGCCAGTGCGCGAAACTCTGACGTAGCAGCCCGGGGGCCTGGTCGGCTTGGACCAGCGACCAGGCTCCCCACCTAGGCAGCGCGCTTCCTGATGGACCGCCCAGGCACACTAGGGTCGGAAGGAGTGCGGGTCTGCGGTCAGGTTGCCCAGCCAGGCGGGTGGTTTGTCGGAGCCTCCGCGTGATGCGACCACCAGATAGTCGTCGCCGTCGCGGGCGTACGTCAGGCCGTTCGTTCGTTGTACCCCGGTGCGGCGGCCGGTTGTTCGTAGCAACAGAGTCGGGTTGCCGAACAACAACCGGTGGCCGAGGAACCCGTCGGTGTGTTCGTAGATCCACTGGTGTGCCTGCAGGACCCTCCCGAAGAGGCTGCTCATGGGGGTGAGCGTAGTAGGTTGCGCGCATGGAATGGAGACTTGAGCTGGTGTCGGTGCCGGTGTCGGATGTGGATCGGGCCAAGGCGTTCTATACCGAGCAGGTCGGGTTTGTCGCCGATCATGACCACCAGGTGAGCGACGAACTGCGGTTCGTGCAGCTCACGCCGCCCGGATCGGCGTGCTCGATCGCGCTCGGTACGGGCATGGGTCAGGGCGAGCCGGGATCGGTGCGCGGACTGCAGATCGTCGTCGACGATGCGGACGCGGCGCGGGCCGAGCTCGCCGGACGCGGGGTCGAGGTGTCGGAGGTCCAGGAGTTCCCGTGGGGCCGCTTCGTCTTCTTCAGCGACCCGGACGGCAACACCTGGGCCCTCCAGCAGATCACCAACAGGTCGAACTGATCAGTCGGGTACGACGTGTTGCGGCTGGCTCGTGGGCCGGTGGTGGTTGTCGGGGCGGGTGCCGTGTGAGCGTTTGCGTTCCAGGCGATCGCGGTGAAAGCCTGATCGAATGGCGGAGCGTGAATTGCGGGGCCGGCAGCACGAGCTCGCCGTACTGACCCGGATGCTCGAGTCCGCCCGGCAAGGACGCAGCGACGCCCTGGTACTCCGCGGCGAAGCCGGCGCCGGCAAGTCGGCGTTGCTCGACGCGCTGGCCACGAGCGTCCAAGGCTGCCAGGTCGCGCGGACCGTCGGCATCGAGTCCGAGATGGAGCTCGCCTACGCCGGGCTCTATCAGCTCTGCCGCCCGTTCCTCGACCGGATGGAGCGACTGGCGAGGCCGCAGCACGAGGCGCTGGGGATTGCGTTCGGCCGGCTGAGCGGACCGGCCCCGGATCGGTTCCTGATCGGCCTCGCCGTACTGAACCTGCTGTCCGACGCGGCAGCCGAGCAGCCCGTCCTGTGCGTGGTCGACGATGCCCAGTGGCTCGACCTGATGTCCGCGCGGATCCTCGCCTTCGTCGCCCGGCGGCTCGAGGCGGAGTCGGTGGTGATGGTGTTCGCCGTCCGCGACGGAGCCGACCACGAGCTGACCGGGTTCAACGAGCTCGAAATCCGCGGCCTCGACGACGCCGACGCCCGGGCCCTGCTGGAGTCGGTGCTGCCTGGACCGGTCGACCCGCGCGTTCGCGACCGGATCGTGGCCGAGACCCGGGGCAATCCGCTTGCCCTGCTCGAGCTCCCCCGCGCCTGGACCGCGGCCGAGCTCGCCGACGGTCTTCGCAGTACGACGCTCGCCGGCCAGATCGAGGACAGCTTCGTACGGCGACTCGAAGTACTGCCGGCCGACACCCGGCTGCTCCTGCTTGTCGCAGCGGCCGAACCGCTCGGCGACGCGACCCTGCTCTGGCGAGCGGTCGAGCAACTCGGCCTGGGCGCCGACCCGGCCGCGGCGGCAATCGAATCGGGACTGATCACGTTCGGCCAGCAGATCGCGTTCCGGCATCCGCTGGTGCGCTCCGCGGCGTACCGGACGGCGACGGCGCAGGATCGGCAAGCCGTACACCAGGCCCTCGCAGACGCCACCGATCCTGACGTCGACCCGGACCGGCGCGCGTGGCATCGGGCCCAGGCGACCGTTCGGCCCGACGAAGAGGTCGCGGCGGAGCTCGAACGATCCGCACAGCGCGCCCAGGCCCGCGGTGGCTTCTACTCGGCCGCGGCCTTCCTCCAACGCTCCGCCGAACTGACCCCGGACCCGGGCCGCAGAGCCCAACGGACGCTGGCCGCAGCCGTGGCGAAGCGCAGCTGCGGCGCACTCGACTCCGCGCTGGAGCTGCTCCGCGCAGTCACCGCCGGTCCCCCGGACCCGCTGCGTACGGCGGAGGCCGAGCAGCTCCGCGGCGAGATCGCCTTCGACCAGGGCCGTGCCCGCGACGCCGCCCGCGGTCTGCTGGACGCGGCCAAGCAACTCGATCCGCACGACCCCGATCGCGCCCGGGTGGCCTACCTCGAAGCGATGTCGGCCGCCATCTGGGCCAGCGGCCCGAACGCGCCGGGCATCGTCGCCTACGCCGCGGCCGAGGCTCCTCCCCCGGCCGCATCGAATCCGCCGGCTGACGTGCTGCTGCAGGCGCTCGCGCTGCGCTTCACCCGCGGCTACGCGGCCGCCGCGCCCCACCTCACGCAGTCGCTCGACCAGGCGCGTGAGGCCGACTACGCCGACGACTGGCTCTGGCTGGCCGGCAACCGCGGCAGCGGCATCGTCGCGATCGAGGTGTGGGACTACGAGGCCGCGCTCGAACTCGCCGCCCGGCAGGAGCGGATGGCCCGCGCGACCGGTGCGCTCGTCCAACTGCAGTTCGCGCTGAACTTCCGCGCCAACCTGCTCAGTGTGGTGGGTGATCTGGAAACGGTGTCCCGCCTCGTCGACGAGGACGCCGATATCGCCACGGCGACCGGCAACCCCAGCACCGGGTCCGGACGGCTGCTGCTCGAAGCCTTCCGCGGCAACGAGGCGACAGCTCGCGGGCTGATCGACACAGCCACGCGAAGGGCGACCGATCAGGGCCAGGGCCGGATGGCGGCGTTCGCGACGTACACGAACGCGGTTCTACACAACGGTCTCGGCCGGTACGACGTCGCCAGGGACGCGGCGCTGCAGGTGTTCGAGCAGGACGTCCTCGGGTACGGCGTACTCGTGGCCGGCGAGCTGGCCGAGGCCGCATCGCGAACGGGCGACACCAAACTCGTCGAGACCACCCTCGCCTGGCTGACCGAGCGCACCACCGCGACCCCGACGGACTGGGGACGCGGGATCGAGGCGCGCACCCGAGCGCTGCTCGGCGCCGACGAGAACGCGTACCGTCAGTCGATCGACCACCTCGGCCGGACCACCCTCCGGGTCGAGATCGCCCGTTCGCACCTGCTGTACGGCGAATGGCTGCGGCGCGAAGGCCGACGTGTCGACGCCCGCGAACAGTTACGCCTCGCGCACGAGCAGCTGGACGAGATGGGCCTCCGAGCCTTCGCGGAACGAGCCCGTCACGAACTGCTCGCGACCGGTGAGACGGTCCGCAAACGCCGCCCGGACACGTTCAACGACCTCACCGCCCAGGAAGCCCAGATCGCCGGTCTGGCCCGCGACGGCATGACCAACCCCGAGATCGCGGCCCAGATGTTCATCAGCCCCCGCACGGTCGAGTGGCACCTCCGCAAGACGTTCTCCAAGCTCGGAATCACGTCTCGCCGTCAGCTGCGTAACGCCCTTGCTCGCAGCAACTGACGTTGTCGGACGGCCCCGGTAAGGTCCTCGCTGTGGATGTTGGGGAGCGGATTCAGGAACTTGCCGATCGGATCGTCGTGCTGCGGGACGCCTACTACCGGGGTTCGCCGGTGGTGGCCGACGCGGAGTACGACGTGGTCGAGGACGAGCTGCGGTCGCTGATCGAGGCCAACCCGGAGCTGGCCCCGGACCCGAATCCGTTGGAGCAGGTGGGCGCGCCGACGGTGCTGCATGCGCCGGTCCGGCACTCGCGGCCGATGCTGTCGCTGGAGAAGGCGACCCGCCCGGAGCAGGTCGAGGCCTTCTTCAACCGCTTCCCCGGCCAGTCCGTGGTCGTGATGCCGAAGCTGGACGGTCTGTCACTCGCCCTCGTCTACGAGGATGGGCGACTGGCCCGCGCGATCACTCGCGGCGACGGGACGACGGGCGACGACGTGACCCCGCTGGTGCGGGCGCTCACCGACGGAGTCCCGGCCAAGCTCGACGTCCAGGACCGCGTCGAGGTGCGCGGCGAGGCGGTGATGCTGCGCTCCACCTTCACGGCGTACAACGCGGCCCACCCCGACAAGCCGCTGATCAACCCGAGGAACGCCGCCGCCGGCACGCTCCGCGCCAAGGACCCGGCCACCGTCGCCGAGCGGCGGCTGCAGTTCCTCGCCTTCGACCTGCTCACCGACAACAGCACCGACACCGGTCTTGAGCGCGCGCTCAAGACCATGGGGTTCACCGTCGCCGACATGCGCCACTGCGACGACGCGGCCGCGGCGCAGGCGGTGATCACCACGATCGAGCAGCAGCGTAACGACCTGGACTACGACCTCGACGGCGCCGTACTGCGGCTGGCCGACCGCGATGCGTTCGCCGCCGCGGGGACCCGGTCGAGCTCGCCCCGTGGCGCGCTGGCGTTCAAGTTCGCCGCCGAGGAGAAGACCACCGTGCTGGCGGACGTGGTCTGGGACGTCGGGAAGACCGGCAAGATCGCGCCGGTCGCCTGGCTCGAGCCGGTCTTCGTCGGCGGTACGACGGTCACCCGCGCGACCCTGGCCAACCAGGAGGTGATCCGCGCCCGCGACATCAAGATCGGCGACACGGTCCTGGTCCGCCGGGCCGGCGACGTGATCCCGTTCGTGGCCGGCGTACTCGACGCCTCCAAGCGCACCGGCGACGAGCAGGACATCGTGCCGCCGGTCGTCTGTCCGTCCTGCGGCTTCCCGCTGACCGAGCAGGGCAACAGCCGCGAGCTGTTCTGCACCAACGTCTCCTGCCCGGCCCAGACCGTCCGGCGGCTGATCCACTGGGCGTCCCGCGCCGCGGCCGACATCGACGCGATCGGCGGAGTCTGGATCGAGCGACTGGCCGACGCCGGGATCCTGGAGAACCCGTCGGACTTCTACCACCTGACCGCGGAGCGGCTGCTCGAGTTCGACCGCATCGGCGAGATCTCGGCCGCCCGGATGATCGAGTCGATCAACGCCAGCCGTCAGGTCGGCCTGCGCCGGGCCATGATCGGCCTCGCGATCCCGATGGCCTCCGAGGGCACCGCGGCCCGGCTGTGCCGGGCGGGCTTCGCCTCGCTGGAAGCCGTCGCCGACGCCGGCGAGGAGGGTCTGGTCGCGGTGGACGACATCGGCCCCAAGGTCGCTGCGTCGTTGATCGAGCACCTGACCCGGCTACGGCCCGAGCTCGAGCGGTTGCGGGCGGCCGGCGTCTCGCTCGACGTACGCGAGGAGGACCTGCCGCCCGTCGTCGCGGCCGGGGCTCCGCTGGCCGGCAAGACCGTGGTCGTGACCGGCTCCATCAGCGATCCACGCTCGGGTGAGAAGGTGGCTCGCCCGGCCTTCCAGCGACTCTGCGAGAAGGCCGGCGCGACCATCGCCTCGTCGGTCTCGGCCAGCACCGACTTCCTCATCACCGGCGCCGACGTCGGCGCCGCCAAACTCACCAAGGCCGAGAAGCTCGGCGTCACCGTCGTCGACCAGGCCGAGATCTGGCAGCAACTCCAGGCCGCCGATCTCCTCAACTAGATATCGGTCCGCCGGAACGGGAAGAACTCGCAGCTGGTGTCCAGTTCCTGACGTCACGCTGGCGCCCGGCGTGCCGGACCGGACAGGGTTGATGTATGACGGACAAGCACCGTGAAGCGACCGGCTTTCAGGAGCAAGCGCCGTACGACGAATCGATCGACCTGCGCACCGATTTCGTCATGGTCTACGGCCTCAACGACACCACAGCGCAGCGCATCGCCCGGTGGCGGGAGGCCGGGTACCGCGTCCATCTGATGACGGGCATCTCCTGGGGTACGTACCAGGACTATCTGGACGGGAGGTGGGACGGCGCCGACCACTGGGCCGACGCGCAGACCGCGGGCGACGGCAAGCCGATCCTGCACGGCAAGAGCGTCGACATCCCGTACATGGTCCCGACCTTCAGCTTCACCGAGTACCTCGTGCAGAAGCTCCGGCCGATCATCGAGCTCGGCGTCGAAGGCATCCACCTCGAGGAGCCGGAGTTCTGGTCCCGCGCCGGCTACTCGGAAGCGTTCAAGCGGGAATGGCAGGCGTTCTTCAAGGAGCCGTGGCAGCCACCGCACAGCAACCCCGAAGCCCACTTCCGCGCCGGGCAGCTCAAGCAGCACCTCCTCTCGAGGAGCCTCGACCGCGTCACCTCCGTACTGCGCGACGAAGCGCTCCAGCAGGGCCGCGAAGTCCATTTCTACGCCCCGACGCACAGCCTGCTGAACTACACCCAGTGGCAGATCATCAGCCCCGAATCCCGCCTGCGGACGCTGCCTTCGATCGACGGCGCCATCGCCCAGGTGTGGACCGGGACCTCCCGCACGCCGAACGTGTACGCCGGCAAGGTCGCCGAGCGCACGTTCGAGACGGCGTACCTGGAGTACGGGATCGCGCAGGACCTCACCCGGGGCACCGACCGGCGGATGTGGTTCCTGCACGACCCGATCGAGGACCACCCGGACCGCACCTGGGAGGACTACCTGGCCAACTACCAGCGCACGCTCATCGCCTCGCTGCTGCACCCGGGCGTCTCGCGGTACGAGGTGGCGCCGTGGCCCCACCGGATCTTCAACCGCCCGTACCTGCGCGACGGATCCACCGAACGGGAACTCATTCCGCCGGACACCGCCACCAGTTACCTGATCGCCATGAACAGCCTGCGCGACCTGGACCAGCCGGACGTCCGGTGGGCTCAGGAAGGCCCACGGATCGGGATCGTGCTCTCGGACACCGCCATGTTCCAGCGCTGGTCCCCCGGTGGCGAGAGCGGGCACTACGACGGCCTCCAGGACGCGCTGGCGCTGGAAGGTCGCGAGCAGCTGCACTTCTCCGACTTCTACGGTCTCGCGCTGCCCCCGCTGTTCGACGGGCAGCGGGTCGCTCCGGTGCAGCTGGAGAACGTGATCGACACACCCGATGCGCTGGACGATGTCGACGTACTCGTCCTGAGCTACGAGTTCCAGAAGCCGCTGGCGCCCAGCATCCACTACGCGCTGGCCGGGTGGGTCAGCCGCGGCGGCAGCCTGCTGTACGTCGGCGACGGCGCCGATCCGTACCACAAGATCCGCTCCTGGTGGACCGGCCGCTACGACACCTGCGCCGACCACCTCGCCGAGGCGCTCGGCGCGGACCGCGACGGGACCGTCCAGACGATCGGCCGAGGCCGGGTCCGGTTCCTGCCGGTCCGCCCGGCCGACTTCACCGAGTCCCCGGAGCGGGCCGCCGAACTGGTGACGGCGATCCGCGAGCTGGCCGAGGCGGGCGGCCACACCTGGCAGTCCACCAACTGGCTGTCGGTGCAGCGCGGTCCGTACCTCATCGGCGCCGTACTGGACGGAACCCATGTTGTCGAGGGCAACTATCTCGACCTGCTCGATCCGCAGCTCGGCATCGTCACGCGGCGCGAGCTGGGCCCTGGGCAACTGACGTGGCTCCGCGACCTGACGTACGACGAGGAGCCGCTCCTCGCCTCCGCGGGTCGGGTCGTGGACTGGCAACAAGACTCAGCCGGCATCCGCTTCACCTGCGAGGCCCCGCGCGGCGTACAGGTCACAACCGCACTACGTGTCCCGTCCGAGCCGACCGCGGTCCACGGCGACGACATCGAAAGGAGGTACGAAGCCGGCATCCTGTGGCTGCGCCACCCTGGCAAACCCGACGGAACCCACGTAGAAATCAGGTTATGACGGACGCGGTGGTCTTCGATCTCGACGGTGTCCTGGTCGACTCCGAGCCGCTGTGGGACGACGTACGACGCAGCGTCGTCGCCGCTGCGGGCAAGGCTTGGCCCACGGACGCCACCCGGGCCCTACAGGGTATGAGTACGCCGGAGTGGTCGGCGTACCTGACCGACGTGGTCGGTGTCCCGGGCCGGGCCGACGAGGTGGCCGCCGGTGTGATCGATGAGATGGTGGCGCGCTATCGCGAGCGGTTGCCGCTCCTGCCGGGAGCGGTCGACGCGGTGCATCGGCTCGCGAGTCACTGGCCGTTGGGGCTTGCGTCGTCGTCGCCCCGACGGCTGATCGACACCGTGCTGGATTCGGCGCACCTGACCGACCGCTTCCAGGTCACTGTCTCCACCGAGGAGGTCGGTGCGGGCAAACCCTCGCCCGCGGTCTACAACGAGGTGGTACGGCGACTCGGGGCGGACTCGTCCCGGGTCGTCGCCATCGAGGACTCCAGCAACGGACTGCGCTCGGCGTCCGCTGCACGACTCCTGGTCATCGCAGTACCGAACGCGAGCTACCCGCCGCAGGACGACGCGCTGGCACTGGCCGACGTCGTCGTCCACTCCTTGGACGAGGTCACCACAACCCTGGTCGCCGGCCTCTAGGTCGGCAGGGAGGTTCGGGTGAAGACGTTGTCCGGATCGTAGGTGCGTTTGAGTTCCTGTAGCCGGGTCAGCTTGTCCGGTGAGTACGCGCGGCGTGCTGCGGAGGCGTCCTCGTCGGCGATGGTGTTGACGTAGGTGCCGCTGGTGTACGGCTCGAGGCCGGCGGCGTACGTGCGGGCCGCGCCGATGTAGGCGTCGTCCTCCGCGGGATCGGTCCAGTCGGCGCCGGTGGTGAACTCGACCAGCGCATCGCGATGGCTGTATGCGGTGTCGGCGTCCGGTACATCCCTGACGGCTCCGCCGTTCAGCGTCAGCCGCGCGCCCGGCCGCAGCGGATCATTGCCCCAAGCAAGGAAGGCCTCGATCGCGGCGTCCGGCAGCGAGCGCAGATAGTGCCCCTTGCAGTACCGGCGGATCGCGTGCCGCTCAGCGTCGTCCGACCAGGTCTGCAGGTCCAGATAGCTGAGCTCCTCGACGTTCTGCCCCACCGGCTTCCCGACCCGTTGGTACGACGCCAGCAGCCGGCGACCTTCGTCGACGTCCCCGACCCACACATACCCGATGCTGGCCATCGGGCGGCCGCCGTACTCGTCCCGCCGTCCGACGCGGGCAACCGGAGTCGCCTGGCGCGGCGCTTCCGGGAAGAGGTCACGCCAGCCGCGCAACGCCGTACCGGCATCCTCCAGCTCGTAGAACAGGTCCACGGCCAACGCACGCGTGCCGACCGGGTGCAGGCGGAATTCGAACGCCGTCACCACGCCGAGGCTCCCGCCTCCACCACGCAGTCCCCAGAACAGATCCGGGTGCTCGGTCTCGCTGACCCGCAGTACGTCGCCGTCCGCGGTGACCAGCTCGTACGACGCCACGTTGTCGCAGGTCAGCCCGTACGCGCGGGCCAGCCAGCCAACGCCCCCGCCCAAGGTGAGCCCGCCGACGCCGGTGTGTGACACGTTGCCGGCCGTGGTGGCGAGCCCGTACCGCTGGGCGCCGACATCCAAGGCGCCCAGCAATGCGCCCCCGCCGACCCGCGCCCGGCGGCTGACCGGGTCGACGTGGACCGAAGCCAGCCCTGATAGGTCGATCAGCAGACCGCCTTCCACCACCGGCAGGCCGAGGAAGCTGTGCCCGCCACCACGTACTCCGATCTCCAGGCCTGCCTCGCGTCCGTAGCGCAGCGCCGAGACGACGTCCGCCGTACTCGCGCAGCGTGCGATCAACGCCGGGCGGCGGTCCACTGTCGCGTTCCACACCGCCCGCCCCGAGTCGTATCCCGCGTCCCCGGGGCGGACCAGCAGCCCTTCGAATGCCGCGATAGTCATCGCCGGGCCAGCTCACGGATTGATGCCCGCCGGAACCACACGATCACGGCGGCGACCAGCAGATACGCGACCGGGATCGCCGGAGAGGCACCGAGCAGGATCACGTTGGTCAGCGTCGCTCCGACCATCAGCCCCGTGAGACCGGCCGCGGCCGGACCGCAGAGCCGCGGCAGCAGCAGCCCGATCGCTCCGGCCAGCTCCAGCGTGCCGGTCACGTACCGGAGCCATTGCCCGGCGCCGACCGAGTTGAACATGTCGACCATCGCCGGGTCCCCGGTCAGCTTCGGCAGGGCCGCCATCACGAACGAGGCGGCCAGCAAGACCTGCACCACCCACAGCGCCACGATTCCCGGCCGGACCCGGCGCGCCGTCGTCAACGTCGTACTCATGATTGCCTCCAGGTGAGTTGTTCTGGTGCAACCACCGTCTCTTCGTCAGCCCGCCGGCACATCCGTGCCGACCACGGATCCACCACGGATAGGCCACCGATCGGACATGATGGGGCGCGTGAACGAGGTGGAGGTGTCCAGTCGCGAGGCCGAGGTGCTCGCCGCGGTGGCCGAGCATCGGTCGAACGCGCAGATCGCGGGTGCGCTGCACATCTCGGTGCGGACGGTCGAGAGTCACGTGTCGTCGTTGCTGCGCAAGTACGGCGTGACGGACCGCCGCGAGCTCGCCGATCTGGCCGGGCCGCGACTCGGGAGTCGCGGATCCGGGATGCCTGGGTTGCCTGGGGGCCGCACCACCTTCGTCGGGCGTACTCACGACACGACCGCGGTGCGGGACGCGTTGGCGCAGTCCCGGCTAGTCACTCTGCTCGGCCCCGGCGGTATGGGGAAGACCAGGCTGGCCGCCGTGGTGGCGGCCGAGCTGGGTACGTCCGGTGCGTTCGTGGATCTCGTCCCGGTCCGGGACGGCCTGGTGACGCGGACCGTCGCCACGGCGCTCGGACTGACCGAGCGTCCGCCGCAGAGTCTGGAGCAGGTGCTGAGCGAGCACCTGCAGTCCGGCCGGTCGCTCCTGGTCCTGGACAACTGCGAGCACCTGGTCGACGAGGTCGCCGTACTGGTGGAACGGTTGCTCACGACCTGTCCCGAGGCGACCGTGCTCGCGACCAGCCGCGAGCGGCTCGGCGTACCGGGCGAGGCGACGGTGCTGCTGCCTCCACTGGATGCGGCGGCGGAACTGTTCATCGATCGGGCGCGGGCCGTCGACCCTGACTTCACCGCGTCGGACGACGACCTCGCCGAGATCTGCGCGCGGCTGGACGGTATGCCGCTCGCCATCGAGCTCGCCGCGGCCCGGATCGGCTCGCTGGGGGCGGACGGGGTGCGGGCTGCGCTGGACGATCGGCTCCGGCTGCTCGCCGGTGGCCGTGGCGTGGACGCACGACACCGGTCGCTGGCCGCAGTGATCGGTTGGAGCCACGATCTGCTGGACGACCAGGAGCGGCTGCTGTTCCGCCGGCTCGCCGTCTATGTCGGTGGCTTCGACCTGGACGCCGCCTGCGCGACCAGCCCCGATCTTGGTCGCGGCGAAGTCGCCGATCTGCTCGGTCGGCTCACCGACAAGAGCCTCGCCGTACGCCGTGGATCGCGCTGGCGGCTGCTCGAGACGATCCGGGAATTCGCCCGCGAGCAGCTCACCGGCGATGAGCTGTCGATCGCGCGAGAGCGGTGTCTGCGCTGGGCCGCCGATACGGCTGGAGCGCTCGAGACCCGGCTGGACAGCTCCGATTGGCAACCGCCGTACGACGAAACGGTCGGCGACCTCCGCGCCGCGCTGGCCGCAACCGCCTCGGAACCGGACCCGACGGCCCACCGGCTGGCGCGTTCGCTCGGCCACCTCGGCTTCGCCCGGCGTGAGTTCGTGGAGTCCGTCGACCACTACCGCTCGGCGGCCGAGCGAGCCGAGGACGGAGTCTCCGCTGCGCTGGACCTGCGATCGGCCGCGGATGCCACGCTCGCGATCTCGGACGCGGAGACCGGCGTGAAGCTGCTGCTCGACGCCGCCGACCGGGCGGTTGCCGATGGCAACGTTCGGGCGACCATGCTGGCATCGGCGGTGATCGCGGTGAACCGGTACCCGACGGGAACGCTCTACGAACTGCCGGTCGAGCACAGCAAGCGGCTGCTGACCGAGGCCCTGGAAAGCGCCGTACCAGGAGATTCACACGTGGCCGCGCTGCTCGCCGCCGCGAAGGCATGGGACCACGGCGGCCGGCGGATCGGCGCCGACCCGGAGCTTGCCCGCGAAGCCGTCGACGCGGCCCGGCGTACCGGCGATCCGGTCCTGATAGCGGGAGCGCTCGACGCGCTCACCGTCGCGGCCGCGAACACCGGGCGGTTGCGGGACGCGCGCTCGTACGCGGTGGAACGGATGCAGCTGGTCAGGCCGCTCCCCCGCCACGAGCCGTACGCCGCGGCCGAGATCATCGACGCATTCCACGTCGCGCCGACCACCGCGACGGCAGTCGGCGATCTGACGGCGGCGTGGTCGGTGCTCGGTGCGCCGGATGACCCGGTCGGCGATCATCCGTACATCTCGCTCCCGCGGCTGATTCGGCTGTGCGCGTTGACCGGGCGCTTCGACGCCTGCATCGAGCACGCCGATGCGCTCTGGGACCGCTGGCAGCGCGCGGGCACACCGCCGATCGAGTGGATGGCGTCCGCGATCTCCGCTGCGGCGATGGTGCACGGACTGCGGGACGACGGGCTGTTCGAGGTGTGGCAGGCGCGGGCGCTCGAGGTCGCCGGGGCCGACGATCCGGCGGACGCGGCCTGGCTGACCGCTCCGGCCGTCTTCGTGGAGGCCCGGGTCGCCGTACATCTCGGTGCCGTTCAGCAGGCGAGCGACGTCGTGCGGCGCGCGTTCGCCGAATTCGGCGAGTACTGGTGGGCGCCGTACGCGCGGGCCAGTGCGGCGGAACTCGCCGTGGTGGCAGGGCTGCCTGATGCACCCGAGCGGCTCGCCGCGGCCGCGCCGGACGGCGCCGAGAACGACTGGGCCGCCGCGTGCCTCACCCGTGCCGCCGCCCGGTCCACCGGCGACCAGGACGCGCTCCGTTCTGCAGCGGGCGCCTTCGAACAGATCGGCGCCCGCTTCGAGCGAGCGGCCACCCACGCGCTCATACCGGACCTCGCTGCGGAGGGCCGTGCCGAGCTGGCAGAGCTGAAGGTGCTGCGTCCGTGATTCCGTAGTGGTTCCGTGGTGACCACGGATGTCGCGGCGGCCCGTGGCGACGAGGCTTGGGGCAACCCCGCTGGAGCGGGACCCAAACCTTGGAGGAGTCATGGGAAACGTCGCGTCGGCCATGTCGATGTCGCTGGACGGGTTCGTCACCGGGCCGAACGACAGCCGGAAGTACCCGCTGGGTGAAGGCGGAGAGGTCCTGCACGAGTGGCTCGGCCCCGCAGGCACCGCCGCTGACCGGGCGGTGCTGCAGGAGATGGTCGACGGCGCCGGCGCGATCCTGATGGGTCGGCGATCGTACGACATCTGCGTCGGTGAGGGTGGCTGGGGCGACGGTGGCCCGGCCGGCGACGTACCGTGCTTCGTTCTGACCCACAACGCCCCGACGGACGCGCCGAAGGTCTTCACCTTCGTCACCGACGGTATCCAGAGCGCCGTCGCGCAGGCGAAGGCCGTCGCAGGTGAGAAGACCGTCGGCGTCCACGGCGCCACCGCAGCCCAGCAAGCACTGGCCGCGGGCCTGCTCGACGAGATCCGCGTGCACCTGGTCCCCGTGCTGCTCGGCGACGGCGTCCGGTTGTTCGACCTACTCGGCGGGGACAAGGTCCAACTGGTCCGCAACCGCGTCGTCGAGTCCGCGACCGGCGTGACCCACCTGAGCTACGGCGTCGTCCGCTAGACCGAGCTACGAGACCTTGGCGCCGGCGTGGAGGGCCAGGCCGTCGATGGCTGCGATGTCGGCGCGGAACCAGCCACCGGAGTCGACGGTGTACGTCGGGCCCGTGCAGTGGCCGGGGGCGTAGTCGCCGTGGAAGACGTCGCAGTACACCCCGGCCGGAAGGTCGGTGTGGAAGCTGCGGCCGGTCAGCGCGGAGCTCTCGTCGTTGAGGACGAGGTACCCCTTGTCGCCGCGGCCGAACGCAATCGCGTCGTTGCCGTTGTCCCACCACTCGGTGACGCCGGTCCCCCGGACCGTGTTGTGGAATCCGACCATGTTGGCGATCACGCGCCACTCGTGCTCGCACCGCCACCGGTTGGTGAAGCACGTCGTGTCGACCGTCTGCCCGGTGCTCGTCGACGGCGGGCCTTCGTCGTTCGAGCTGAACTCGTAGCTCGACATCACCTTCGGTGTCCCGTACGTCCAAGCCAGCATGAACGCGTTCGCCATCGCGTACCGGCCGTTGTCGCGGAACGTCAGTACGCCGCTTCCCCGCTGCGTGTCGTGGTTGTCGGTGAACACGACGGCATGATCCGAGGGCAGCGGTTCCGCGAACGTGTGCAGATAGGCCAGCCGCTCGGTGTTGAAGATCTTCGCGAGATCCGTCCCGTACCGGAACTCGAGCACGTCACCGTTGCCGACGTACTCGTCCGGGGTGATCGGCTCGCCCGCGCCGTAGATGACCTCCTGATAGATGTACGCCGGCCGCGACAACCGCGCCTTGATCGCGGCGATGTCCTCGGCCGGCATGTGCTTCGAGGCGTCCAGCCGGAACCCGTCCACGCCGATCGACAGCAGCTCGTTGAGGTACGCCGCGATCCGGCCGCGCACGTGGTCGGTGCCGGTCGCGAGGTCGGCCAGGTCGACGAGCTCGCAGTTCTGCACCTCGTACCGGTCGTTGTAGTTGACGATGTCGTCGTTGCCGTTGCGCCCGCAGTGGTGGAAGTCCTGGTTCTGGTAGGTCCCCGGGTAGTCGTAGTGCGTGTACGACGAACCCGCGCTACCGGTCCCGCCCGACGAGCCGCCGGTCATGTGGTTGATCACCGAGTCGACGTACACCTTGACGCCGGCCGCGTGACAACTGTTGACCATGGCAACGAACTGGCTCCGGGTACCGCGCCGGGTGCTGTCGATCTTGTAACTCACCGGCTGATAGTCCTGCCACCACGGATACCCCGACCCCGGCAGCACCACATGCTCCTGCGGCGGCGACACCTGCACCGCGCCGTACCCCTTCGGGCCCAGGAACTGTGCGCATTCGCGGCCCACCGAGTCCCAGTTCCACTCGAACAACTGGACGATGACGTCCCGATCACCGGCCGGCGTAGCCCGCGCAACCGGAACGCTCAACCAGACGACCGACAAACTCACCAACACAACCAGCAAACGACGAACCATCACAACTCCCTCGGGGCGGGACCCCCATCAAACCAGACCCCACACCCAAACAGGAGCCGCGCCAACGGTCCGGCGAAGGCGGACCGATTCCTTTGGGTGGTGGGGCGGGTCTACCTGGTGGATCACTTGTCGAGAGAAAGCTGTTGGTTATGGGTATGCGTGCGCTGGAGCAGACCTCCTTCAACGGGCCGGAGGACATGCGGCTGGTCATGGATGCGCCGGTGCCGGTGCCTGGTCCGACCGAAGTGTTGATCCGGGTGGCGGCTGCAGGGGTCAACTTCGCGGATATCTCCAAGGCGCACGGCACGTTCGGAGGTGGGCCGCGGCCGCCGTATCTGGCTGGTTTCGAGGCTGCCGGGGAGATCGTCGCGGTCGGTGACGGCGTGGCTGACTCCCGACTGGGCGACCTGGTCATCGGCGTCGGAGACGGCGCTTTCGCCGAATACATGGTGCTGCCAACGGCCGCACCCGTGCCCACGGGCTGGGCTGCGCACGAGGCGCTGGGCTTGATGGTGAACTCGCCGACCGCGCTTGCCGCGCTCAAGACCCTGGGCAACCTCACCGCCGGACAGACGGTCGTGATTCACGCCGCCGCAGGCGCGACCGGCCAGGCAGCGGTGAAGATCGCCAAGCACTACGGCGCTTCGGTCATCGCCACCGCGTCGCAAGGCAAACACGAGGCCGTGCTGGCCTTGGGAGCAGACCACGTCCTCGACTCCCGCAGCGACCACCTCGCGGCCGAGGTACTGCGACTGACCGACGGCACCGGCGCCGACCTGGTGCTGGAGTCCGGTGGAACACTCGAAGCCAGCCTGACAGCAGCAAAGCGAGTCACCGGCCGGGTCGTCGTCACCGGACTGGCAGGTGGCGAAGCGGCGCTCACCAACTGGGACCTGGTGTACAGACATCAAGTCCACGTCATCGGCTTCAACCTCGGCGTACTCATCGGGGCCGCGCCGCACATCTTCGGCGAACTGATGGGTGAGCTGGCCGCCCTCATCGCCGCCGGCGTCCTCACGCCTACCCGACCCACCACCTACGCACTGGCCGACGGCCCGAAGGCCCTCGCGGAGCTGGAAGCCCGCGCCACCATCGGCAAGCTGGCCTTGCTGCCTTGAGACAATCACCTGTGACCTCGAACGAGGACCGGTTCGCCGCCGACACCGAGCGGTTCCGCCGCGAGTTGCTGGCGCACTGCTACCGGATGGTCGGCTCCGCGCACGATGCCGAGGATCTGGTGCAGGAGACCTATCTGCGGGCATGGCGGTCGTACGCCGGCTTCGAGGGCCGCGCATCGGTCCGCTCCTGGCTCTACAAGATCGCGACCAATGTCTGTCTGACGGCACTCGACTCGCGGCAGAGCCGGATGCTGCCCTCGGGTCTGGCTGCCCCGTACGACGGACCCGACCGCCCGCCGATTCCCTCCGCCCCGGGCGAGGTCTCGTGGCTCGAACCGCTTCCGGACAGGTGGACCGCGGCCGACGATCCGGCCGCGGTGGTGGTCGCGCGCGAGTCGGTACGGCTCGCGCTCATCGCCAGCCTCCAGCTCCTGCCGCCACGCCAGCGCGCGATCCTCATCCTGCGCGAGGTGCTGGCGTTTCCGGCGACCGATACCGCGGAGATCCTCGGCACGACGACGGCGGCGGTCAAGAGTGCACTGCAGCGCGCACGCTCGCGGCTGGACGAAGCAAAGCTGGACGACCTCCTCGAGCCGACCGATGAGCGGGCGCGAGCGCTGCTCGACGGCTACATCACCGCCTTCGAGCGCTCGGACGCCGGCTTGCTCGAGCAGGTACTCCGGGCGGACGCCACGCTTGAGGCCACGCCGTTCCGCGACTGGCAAGCGGGACGGACGGGATGCATCCACCTGCTCGACGCGTACGTGCTGGGTACGCCGGGCGACTGGAAGCTGATCGCAACCACTGCCAACGGCCAGCCCGCGGCCGCCGTGTACCACCGCGACGCAGGCGGCTCACTCCAGGCAAGCGGCGTCGTAGTACTGACCGTCACCGCTACCGGCATCTCCCGGATCGTCGAGTTCCACGATCCGGCCCTGGTCGCCACCTTCGGCTTCCCGGACAGTCAGTCCGACAGCACCTCGAAGTGGGAGACCGTCAACTCACGCTCCAGCAGGTAGTCGTCGTCCTCGGGGTAGTACTTCGCGTGCTCGATGTCGTCGCCGGCGAACGCGCGGATGTGGTCGAGGTCGGTCCACCAGCGGAGCGTGACGATCTCGGTCCGGCCGTCGCCGAGATCCCGGGTCAGGAGCTGCGCTCCCTGGTTCCCCGGAGTACGCCGATAGCCGGACATCCCGGTGCGCTCCACGATCCCGGCGTACTCGGCGGCCTTCTCGGTGGGCACCCACCCCCGCCACATGCGCGCGATCATGCGGCCGTCAGGAGCGGTCGTAGTGGGACGGCGGGAACGGGTGACGGTCGGTGAGGGGGTAGATCTCGCCTTCCGACTCCTCGCGGTCCAGCTCGGCCTTCGCGTCCTCGTACACCTCGGACCGGGTCACGTCGGTCGGGACCGGTTCGTCGGTGGCCGGCGGGACCTCGTCCGGGTCGTAGGCGTCGACACCGGCCTCGACCCGCTCCTCCTCGGTCCGGCGGTCCAGGTCGTCCTGGTCCGGGTGGATCGCGTCGGCGCCGCCGTGCTCACGGCGATCGCGGTGCACGTTCTCCGACGTCTCGAAAGGTTCGTCCGACATCGTTCCTCCTCAACCAGGGCCGTTACGACCCACACTAGGTCAAGATCACAGGTTCGTCCGGGTACCTGAGGTGACGGCAGCAACTCGCACCGAAACCTGACTGACTGGCGTGGTATGCCGCGCGTAGGCTCTCCACTGACGCGCTCGTACCCAAGGGGGGACCCGTGAGCCAGCCTGAAACGCAAGCCGAATACCCCGATGAGATCGATGCCGCAGTTCTGAAGATCGCCGGCGTCGTGGTGCTCGGGGCCATCATGTCGATCCTCGACATCACCGTGGTGAACGTTGCCCTGCCCACCTTCCAGGACGAGTTCGGGTCGCCCAACAGCCCGATCGCGTACTCCACGGTGGCCTGGACGGTCACGGCGTACACGCTCGCGCTCGCGACGGTGATCCCGCTGACCGGGTGGGCAGCCAACCGGTTCGGCACCAAGCGGCTGTACATGACCGCGATCTTCCTGTTCACCGCCGGGTCCGCGCTGTGTGCGACCGCCACGAGCATCGACATGCTGATCGGCTTCCGGGTCCTGCAGGGCCTCGGTGGCGGCATGCTGATGCCGCTCGGGATGACGATCATGACCCAGGCCGCCGGACCGCGCCGGATGGGGCGGCTGATGGCGATTCTCGGTGTGCCGATGCTGCTCGGCCCGATCCTCGGACCGATCCTGGGCGGCTGGCTGATCCAGGTGGCGAGCTGGCACTGGATCTTCCTGATCAACGTGCCGCTCGGTGCGATCGCCCTGGTCTACGCCTGGTTCGCGCTGGGCAGGGACCACGCCGAGCCGTCCGAGTCGTTCGACTTCGTCGGTGTGCTGCTGATGTCGCCCGGGCTTGCGCTGTTCCTCTTCGGCATCTCCTCGCTGCCCGCCGAGGGCGGTGACTTCGGTGCGCCCCGGGTCTGGGTCTCGATCGTGATCGGTGTCCTGCTGATGGCGGCCTTCGTCTGGCACTCGTTCCGGCCCGAGCACCCGCTGCTCGACCTCCGGCTGTTCCGCGACCGCAACCTGACCGTCTCGATCGTGACGATGTTCCTGTTCGCCGCCGCGTTCTTCGGTGGATTGCTGCTGGTGCCGACGTACTTCCAGCAGATCCGCGGTGAGTCCACGCTGCACGCGGGGCTGCTGGTCGCGCCGCAAGGACTCGGCGCCATGATCACCATGCCGATCGCCGGGCGACTCGTGGACAAGTTCCCGGTCGGCCGGATCGTGCCGTTCGGGATCGGGCTGATCGTGATCGGCATGTTCGGGCTGACGCAGATCACCGAGACCACGCCGTACGGCAGTCTGATCGCGATGCTGGTCGTGATGGGTCTGGGGATGGGCGGCACGATGATGCCGCTGTTCACCACGGCACTGCGGACCCTGCGCGGTCCCCAGGTCGCGCGCGGCTCGACCCTGCTCAACATCACCCAGCAGATCGCGTCGTCCTGCGGCGTCGCGACCATGTCGGTCATCCTCACCAACCAGCTCAACAACTCGCCGATCATCCCCGGTACGGAGAACGTCCCCGGGCTCGGCGAGGGGCTCCGCGAGACCCAGGCAGCGATCCTGTCCAACACCCGCCCGGAGGCCATCGCCCCACTGCACCTGGACCCGGCCGTGATCGCGCGCGGGCTGACCGATGCCGCGGCCTCGTTCGCGCACAGTTACTGGGTCGCGTGGGTGCTGGTGGTCATCACCTTGATACCGGCGCTGATGCTCCCCCGCAAACGCGAGGTGGTCCGAGTGACCGACGAGAAGGCACCACCCGCAGTGATCGACTGAGCAACACCAGGGATTCCTACTGGGGCGACGCCGACGAGGACAGACCAGGCTTTCACGAGTACCGAAACTTCGTGAAAGGGATCAATACATGTCTTCGTCAGCGTCCCCCAGGCCCGCCCGGCGCACGGTCCTGTACGGCGGTCTCGCAGCCGGCACCGCACTGACCGCGTTGGGCGCAAGGGCCGACGCCGCGCCGGCTGCACCCTCCAGCACAGGCATCCGGCCGTTCCACTTCACCGCCTCGCGTGAGCAGCTCGACGAGTTGCGCCGCCGGGTCGCCGCGACCCGTTGGCCCTCCGAAGAGCTCGTCGGCGACCGCTCGCAGGGCGTCCAGCTGGCCACCAGCCAGGCGCTGGCGAAGTACTGGCGGAGCCGGTACGACTGGCGCACGTTCGAGGCGAAGCTGAACAAGCTTCCGCAGTACACGACCGAGATCGACGGCGTCGACATCCACTTCATCCACGTCCGGTCGCGGCACGCCGACGCACTGCCGCTGATCATGACCCACGGATGGCCGGGCTCGATCGTCGAGCTGCTGGAGACGATCGGCCCGCTCACCGACCCCACCGCGCACGGCGGCAGCGCCGCGGACGCGTTCCATCTCGTCCTGCCCTCCGTGCCCGGGTTCGGGTTCTCCGGTCAGCCGACGGAGACCGGCTGGGAGCCCGGCCGTACCGCGCGAGCCTGGGCTGAGCTGATGCGCCGTCTCGGCTACCCGCAGTACGTCGCCCAGGGTGGAGACGTCGGCGCCGCCATCACCGACACCCTGGGGCGCCTCGCGCCGGCAGGTCTGCTCGGCATTCACCTCAACCTGCTCGTCCCGGCCCTCGGCGGAGCCACCGAGCCGACGAGCACCGCGGAGGAGCGGGCCGCGGCCGCCGCACTCGCCGAGTTCGGCCGGACCGGCAACAGCTATCTGATCGAGCAGTCCACGCGTCCGGAGACGATCGGCTACGCGCTCCTGGACTCGCCTGTCGCGCTGGCAGCCTGGATGCTCGACCACGACACGGACAGCTACTACAAGATCTCCAGCGCGTTCCGTGGCGGGCCGGTCGCCGGCAACCTCACCCGCGACCACATCCTCGACAACGTCACGCTCTACTGGCTCACGGGCACCGGCGTCTCATCGGCACGCGCGTACTGGGAGAGCGCCAAGGCCCGCGCGGCCGGCGGGCCGACTCCCCCGCCGGTCAGCGTGCCGGTCGGGTTCAGCGCCTTCCCCGGCGAGATCTTCCAGGCGCCGCGCAGCTGGGCCGAGACCTCCTACCCGACGCTTGCCTACTACAACAAGCCGGTCCGCGGCGGCCACTTCGCCGCCTGGGAAGAGCCCCAGCTGTTCACCAAGGAGCTCCGCGCAGCCTTCCGCTCCCTCAGGTAGCCGGCGGCCCAGGGATTGTCGAGGTTGTGTTGCAGTCTGGGACACCGACGCCCACGGCAACCCGACATGGTCAAGCTGGCCTACTCGGCGTACTCCGTTTTCGACGCCGAGGCCGTGATCTGTGTGTCGAACCGGAAGGTCACCTGGTCGGTGGTGCACGGACTGGAACAATTGGGGATCCCCACGCTCGGCCCGATCTGGGACTCCTGAGGGCGGACATGCCCTAGGCTGGCGCGATCATGGGGTCGACGACGCCGGACGCCGGGGATCAGTCCCGGTTGCGGCAGCTGAACGAGCGAGCCGTGCTCGCGGCCGTGCGGTCCGCGGGTGAAGTACGCGTCGCACAGATCGTCGAGCAGAGCGGACTCGGCCGCACCGCGGTCGAAGAGGTGCTGTCGAGTCTGGTCGGCCGGAGCTGGCTGGTCGAGGAGAGCCCGGCGATCCGCGGACGCGGGCGGCCGGCGCGGAGCTACCGGTTCCGGGCCGAGGCCGGGTACGTCGTCGGGCTCGACATCGGGGCGTTCTCGGTGCGCGGAGTGCTGACGGACCTCGATGGGCGGGTGCTCGCGAGCCGACGGCAATCCGTGACTCCGGAAGCGCCGCGACGCGAGCGACTTGCTGCGGCCGACGAGGTCGTCGCCGAGTGCGCGCGGGAAGCCGGCGCGCAGGTGTGGGCGGTCGGCGTCGGCACCACAGGACTCGTTGATTCCGCCGGCACCGTCGTACGGGCGAACGCCATCCCGGACTGGGCCGGCACCGACCTCGCGGAGTACTTCGGCCGATCGGCGCAACTCGTTGTCGTGGACAACGACAGCCAGCTGGCCGCACTCGCCGAACAACGCCAGGGCGGCACGGACATGGTGTTCCTGCACGCGGGACGGCGTACCGGGTTGGCGCTGGTGCTCGATGGGCAATTGCGTCGGGGCGCGTACGGCGCGGCGGCGGACATGTCTGCGCTGCGGGGCGTCGCGTGGGAGGCGGCGCTCGAGCATCTGCACGCCGTCGTACCGGCGGAGATTCCTGTGATGGACAAGGCCGAGCGGGCGTTCGCTGCTGCCCGCGACGGCGATCGGGCGGCCGTGAACGCCGTCCGGAAGTATGCGCGGGCGATGGCGGTCGCCGCGGCCACAGCGATCTCGATCGTCGACCCACGGATGCTGGTGCTGGGCGGTGCGTTCTCGCAGTCGGCCGACGTACTGATGGACCCGCTCGCGGCCGAGCTTGCCCGGCTCTGCCCCCGCGTACCGGAGCTGCGGGCGTCGTCCTTGGGCGCATTGTGCGTGGCGCTCGGTGCCGCGTCGCTCGCCCTCGACGCCGTCGACGAGCGGCTGCTCGCGGCCTCGCGGGGCCCGCTGCCGCGGCTCGCCGCGCGCAGTCTGTAATCCCCCACGCGCTCACCGCCGTTCCTCGATTGTTCAGTCAGCCGTTGACGCCTGCCCGCGCGGAGGCTATTAATGTCGGAAACAGGCAATAATGCGCACGAACGCGCATCCCCTCCCAGGAAGTAGGTTCGCCGTGAACAGACGGATCCGCCGCCGGACGTTCCTGACCACCACCGGCGCGATCGCCACCGCCGCCGCGGTCGGTGACATCGCGTACGCCACCCCGGACGCGCTCGACGAGGCCGCCACCGCCGGGTATGTCGACGTCCAACTGCTCAACATCACCGATCTGCACGGATACCTCCAGCCGACGACACCGAGTCAGGGCAGCGTGATCACCGGTGCGGGCGGCGTCCAGGTGACGGTCGGCGGCGTCGGGTACATGGCGACGCATCTGAAGCAATTGCGGGAGGGCCGGCGGAACTCGCTGTTCTTCTCGTCCGGGGACAACTTCTCCGGCTGGCCGTTCGAGGTCGACGCGCACGCGAACGAGCCGACCGTCGAGGCGCTCAACGCGATGGGCCTGCAGTTCAGCACGGTCGGCAACCATGAGCTGGACCACTCGGTCGGCTTCCTCGTCGACCACATGGAGCACGGTGCGCCGTACCCCGTGAGCGGCCGCGACGACAACTTCGTCGACTCCACCGGACACCGTTTCCGCGGGGCGAACTTCCGTTTCTACACGGCGAACATCGTGCACGCGGACACCGGCCGGACGATCCTGCCGCCGTACAACATCGAGTGGGTCGACGCGGGGCGCGGGCGGAAGCTCCCGATCGCGTTCATCCACCTCACCGTGATGGACACCCCGACCGGCTCCACGTCGTACCAGCCGAGTCTGCGGTCGCTGTCCGACCTCGAGCAGGCGAACAAGCTGGCCGCGCAACTGAAGAAGCGCGGCATCAATGCGATCGTCATCAACATCCACGACGGCGGTGTGGCCGGCAACGACTACAACGCGGGCACGAACCCGTCCGGGCCGGTCTTCCAGCTCGCCGCGCAGGCCTCGCCGGACATCGCCGCGATCGTCACCGGGCACTGGCACTGCCGGTTCAACATGATGCTGCCGGACCCGAACGGCGTACTGCGTCCGGTGGTCGAGGCCGGCAACCACGGGTCGCTGATCAACGAGATCAACCTCAAGCTCGACCCGCGGACCGGTGCGGTGATCCGTGAGCTCACCACGTCCACGAATCACGCGAACACCCGCGACGTACCGGTCGACGAGGAGCTCCAGTACATCGCCGACTACTGGACCGCGAAGGGACAGCAGCGGTACGCCACACCGCTGGTGAAGATCACCGGTGACTTCACCCGTACGCCGAACGCGTCGGGCGAATCCACCATGGGCAACCTGGCCGCGGACTTCGCCTACTGGGACGCGAACCAGCACCGCGACGGGCGCGCCGACCTCGCGCTCATCTCGGTCAAGCCGGTGTCCGGATCGAACGCGCTGACCGGCGACCTGTTGTTTGCCAAGGGCACCAATCCGGCCGATGCCGACGGCACCGTCCTGTTCGGCGAGGCGTGGAACGCGTTCGGCTACGGCAACCCGGTGCTGACCGTGACCCTGCCCGGCACCCAGCTCCACGCCGCCTTCGAAGCCCAGTGGGTGCCGCAGGCCAACGGAACCGAGAAGTTCGCCCCGTTCGCCGTCTCGCACAACGTCAGCTACACCTACGACACGTCGAACCCGATCGGCCGGCGCGTGGACCCCGCCGCCATCCACATCAACGGCAAGCCGCTGGACCTGACCCGCAGCTACCGGGTAGCCGCCCTCGCCTACACGCTCATCGGCGGCGACGGCACCCAGGTCTTCACCGGCTTCACCAACCCCTACCGCAACGACCGCGACCACGAAGGCTTCATCGCCTACCTCCGGGCCAACCCGGTCCTGACCCCATCCACCCTCGGCCGCGCCCGACCGACGACCTGAATTCGGAGTGGTCTTGTCCGGTTAGCGGTCAAAGCCGGGGAAATCGGCACCTGCCGGTCCGGGGAGTCCTACCGTGGAGATGTTCGCCTGGCGGTATACCCCACAACCGGACCGACTGATCGAGTGTGCAGACCGCGCGACCCTCATCCCCGAGACGTGCAGGTGCCCCCCTCGGTCCGACTCCGGTCCGGCGCCGCCAGGCGGGCCTGCTCATCCAGGCTCCGACTGGCGACGCTACGGCATCACGCGATCACTCAACGCTTCTCGACCAGGAGCTCGAGGCGGCGTACAGACCGACGACCTGGTCGTCCGTGAGGGCGCCCAGGTCGGCGACCGCTGAGCGGATCGTCAGAGGGTGTGGAGCTTGTGGAAGGGGGCCAGGACTCGCAGGAGGCGGCCGTTGCCGAGGTCGACCACTACTGCTTCGGTCCCTTCGACAGTAGTGATGCGGCCGATGCCCTCTTTGTCGTGGGACACCCGGTCACCTACCTCGAACGTCTTGATCGGGGCGGGCACCCGGCGCTGGAAGGGACTGGTGGTCAGGTGACGACGCGTCGTCGCGCGAGAGGACTCCATATCAACTCCAGTATGCGCCCAACTCGCCCATCCGCGCACCGAGGCCCCGTTTGTCGATCCCGACGACTCGGTTGTCCCTGGGCCCGCGAAGCATCCGGATCGCCGTTGCCCTCGCCCGTGCGGCAGTCTTGGCTCGGCGCACCCGCCATGGACCCGAGACGGAGACGTACGGATGGAAACAACCACAGAACGCAGTCCCGCGCTGCAGGGCGTCGCGTTCGGTGTCTCGATCGTGAGCTTCTTCGCCCTCGGCTGGCTGGGCTGGGGAACCGGCGGCCACCTGCCGACGGCCGCGCAGATCTGCCTCGTCGTCGCGGCCGCGCTGCTCTCCGTCGCGCTGGCCGCTGTCGCCTGGCGACGCTGGTTCACGACTCGTACGCCGCCGCCGGTCGCTGACACCTCCCGCCGCATGTCCGGCCGGACGTTCGGCCTGATCATCGGCGTCGAGTGGATCGGGCTAGGAGTCGTCTCCGGCGTACTCGGCGGCACCGGCCACACCGATCAGATCGCCGCCGTGATCTGCGCCGGCGTCGGCCTGCACTTCATCCCGCTCGCGAAACTCTTCGGCGTCCGCGCGTACTACGTCACCGCGGCCGTCATGTGTCTCCTGGCCGTACTCACGTTCATCCTGGCGCCCTCCACTCCCGCCCTGTGGACCATGCTCCCGGGCATCGGCTCCGCGGTGACGCTCTACGCCACCTGCGTCGCCCTCCTCCGCTGGCGACCTGATCAGTCGCGAAGCTGAGCGTGAAGGAACGCGACGACGAGGTCCATGACCTGCACGCTGGTCCACAGATCAGGGGTGTCCGACAGATCCCCGTGGCCGCCGCCGGTGACGACGTACCTGGTGCTGTCCATCGGGCCGCTCAAGCGGATCGCCGCGATGCTCGACGAAGCACTCGAGCCGCTGTCCGTCGACGCATCGCTCAGTGGCGCCGAGCTCGATATCTGCAACCGGCTCAGGCACGACGAGAGGGACCAACCCGTTGCCCATGGCAACTTCCCGCTCGGTCGGCAAGGTCCGGCCGCCGTCGACTCGCTGATTCACCCGCTCTGCGGATCGTCGCCGCGCGCGAGTGACAAGCAGGCGAGAGCGCCGACGAGGGCGACGGTACGAGCGGCGTGTGCGAGCTGCCAGTGGTCGCGAACGCGTGCCCAGTCCGCCGGCGGATTCTGAGCACTCCAGCTGAGTTGCTCGACGTTGATGGGCCCGTTCACCACCGCGGTGATGAGACCTGCGATCACGAAGAGCCCGAGCGCGATCAGCGCTGGACGGAAGACCGGGCTGCCGGCCCGGTGGGACACGACCACGAGCACGACCACCGCGGCGACGGCCGGTACGAACGCAACCGCGATGAACCAGGTGAAGTAGCCGAACTCGGCCTGACGCACAGCGACATACGACGGACCGTCGAGCCGACGCGACGCGAGCTCGAGGAACAGCACCGTGAGCGCAATGCCGACCAGTACCGCGCAGCACAGCCGGCTGACGGATCGAGCCGTTTCGGCGGACATGGATCCAGTTTGGCAGCCTGCGTTTGCTTCACAGGTGCCCGTTCGCTGCGAGCCCATCTTCAGGTGGCAACGGAACAACACTGTCGTCGAACCTCCTCACCCCTGCGAAGGTCAAAGCTGCTGGTCGTGCAGGCAGCGGCGCCGCGCAACGCGAAAGAGACGATGGACGTCTTGACGCTCAGCCCGTTGGCCTTCCAGAACGCGGTGATGTCGGACGTCTTCGCGGCCGGTACGACGTCGCCGTGAGCGAGGAGACGCTGGACGCCGCCTGGTCGAGCGGTATCGCGCCGGGCGCCAAGATCGACAGTTGCCGACGGCCCGGGCCGTCGGGTACGACGAGGTCACCGGCCTCGGCGTACCCGACGTCGGTCAGCTGATCAAGGAACTGACAGCGTAGGCGTCAGAGGAGAGCCGACAGCAGCAGCGTCATACCCAGGCCGATGACGGAGATGAGAGTCTCCATCACCGACCAGGTTTTGATGGTCTCACCCACGGTCATCCCGAAGTACTCCTTGACCAGCCAGAAGCCGGCGTCGTTCACGTGGGAGAAGAACAGCGAACCGGCGCCGATGGCCAGGATGACAAGAGCGATCTGGGTGGTGTTCTCGCCGGTGGCGAGCGGTGCGACGATGCCGGCGGCGGTGACGGTGGCGACCGTCGCGGAGCCGGTGGCGAGCCGGATCAGTACGGCGACGATCCAGCCGAGCAGCAGCGCGGACAGGTTTGCGGCGATCGCGATCTTGGCGATCGCCGTACCCGTCCCGCCGTCGACCAGGACCTGCTTGAAACCACCACCGGCGCCGACGATCAGCATCACACCGGAGATCGGGAGCAGGCTCGCGCCGATCTTCTTGCTCAGCACCGGCATGCCGAAGCCGATCGACGTGCCGAACGTGTACATGGCCAGCAGTACGGCGAACAGCAGCGCGACCACCGGATCACCGATGAACTGCAGCACCGGATAGAGCGCAGCGTCCTTGCTCATCCACACGTCCGACGCGGCCTTGAGCAGCATCAGTACGACGGGACTCAGCACCGTCACGAGCGTCCAGGTGAAACTCGGGGTCCTCGTGCGCTGAACTTCGTCGACCTTCAGCTCCGTGGAGACCCCACCCTGGCCCGACGGGGACGCCGGCTCGCTGCCATGAGCGCCGCCTGACACCTCCAGAGCAGCGCCTGCCGCGCCGATCGGCACCCAGCGCGCAGCGATCCGGCCGAACACCGGTCCCGCGATGACCACGGCCGGGATCGCCACCACCAGCCCCAGCGCCAGAGTGATGCCGACATTCCCGTGCAGGACGCCGATCGCGGCCAGCGGTCCGGGGTGCGGTGGCACGAACCCGTGCAGCACCGACAGGCCCGCGAGCGCAGGGATGCCGAGCAGCATCGCCCGCGCACCCGTCCGCCGGATCGCCAGCACGACCACGGGAACCAGCAGCACCAACCCGATCTCGAAGAACATCGGGATGCCGATGATCGCGGCGATCAAGGCCATCTTCCACGGAAGCACTGACGCTTTGCCGCGCAGCAGCGTGTCCACGACCTGATCGGCGCCACCGGAGTCCGCCAGCAACTTCCCCACCATGGCGCCGAGCGCGATCAGCACCCCGACGTACCCGAGGACGCTGCCGACGCCGATCTCGTAGGACTTCGTCACGCCGCCGGCGTCGATCCCGGACGCCAGCCCGACGAACAGGGCCCCGATCGTCAGCGACAGGAACGCGTGCACCTTCAGAGCCACAATCAGCACCACGATGATCGCGATCCCGATCACGGCGACGATCAGCACCCGCGTGTCGTGCCCGTTCCAGGGCGCGTTCACGTCGGGGTTCGCCGCCAGTGGAATCGCGGCTTCGGTGAGACCCATAGCTTCACGCTCCTCGAGACCGCTGCTGTCCCCTTCCGCAGTCTCCCACCGCGTCGCCGGCGAAACCCTTCAACGGCGCGCCGCCCGCCTCAGCGGAACAGGTCGAGCCCTTCGCCGACGAGGACCGCGCAGAGGACGGCTAGCAGGACGACGGTGATCGTGTTCAGGTTGGCCAGCAACCAGGCCTCCACCGACCTGAGGCTGCGGGCCGACCGGTCCGGTCCGGTCAGTACGACGGCCACCAGCGGACCGAGGACCGTCAGCGAGGCCGCGACGATGAAGATCGCCACCGCTACGATCGATTCCGCCGTACCGAGGGCTGCGCCGCCCAGGAGGCTGCCCGCGCTCAGGACGAGTGGAAGATTCTTCACGTTCGCCAACGCCGCCGCGGCCCCGGTGAGGACGAGACCGGGCCCGGACATCGTCGCGATCCGATCGACGACGGCCGGCCGCGGCGGCGAAGTCCCTGGCGCGGGGCGCTTGCGCCAGTACCGGACGGCGAGGATCCCGAACAGGATGCCGACCGCCAGTTGCACGACGTCGACGCCGTCCCGCGCCCCTTCCTCATGACCTTCCGCGACCGTGTCGGTGAACCACGCGACCAGACCGACCGCGATCGTCAGGGCGCCGAGCCAGCCGGCGGCGAAGCACAGCCCCGCGCGGACCGGACGATCGGACAGCAGGACCAGCACGATGCAGATCATCGGCACCGGGCTCAGGGCGATGGCCATCGCCTGCGGCAGTACCGCGCCGACGACGGGCCACACGTTCTCAGCGTCCGTCCGACGGCGGCGGGACCTGCAGGACCTCCACGATGCTGATGCCCATCATGTCCAGATGGTTCAGGATGCCGGCCAGCGCCGCCTGGTCGTCGAGGTACCCGTGGAGAACGGTCTGCGCGGGCTCCGGGTCCGCGGTCAGTGACGGGAACGCCTCGGTCAGGTCGCGCGACAGTGTTCCCTTCACCCGGATGACGTAGTGGCCCATGAGACGCCCCTTTCCCGGCCGTCGCTTCCGACTTTGCGGCCCCAGTACCCAACTCGGCTCCCCCGGATCGGGGGATGGTGGCAGTGCGTCCGGTCAGCAGGCTGGGAGATGTGGCCGAGTCCTCTCCACCGGCGGTGCCGACCCCTCGAGTTGCTCGGCGGAAGATCCCGAAGCCCGTGGTGCTACTCGCGCGGCTCATCATCATCGGCGTCGTGGCCTGGCTCCTCCTGGGCCTGCTGCGTGGCGTGGACTGGAGCGAGGTCGGCTACGCCCTCACCCATCTCAGCCCCTGGCAGATCGGCGTACTGCTGATCTGCATCGTGATCCGCCGCTCGATCCTCGCCGCTCCGCTCGCCCTCCTGATCGCCGGCCTCAGCTATCTGAGAGCAATGATCAGCGATGTCGCCGCAGCCGCCGTGGCCACGATCGCACCCTCCCCCGGCGACGTCGTACTGCGGCTTGCCATGTTGCGCTCGTGGGGAATCGACGCCACCGACGCCGCATCGGGACTGACTCTGAGTACGACCCTGTTCTACGTCGCGCGCTTGGCCGCGCCGCTGCTCGGCTTCGTGATCTTCTGGGCGGCAGGCGACTTCTACGCCCCGTTCGCCTGGTCGGGCCTGCTGTTCGGCGCGGGAGCCGTCGTACTGCTCGTCGGATTGCTGTACGCGCTGCGGGCCGAGCGTACGGCGGCAACGATCGGCCGGCTGCTCGGACGGCTGATCCGGCGCGTGCGGCCTTCCAGCCAGGGCCCAGCCGTCTGGGAGGAGCGACTCGTCTCGTTCCAATCGCACAGTGCCGGGCGGATGCGTGAACGAGGATGGCTCGCGATGCTCAGCCAGCTGCTGCTGATCGGGGTCGAGGCGGGCGTCCTCGTGCTGTGCCTGGGGTTCGTAGGAGTGAAGCTGGACGGGCCGACCGTCCTCGTCATGTTCTGCAGCTTCATGGTCATCTATCCGCTCACCGGACTGCCGCTGATGGGCGCCGGGGTGCTGGACGCGACCTACGCGGCCTTCGTGTCCGACCACACTGCGGTCGAAGCGACCGACCTGGTGGCGGGACTGCTCGTCTGGCGGGTCGCCGTCCAGTTCCTGCCGGTCGTCGTCGGACTGCTGATCATCGTCGTGTGGCGGCGGTTCACCTGGAACGGGTGACCCGGCCGGGAACTGTGGACGCACACCCTGTTCGCATGACGGTGCGCAGGACGCTCGTGTTCGCCCTGGCCTGTGTGCTGTTCACAGGGCTGTTCTCCGCGCTGTCCCAGTCCCAGCCCGCCGCGGCTGCGGAGTCGCCGGACGACGTCGCGGCGCAGACGCTCGCCGACCGCTACTCCCCCGTCGTCCGGCTGCAGAAGCTCGGTACGAGGTGCGACAGCGGCGAGCAGTTCCAGCCGACCGACGTGAACGCCGTACTCGGTGATCAGCAGGTCGCTCTCCGCGGTCCGTGGCGCCCGCCCGACCTGGTCAGGACCCAGCCGGAGGGCACGGACCTCGGCCGCGGCTACCCGGGTCACTTCCTCGACTTCCCCGGCGATCCGTTGCGGCCGGGCTGCGACTATGCCGAGTGGTCCGCGCGCATCAACAGCACGCATCCGGCGACCGTCTACGCGCACGTCGTCGCGGACCCGGCGTACCCCGGGCAACTGTCCTTGGAGTACTGGTTCTTCTACATCTTCAACGACTACAACAACACCCACGAAGGCGACTGGGAATCCGTCCAGCTCGTCTTCGACGCTCCGACCCCGGCGGCGGCGCTGACAACGAACCCGACGGCGATCGGCTTCAGCCAGCACGGCGGCGCGGAGCGGGCGCGGTGGGGCGACAGCAAGTTGGAGATCGTCGACGGCACGCATCCGGTCGTCTATCCCGCGGCCGGTTCGCACGCCAACAAGTACGGTCAGCGCCTGTACCTCGGTCGCGGCTCGGAGGGTCTCGGCTGTGACGACACGACCCGGCCGGCGACCGAGCTCCGACCGGATGTCGCCTACGTGCCGATGGACCGCGCGGACTACCTCAAGCAGTATCCCTGGCTCGCGTTCGAGGGCCGGTGGGGCGAGCGGCAGCGGTCGTTCTTCGACGGACCGACCGGACCCAACCAGAAGACGTCCTGGCTGCATCCGATCCAGGATGCGGAGGCGACCTGGCGGGACGACAGCACGACCGTCCCGGCGGGGAAGGTGCTCGGACCGAGCGGCACCGGCGTCTTCTGTACGGCGGTCGGCACCGGATCGAACCTGCTCCGCGAGACCCTCGACCGGATCTGGTTGCTCGGTCTGCTGCTCGCCGCGCTCGTCGTACTGATCTGGTTCGCCGCCAGCCGGACCCGCTGGAGCGACGCAGCGCCCCTACCGGCCCGCAGGCGGCGCGCCTGGGGCCAGAGCGTCGTGTCCGCACTCCGGCTGTTCCGGCAGCGCCCCGGCCTGTTCGGTGGATTCGCCGCCGCGTTCGTCGTACTGGGACTGGCCACCCTCCTCCTGGCCGACCTGCAGGCCGCCCGGCGTGATTCGCCCACCGATCTGGGCGCACCGACCGAGAACGCGACCGGCTTGTGGGCCTCCATCCTCGCCCTCGCCATCACGGTCCTCACCGCGGCGACGTACGTCGCACTCCTGGCCGCTGTCACGTCGACGCTCGACCGGCTGGATCGGGACGTCCCGGTGACAGCCGCGTTCACCTGGCATGACGTGCGCTCCCGCGCCCGTCCCCTGGCCGCGGTGGCGGTGCGGTACTTCGTGATCATCGCCGTACTGACGATCATCGTCGCGACGATCCCGCTGGCCATCTACTACGCGGCCGGCCGGGCGTTCGCGATCCCGGCCGTGATGGCCGAGCAGGTCTCCGCGAGTACGGCGCTGAAACGCAGCCGGCTGCTGGTGAAAGGGCGATGGTGGCGAACCGCCGGGCCGCTGGCGATCATCGTCGGGCTCGGACTGTCGGTCGGACCGATCGCCGGGATCATCCTGCTGCTCGCAACGGACCTGCGGCCGACGCTGATCAACGTGGTGTCGTCGCTACTCTTCGCGCTGGCCATGCCGCTGGTCGCAGCCGCCGTCGTCTACCTGTACTTCGACCGCTCCACCACCCAGGCAGAGTCGCCTGGATCAGGTGACCTCCCCGAGCCGGACCGTACCTATTCTCGGCAAGGGAGGCCGTGATGTCCCAGGTTGATGGACCGCAACAGCCCGTGACCACGCGCGGCCCGGGCCGTCTGCTGATCATCGCCGTCGCGGAGGGCGTGATCGTCGCCGCCCTCGTGGCCACGCTGATCATCGTCAGCATCCGCCGCAGCGGCGACACCGCGAGCGCGTCACCGGCCGGCAGTCAATCCGGTACGGCGATGTGTGCGGCGATCCCGGTCGCGAACCAGGTGCTGCCCTCGATCGTGACGATCTCGGCCAGCAGCGGCGCCCAGGCGGGCACCGGCTCGGGGCAGGTGTTCCGGGACGGCGGCTACATCCTCACCAACGACCACGTCATCTCCCCGGCTGTCCCGGGCGGCGCCATCTCGGTCCAGTACAGCGACGGCCACAGCTCCGACGCGACCATCGTCGGGCGTGATCCCAGTACCGACCTCGCCGTACTGAAGGCCGCCGACGAGGCGAAGGGCTATCCCGTGATCGGGCTCGGCTCGTCGGCCGGTCTCCAGGTCGGCCAGCCTGTCGTCGCACTCGGCGCTCCGCTCGGCCTCGCGAGCACGGTCACGTCGGGGATCGTCAGCGCACTCGACCGGTACGTGCCGGTGCCGGGCGACACCGTGACGCACCACCTGATCGGCGCCATCCAGACCGACGCGGCCATCAACCCCGGCAACAGCGGCGGCGCCCTGGTCGACTGCGCCGGGAAGCTCGTCGGCGTGAATGCGGCGATCGCCACCGTCCCGAACGCCTCCGGGGTCAGCGGGGGCGGCAGCGTCGGGCTCGGTTTCGCGATCCCCATCGATCTGGCGAATCCCATCGCCGACGAGCTGATCCGGACCGGGAAGCCAGGACACCCGACGACGGGGCTGCAGGTCCAGGAGATCCCGCCGGCCCTCGCCCAGGCGTCGGGCGCACCGAGCGGCCTCTTCGTCCTCGCAGCGACCGGGCCGGGCGCCGCGGCCGGTTTGAAGGCCGGGGACGTGATCACCAAGGTCGACGGTCAGCCGGCGGTCAGCAGCGAGCAGATCGTGGTCGCGACGCTGACCCGCAAGGTCGGTGACACCGTCGAGGTGACCTACGTACGAGCCGGCGCATCGGCCGCCACCGCGACCCTCACCCTCGCCGCACCCTAGGAGGCCGGCGGGACCGGTTGGGAGGCGAGCAGGTCGAGGCCTAGCTGGCGGGCCAGGAACTGTGCGGCGAGTTGCCCCTGCACGCTGTTGCCCGCCTGGTCCAGCCGAGGCCCGAACGTTCCGAGCGCGCCCTTGCCGGGCGAGACCGTGACGATGCCACCGCCGATCCCACTCTTCCCCGGTACGCCGACATCGAGCAACCAGTCGCCCGAGGTCTCGTACAGACCGGCGATAGCCATCACCACGAGCGTCACCCGAGCGACATCCGCGTCCACCACGCGCTCCTGCGTCACCGGACACACGCCACCGTCGGCGAGCGTCGCACCCATCACCGCGAGATCGGTCGCGCCAACGCTCAAACAGCTCTGCCTGGTGTAGAGCTCGGTCGCCTCCGCGGGATCACCCGCCAGGCCACCGACACTCTTCAGCAGCGCGGCCAGCGCACGGTTGCGATGGTTCGTCGCCAACGCCGACTCCAGCACCTCCGGGTCCAACTCGAGCGCACGGCCCGCGAACCGGGACAGACCGTCGACGATGAATCGCCAGCGATGCTCCAGGGAACTCCCCGGCGTCAAACTGGTCGTCGCGATCGCGCCCGGATTCACCATCGGGTTGGTCCGCCCCGCCGGCGACTGTTCGACCGCCTGCACGGAGTTGAACGGCAGACCGGTCGCGTTGACCCCGACCAGCTCACGGATCGCCTCGACGCCCACCGCCTGACACATCAGCGCGAACACGAACGGCTTCGCAACGCTCATGATCGTGAACGGCCGACGTGCGTCACCCGCCTCGAACAGCCGCCCGTTGGTCGCAACGACACACACCCCGAACGTGTCCGGATCAACCCGGGCCAGGGCCGGATACACCTCCGACACGGCCCCTTCGGTGACTCCGCGGTACAGCTCGTACGTCACCCGGACCAGATCGGCGACCGTCGATCGGTCGGGCAGACCGCCGGTCGAGACGTACCTGCCGGCGGACACCTCAGAACGACCAGACGAGCGGGACGATGATGATTGCTGTTAGCAACCACCACGCCATCACGACCAGGCCGAGTTTCCAGTAGTCCCCGAACCGGTAGCCGGCCGGGCTCATGATCATCATGTTCGCGGGCGTGGAGATCGGGGTCAGCAGCGAGGCCGCACCGGCGACGGCGATCAGCATCAGCACCGGCTTCACCGACGTACCGGTGCCCTCGGCCGCCGCGACCGCGATCGGCGCCACGATCAGCACTGTCGCGGTATTGCTGACCATCTGCCCGAGCGCGGCGGTCAGCAGGAAGAGGGCCAGCAGCAACAGGTACGGCCGGCCAGACCCGACCGCGTCGATGATCAGGTCGGCGATCCGGTCCGCGCCGCCACTGGACTGGATCGCGCCCGACAACGGGATCAAGGCGCCGATCAGTACGACGATCTGCCAGGAGATCGCACGGTACGCCTGCTGCGGACCGACCACCTTCGTCAGCACCATCGCCGTCGCCGCCAGCAGACCGGCCATCGCCGGCGGTACCGCGCCGGTCGCGAGCAGCACGACCATCGCGGCGAGGATCGCGACGGCGATCGACGCCTTCGGGCCCCACGGCACCGCCTGCCGCCGGACCAGCTCCGGCGAGTCGACCAGCAGGATGTCCCGGTCGCGGCTCAGCTCGTCGAGGGTGTCCCACGGACCGTGCACGAGGATGGCGTCCCCCTCGGCCAGCTGGGTGTGCCGATTGCCACGGTCCTTGCCCATCCGCTGGACGGCGATGATCACCAGGTCGTGCCCGCGATGCATCCCCGGGAACACCGTCTCGCCGACGAGTCCCGACCGCGGCGGGATCACCGCTTCGACCACGCCGGACTCGCGGGTCAGCAGGTCGTCGACCGGCGCCATGCTGACCGCGAGCATCAGGTCGGTGGTCAGCACGCCGACCTGCTCCGACGGCCCGGTCACCACGAGCACGTCGCCGACGTCGATGGCCGCATCCGTGCGGTTGTTGCCCTGCCCGTCCTGCACGCCGACGATCGCGACCCCGGGGTACGGCGTGAGGTCGATGTCGCGCACGCTCTGCCCGAGGGACGGCGAGAGATCGCGCACCTGCAACCGGTAGAAGCCGTCCCGCAGGGCGTAGTGAACGTCGAGCGTGTCCGCATGCACGGCGAGATCGGCGGCCGGGTGCGTGGGCCGGGCGGCCGGCAGCAGCTTGGGACCGAGGAGGACCGAGATCGCGATCGTGCCGATGACCAGCGGCACCCCGACGACCGCGAAGGCGAAGAACGGGAACGGGCCGGCGCCGGCATCGCTCGCGGCCTCCGAGACGATGATGTTCACCGGCGTCCCGGTCAGCATCAGCAGCGAGCCGGCGCTACCCGCGAAGGTGAGCGGCATCAGCATCCGCGACGGCGGTTCCGAGATCCGGATCGCGAGCATGACCACCAACGGAAGCAGGGCCGCGACGGCCCCGTTCAGGGTGATCAGGGCCGACAACACCGCGCACAACGCCGTCACGGCGATCAGCAGCCGGCTTCGCGTGGTTCCGGCGTACCGGACGATGGCCTGGCCGGCCCACGCGGTCACACCCGTCGAGTCGACGCCCTCGCTCACCACGAACAGCGTGGCGATGAAGATCACCACCGGGTCACCGAAGCCCGCGAGGACGTCGGTGAAGCCCAGCACGCCCGTCACCCACAAGGCCAGGGCGACGAGCACCGCGACGACGTCGACGGGCAGCCGGTTCCACACGAACAGCACTACGGCCAGCCCGAGGATGATCAGGCTGAGGGTCCCGTCATCCATGGTTGATCCCTAACGGGCCTAGCCGAGGTGGACCGGTGCGCCCGGGCCCCACGGAATCCCGATCAGGTACCACGCGATGTAGAACAGCGTCCAGGCCACCAGCACGATGCCGGTGTACGGCAGCATCATCGACACCACGGTGCCCATACCGGCCTTCTTCCGGTACTTCTGGCAGACCAGCACGATGAACGGCAGATACACCATCAGCGGCGTGATCACGTTCGCCGGACCGTCGCCGACCCGGTACGCCGCGATCACGGTCTGCGGCGCGATGCCGAGCCGGTAGAACAGCGGGATGAAGATCGGCGCCAGGATCGCCCACTTCGGGATCACGCCCGGCATGATCAGGTCGATGATGAAGACCAGCAGGATGAAGCCGATCAGCAGCGGCAACGCCCCGATGTCCGCGCGCTCGAGCAGGTCGGCCAGGCCGGTCGCGGCCAGCGTCGACATGTTCGTGTAGTTGAAGTAGGCAATGAACTGCGCGATCAGCAGCATCAGGAAGATCAGTCCGCCGAGCCCGTTGAACGTCTTCACGATCGCGTTGATCACGTTCGTACTGCCGGTCAGCGACTTCGCGCCCTTGCCGTAGCCGAGCCCCGCAGCCAGGAACAGCATCGAGATGATGAACAGCAGGCTGCTCATGAACGGCGACGACCCGAAGATCTCGCCGGTGTCCGGGTTGCGCAGCGGGGCGTTGGGGATGAACGTCAGCGCCGACACGATCGCGACCGCGACCAGCAGGTAGTAGACCGACCAGCGCAGTCCGCGCGACTCCAGCTGCATCTCCTCCTCGCTGGGCTGGTGGTCGACGGGCGCGTCGGACGGCGCCTCGGCCGGGTCGTACTTGCCGAGTCGCGGCTCGAGGAGCCGCTCGGTGATGAACGTCATCACCGCGGCGCAGAACAGGGTCGCGGCGATGCTGAAGTAGAAGTTGTGGGTGACGTTCAGGTGTACGTCGGGGGAAACCAGCTTGATCGTCTCGTTGGTGACCTCGGTGATGATGCCGTCGGCCGGAGTGATCAGCACGTTGACGAAGAACGCCGCGCTGACCCCGGCGTACGCCGCCGCGATGCCCGCCAGCGGATGTCGCCCGAGGGAGGCGAACGCGGCCGCGCCGAGCGGTATCAGGACCAGATAACCCGCATCTGACGCGACGCTCGAGATGCCGCCGAGCAGCACGATGATGAACGTGATCGCCCCCTTGGGCGCGACCTTCACCATCTTCCGGATCAACGCGGCGATCAGCCCCGCCTCCTCGGCGACGCCGACCCCGATCATCGCGACCAGGATCACCGCGACCACGCCGAAGTCGTTGAAGTTCTGCACCGCCGTGGTGAAGATGAACCGGATGCCGTCGCCGGTCAGCAGGCTCTCGGCGGTGATCGTCTCGTGCTTGATCGTGTAGTCCGGGATCGCCGGCGCCGGTGGGGCATCGTTGCCGGCGACACTGGAGCCGCCCTCGTATTCGGGTGCGACCTGCACCGTGGCCGGCTCGGCGACCTCGGTGGTCACGCTGGTGCCGGCCCAGGACAGGATCTGGGACAGCACGATGACGATGACGATCAGGGCCAGGAAGATCAGCGCCGGGTGCGGGACCTTGTTGCCGACCCGCTCGATACCGTCGAGGACCTTCTGCATCCCGCCCTTCTTGACCGGCTGGTCCTCCGGGACCGCCTTCGCGTTCATGCCGCACCGTCCGTCGGCCGGGCGAACTCGAGCGCGAACTCGATCAGCAGCTTGGTGCCGAAGCCGGTCGCGCCCTTGTTCCGCCACGTCCGCGGCGCCGGCAGTTGCGCCGTACCCGCGATGTCGACGTGGGCCCAGGGCTTGCCGTCGACGAACTCCTCGAGGAACAGCGCGGCGGTGATCGAGCCGGCGTTGATCCCGCCCATGTTCGTCATGTCGGCGATCGTCGATTCGAGCTGGGACCGGTACGACCGGTGCAGCGGCAACTCCCAGACGGGCTCGTCCACCGAGTCGCCGGCCCGTCGCAGTTGCTCCACTACAGCTGGGTTGTTGCCCATCACGCCCGCGATCTCGACGCCGAACGTGCGCAGGCAGGCGCCGGTCAGCGTCGCGATGTCGACGATCGCGTCGACCGGCTCCTCGGTCGCCAGCGCCAGCGCGTCGGCCATCACGAGACGTCCTTCCGCGTCGGTGTTGAGGACCTCGACCGTGGTGCCGTTGCGCATCGTCAGCACGTCGCCGAGCTTCATCGCCGACCCGGACGGCATGTTGTCGGTACACATCAGGTAGCCGGTCACGGCCGCCGTACAGCCGAGGTCGCGCAGGGCCGTCATCGAGGCGAGTACGGTCGCCGCGCCCGTCATGTCGTTCTTCATCTGTGCGTGCGACTCGTCGCTCGGCTTCAGGCTGATGCCACCGGAGTCGTACATGATTCCCTTGCCGATCAACGCGATCCGGCCGGTCGGATCGGCGGGCTGGTAACGCAGCCGGATCATCCGGGGCGGCTCCACGCTGCCCCGGTTCACGCCGAGCAGGCCACCGCAGCCCATCGCGATCAGCTGGTCCTTGTCGAAGATCTCGACCTCGAGGCCCGCCGCCGTACCGACCTCGACGGCGACCTCAGCCATCCGGACCGCGGACAGCGTCGTCGCAGGGCAGTTCGCCAGGTCGCGGCCCAGACTGCAGGCCGCCGCGACGACCCGGCCGCGTTCGGCACCGGTCTCGGCCGCCGCGGTGTCCTCCTCGGACGCCACGATCAGCAGGGATTCCAGCGTCGGCTGTTCGGCGTCGCGGCCGACGAAGTAGCGCCAGCGCGCCAGCAGGACCCCTTCGGTCACGGCCTGCGCGAAGTCGGCGACCGTGAGGCCGAAGTCCGCCGAGTCTCCGGCCGCCACCTCGATCGCGAGCTTGCGGTGCCACGGCACGGCCCGGGCGAACTCGGCGGCCAGATCGCGGACCAGCGTGGCGTCGGTCTCGCCGCGGTCGCCGATCCCGACCGCGACGCGGACGGGACCATCGGCACGCGGCAGAACCAGCGTCTGACCGCGCTGACCGGTGAAGCCGGCGGACTCCAGTCCGGCCAGGTCGGTGCCCAGTTCCTCCGGGGGCTCGACCCCGGCCGCCACCGGTACGGCGAGCGCGTCCGCTTCGTCCGCGGCCTGCTTGAGCGGAACGACGGCGACCCGGACCTGGTACCGGGTCGAAGGAATCGGATCGAAGTCGCGTGCGATCGTGTTCACCAAACCTCCTCAGTACCTTCGGTCACTGGGCGGGATCAGGGCGGGTCAGCTCTGCAGAGCCTGGACGAGCTCGTCCTCGCGCTCCTTGGTCAGGTTGGTCTGGATGATCGTCGGGCTGAACGGCTTGAGTGCGTCGACGACACGATCGACGGTCGCGGACCGAGCCAGCAGGAACACCGCGGCGTGGCCTTCCTGCAACTCCTGGCCGACGTGCTTGATCAGGTCGTCGTTGATGCCGATGTCGGTGAGCTTGCCGGAGAGTGCACCGGAGGCCGCGCCGACAGCGAAGCCGGCGAGCGGGTTCAGGAAGATGAGTCCGATCATCGTGCCCCACAACGCGCCGCTCGCGGCGCCCGCGCCGGTCAGGTTGATGGTCTGCTGGATCCGGACCTTGCCCTTGGCGTCCTTGTAGGCGTACGCCGCGTCCTCGCGCTGCAACAACTGCTGTTTCGCCAGATCCTCGGTCAGCTGGATCACACGCTCCGCGTCTTCGCGGCTGTCCAGACCGAGCACCACCAGATGGGTCATGCGAACTCCTCGATGGCAGGCGCGCGACGCGGTGGCCGCGCTGGACGCCTCATCCCATCAAGCGGGCCCGCCCCCGGCCTCCTCCGATTAGGGTGAACCGCCGTTCTCCTGCCGGGCGAGGAACGCCGACAACGGGCCGGGCAGCTCCGCGGGCCGCTCGCCCCAGTCGTAGACCACGGTGGTGCCGGCGATCAGGTCGTGCAGCGCCCGATGCTCGCGCTGGAAGATGATCGGGACGAACCCCAGCCCGGCCGGTACGACGCTGAGCGGGAAGCCCACCACCCAGCGCAGCGCCTGCCCGGGGTGGATCGTGCCGCCGTCGGAGCGCACGACACGGAGGCCGACGACTCCCTGGCCGGGTGTGCGGCCCGCAACCGCGAGGAAGCCGAACGCGTAGCAGAACGCGAGCACCCCGAGCGCGATCGTTGCCGGAAGCGCATGTCGTACCGACAGGCCCCAGAAGGACGTGGTCAGCAGGTTCACGCCGGCCAGGCCGATCGTGAAAGTCGTTGCGATGATCAACAGATCCAGTGCGGTGGCGGTCGCTCTGCTCCACGCGCCGGCGTACTGTCCGGTGACGGTTCGAGATCGTGGCTCGGGTTCCCTGCGCAGCATGCGGGTGACGCCACGGTTGAGTACGGCGTCCAGTCCGGCGAGCTGTCTGCGGCCCAGATCGACGACCGATCCCGCCAGCCGGGTCTGGCTCTCGACGACGACCTCGGGCAGACCGGACCGCCGTACCAGGCTCTCGATGTCGATCCGCGCGACCAGAAGATCCAGGTCGACCCGCTCGAGCAATCGTTCGACGTCGACGCGGTCCATCAACCGCTCGACGTCGATCCGGTCGATCAGCCCTTCGAGGTCGATGCGGTCGATCAGGCGGTCGACGTCGATGCGGTCCAGCACCCGGTTGACGTCCATCCGGTCGAGGAGGGCGTCCAGGTCGACGTGCGACAGCACCAGGTCCGGTTGAACGGTTTCGACGACCCGGCTGGTGACCTTGCCGGCGAGCCGCCCCAGGACTCCGTTCGGACCCGCCATCGCTCCTCCTCGTTGCCCTCGTCGCGCAGCTCACCCGCTCCAGGTGATCCGGGACACTAGAGCAGACCGACGGTCCGGGCGGTCCGCAGCGCGGCGGATCGCTTGTCGACGCCGAGCTTGCGGTACAGCGAGATCAGATGTGTCTTGACGGTGTTCTCGGTGATGAAGAGTGCCTGGGCAACCTCCGCGTACGAGCTGCCGAGCGCCAACTGGTCGAGCACCTCGGCCTCTCGGGCGGTCAGCCGGATCCGGGCGCCGTTCACCACTGCGTCGAGCCGGCGTGGTGGCGGCATGTGCGCGTCCGGCCGCGTCCGCGCCAGCGGGGTCATCCCACCGGCCTGGCTCCAGCCCGCCTGGTAGTCGGTCAGCTTCTCGAGCGCGACCGCCGCGAACGGATGCGGATTCGGACCGGTGACGTGTCGGCGCAGCCGGTCCAGGAACGCGGGTTCGTCGCCGGCCGAGGTGAGCACGTGCAGCATGCGTTGCGGCGTGACGCGGTTCAGGGTGTCGACGAGCGCGGCTTCGGCGGCCGGATCGTCGCCGGTCCGGTCCAGCAGTACGGTGCGGAACGAGGCGGCGGCCGAGGCCAGCGGTGGGTAGATGTCCGGCCGGTCGAGCCCGGCGTCGAGCAGCTTCAGCGCCGCCTGCAGGTCCTCCTGGACCATCGAGGTCATGGCCCGGACCAGGTCGGCCTCGATCGCGTTGCCGGTGCGTTCCAGCACCAGCAGCTGCGTGTCGACCGTGGACTTGTCGCCGAGCAAGGTCGCCAGCCAGGACCGCAGCAACGCCAGATCCCGGGACAGGTACGACGGCAACGGACCCGCCGCCACGGGGTCGCTGGTGAGCTCGGTCAACGCCTCCCCGAGACGACCTCGCTCGACCAGGAGCACCGTTCGCAACATCGCGCGCAGTCCCACGACCACGGTGTCGGACCCGGCCACATCGGCAGCGACGACCTGTTCCAGGTGCTGCCCCGCCCTGTCCAGCTCCAGCTCGCTCACCGCTGCGAATCCCAGCACGACCTGGGCGCGGACGGCGTACTCCGGCGGAAGTCCGGCTCCCCCCACGTCGAGAGCGGCCTGCGCAGATTGCGCCGCGTTCTGGACCTGGCCGCGCGCGTGCTGGACGACGGCCCGATGCGCGAGGCCGCCGGCGATGAGCTGACGATGGCCCGCCATCCGGGCGGTCACGAGGGCCTCGTCCAGATGGCTGAGCGCCGCATCGAGCTCGTCGGCCCAGGTCTCCGCGGCCGCGAGTTCGATCAGCAGCCAGGCCAACCGCTCCGGACCGAGTACGGCGCGCGGCGTACCGCTGCCGTCCTCGGGCGCCAGCGTCAGCAGCGACCTCGCCCGGTCGATCGCCACGTGCACGTCCTGCCACCCGTAGCGGGACTCCCACAACCGCAGCAGTACAGCGTCCGCAGCGAGCGCATCGTCCTCCGGTCGAACCGGTGCCGCCGCGGCCACAATCTCGTCGGCCGAGGCGGCATCCTGAACGGCGCCGGCGACGTCACCGGTCAGCCGTCGCAGCAGGCCTCGGACCCCGAACAGGTGCGGATGCTCGTCGACGTACCCAGCGGGGAGCGCGTCGAAGGCGGCCTCGACCAGCTCGGCCTGACCTGCTGCAAGGAGCGCCGGCCCGTGCCCGAGGACGATCCGCTCGACCAGCTCCGGATCGTCGGCGCCCAACGCGCTACGCAAGGCGGTCTCGCTGTCCCCGCGGCTCTCGTAGTACAGGGCAGAGCGGTGGTGGGCGGTGACGACCAGCTGGCGGTCCTCGGCGCTGGTCGCGATCCGCCGCCGAAGCAGCTCGACCAGCAACGGGTGGTACCGGTAGTGCGGGTTGCTCGCCGTGCCGTCGGCATACGCCGTCACCAGCAGACCGCTGCCGGCGAGGTCCTCCAGCATCGAGCCCGCCTCGGCGTCACCACTCAGCACGGCGGCGAGTTGCCCGGTCAGCGACGAGGCGCCGAAGGTACTCAGCAGCATCGCCAGGACCTGCGGGTCGAGAGTGTTCAGCGTCTCGCCGAGCAGCAGGTCGAGCACGGGCCGCTGGTTGGCCAGGGGCCACACGACGTCACCGGAGGCCTGCAGCGTTCGAGCGGCGAGTACGAGCGCAGCGGCCCAGCCGGCCGTCTTCTCCTGGACCAGCGTGATGTCGTCCGCGGTCGCATGCTCGGCGTGCGCCTGCACGAGCTCGGTCGCCTCGGCGTCGTTGAAGCGCAGATCGCGCGAACGCAGCGTCAAGGCCATCCCCCGGAGCTCGAGCTCGGACACCGGAACCGGCAGGTCGTACCGGGTCGCGAGCAGCAGGCGGACCGTGTGCGGCGACTGCTGCAGAACGCGCGCCAGCGCGGTGACGGTTGAGGCAGGCAACAAGTGCGCATCGTCGACGACGATCGGGTCGAGCATCAGCGACGCCTCGGCGCCGTCCACCTGCTCGAGGAATCCCTGCAGCGAGCCGGGAGTCTGACCGGAGACCCAGACCACCGGCTGCCCCGAGCGCTGCCGGCGCGTCACCCAGTCCGAGAGCAGCACCGTCTTCCCGGTGCCGGCCGGTGCGATCACCATGGTCAGCGGCGACCGGACGCCCAGGTCGAGCGCTGAATGCAGCCGCTCGCGGATGACCAGCGTGAGCGGCGGCCGTGGCGTTTTGCCGTCCGCCGACTGCCAGAACGCGTCACGCTCTCGATCGAGCCCTTGGCTCGTCACGCGCGTCACCCCTCCCCGGGCGGGCGTGCTCTGTGGCTGGACTGGTCCCCACTCTGTGTGCATGCTTCGGGAATCGAGACTAACCGGTTCGACCCGATTGCGGCAGGGTTCGGCGACCGAAGACCTCTCGTGTCCTGGTCAGCGGCGGCGGATCCGGGGCACCTTGGCCCCGATCCAGACGGCGACCACGACGAGCAGACCGATGCCGACGAGCCAGCCCCACAGGCCCTCGGAGACCGGTCCGAGCCGCCCGAGCCCAAATCCGCCCGGGTCGTCCGCCTGCTGGAGGGCAACGATGTAGGCGATGATCGCGCGCTTGTCCTCGGGGAGCAGGACGGCGTCGGAGAACACCGGCATCTGTTGTGGGCCGGTGAGCATCGCCTGGTACATGTTCCGCGGCGTCGTACCCATCAGGGACGGCGCGTAGCGACCGTTCGGGAGCGCTCCGCCGCGGCCGGCGAAGTTGTGGCACGCCGTGCAGTTGGTCCGGAACAGCTCGCCGCCGCGGACGAGCTCCGCCTGGGTCACCTTGCTGACGTCGTACTCGTCCGTCGCCGGGATGGCGGGACCTGGGGCGAGCGAGGCGACGTACGCCGCCAGCTCCGCGATCTCCTGCTCGGTGTACACCGGCGGCTTCTGGGGGATCTGCGCGTTGGTCTGGGCGGCCGGCATCCGTCCGGTGCTGACCTGGAAGTCGACCGCGGCCGCGCCGACACCGATCAGCGAAGGCCCGGCGACCCGGCCTGCGCCGTTGGTACCGCCCTCGGCGTGCATGCCGTGACAGCTCGAGCAGCCGACCGCGAACAGCCGCCGCCCGGCGTCGATCTGGTCGGACTGGGGCCCATCGGCACCCGCCGCGCCGTTCGGCACCAGGACGGCGTACGCCAAGCCGACCGTGACCAGCGCAGCGCCGATCACCAGTGTCTTCGCGAACCTCCGTCGACGCACCGAACCAGCAGACCGTGGCCGCGCCCCGGCTGTGATCCCCCGATTCGGGTGAACTTCAGCGGGAGTCACGCTTGGCCTGCCGGCGTGCTCCCATCGCCCGGGTCGACGCGTCCTTCTTCAGCCCGCCGGTCGTCTTGGTTGCCCGCGGCCTGCTGACCGCCGCGGACTTGGGCTGGTCGCTCCCACCAGTCGCCGGTGCCGCGGCCTTGGCTGCGCGCGCCGCTTCGAGCCGCTCGGTGCGCAACTGCATCGATGCGCGGTTGGCGGCCGAGGCGACTTCACGACTGACCTTCGCCAGCACCGACTCGAACAGCTCGGCCTTGTCGCGGTCGCGCTGGTTCCTGGGATACGACATGCCGCGACCGCCGACGTCGGCAACCGCCGCGCTCGCACCGCGCCGGTAGTTCTTCACGTACTTCGTGCGAGCGCGCCGGATCCGCTGATGCAGGTCCAGCAGTTCGTCCTCGTCCAGGCCCTTCAACGCGTCGCGCTCGGTCTCCGCCACCAGCAGACGCTCGGCATCCGTCAACGAGTTCAGCAAGCCTTGGTTCATCAGAGTCTCCTTAGCTGCTTTTCGAGACTACGGACATTTGTACAAGACCGACAACCTGCCGGACGCGCATTGTGATCGATATGAGTGAGAACGACCTGCAGCAGTCGCACGGGGTGCACGTGGTCCACACCGGCTCCCGGCAAGCGGCCCCGGTGCTGCTCATCCACGGCTCCGGGGCATCCGGCGCGTGCTGGGCGCCGATGATCCCGGCCTTGGCCCGCGGGCATCACGTCGTCACGATCGACCTGCCCGGATTGGGGCATTCGGCACCGGTGACGTCGTACGACATCCCCGCGCAGGCGGCCCGGGTGGCGGCGATGATCGACGCTCTCGACGTGGGGCCGCTCGTCGTGGTCGGGCATTCGAGCGGCGGGTACGTCGCCACCTCGCTCGCGGAGCAGCGCCCCGAACTGGTGAAGGCGATGGCTCTGATCAGCACCGGTCCCAGGCTCGAGGCGCTCCTCCCCCAGCGACCGCTCATCCGCGCCCTGTCCGGTCCGCCCCTCGGCCGCCTCATCTGGGCGCTGCGTTCGGACAAGCTCATTCGCAAGGGGATCAACGCGACGTGCGCCCGGCAGGTGGACATCCCGGTCGAGCTGGTCGCCGATCTCCGGGGGCTGCCGTACCGCGACTTCGTCGACGTACTGCGCTGCAACGGCGAATACATCACCGAGTGCAGCGTCCCCGAGCGGCTCGCCAAGCTCGACGTACCGCTCTTGGTCGTCTTCGGCACCGCGGACCCCCGGTGGGATCCGGCATCAGCCCAGGAGTACGCCGTGGTGCCCGGCGTACGCATCGAGATGCTGCCTGGAATCGGCCACATCGCGCCGCTGGAAGCACCTGAGGAGACCGCAAAGCTCGTCCTGGAGTTCGCAGAACGGGCCTAGCATCGGTCCATGCGCTCGACCATGGCGCCACCTGATTGGGCTCGGGTGGATATCGCCGTACCACGCTCCGCGGGGCTGCTGCCCGGCGTGAGCATGGCCGGGTTCCGGCACCGGGTGCCTGCGTTCGTGGAGATCGCCATGGTCGCGCATCCGGCAGTGACTCTGATCGTCGATCTCAGCGAGGACGACGGCATCGTGTACGACGCGCACGGCCGGACCGAGACGGGCAGTGCATTCATCGGGCTTCTCCCCCACGACGTGCGTGCGGCGGGCCGGCTGGGCGAGTGTCTGCAGGTCCGGCTGTCTCCGGTCGTGGCGGCCAGGGCGTTCGGCGCATCGCCGCAGCTGACCGGGACAGTGGCGTCGTTCGCGGACGTGTGGGGCCGGGGCGCAGGCCGCTTCGAGGACAGGCTGCGTGCCACGGCGTCGTGGGACGAGCGCTTCGCCATCGTGGTGGATGTCCTCGGCCGGCGCCTGAATGCGTCCGTCGATGCAGAGGTCGCGCACAGCTGGCAGCGGACGTTCGCCAGCGGCGGGCGAGTGCGCGTCGACGGTCTCGCGAGCGAGGTCGGCTGGAGCCGCAAACGCCTGTGGGCGCGCTTCCGGTCCCAGCTCGGCATCACCCCCAAACGAGCCGCTCAACTCGTCCGCTTCGACCACGCCGCCCACCTCCTGGCGTCGGGGCGATCGGTCGCCACCGTGGCGGCCGAGAGCGGGTACGTCGATCAGTCCCACCTGCACCGCGAAGTCACCGCGTTCGCAGGCGCAACGCCGGCCGCTGTCGCCGCCGCTCCGTGGCTGGCGATCGACGACATCGCCTGGCCTGTCACGCCCGGGAAGTAGTCCCGGGCGGCGGCTACTGTCGGGACATGGACCAACTCGTGGTGGATGCGCCGATCGTTGCTGTCACTGTCTATCCGGGCCGGGCGCGAGTGACCCGCCGCGGACAGATCACTGTGCCCGCCGGGGACCAGACGGTGTACGTCGAACCGCTGCCGCTGTCGCTGGAGGAGGACTCGGTGCGCGTCGCCGGACGTGGACCCGCGACCGTGCTCGGCGTGGACCTGGCGATCGCGCATCATCCACAAGCGCCGGACGAGACGGTCGCGGGTTTGGAGCAGGCACGACTCGATGCGCAGGACGAGGTCGCGCAGCTCGCCGACGCGGACGATGTCCAGGCGCAGCTCGACACGTTCCTCGCCCAGCTGGCTCGGCGCGCCGGCAACAGCTTCGCGCGCACGCTGGCGTCCGGCGAAGCAGGTGCCGAGCTGGGCGGGTTCACCGAGTCGCTCACCGACCGGCTCTCCGCCGTACGGGCGACGCGACGTGAGCTCGCCGCACGACGCCGCGAAGCCGAGAACCGGCTCGCCGCCGCGGACCGTCGGCTGGCTGCGATCACGCAGCAGCGCACTCCCGACCGGCGCACCGCTGCGATCGCGCTGGCGCTGGAGACCGAGGCGGAGGTGGAGATCGAGCTCTCGTACGTCGTGCCGGCGGCCAACTGGATCAGCTCGTACGACGTGCGTCTGACCGGCGACCGCCTCACGCTGAACTGGTACGGCCTGATCACCCAGCACACCGGCGAGGACTGGCCGGAGTGCGACCTGACCCTGTCGACGGCTCGGCCCACCGTCACCGCGAAGGTCCCCGAGCTCGACCCGTGGTACCTCGACCGCTCCCACCCGCCGATGCCGATCGCGCCCGGTGCCGCTGTCCCGCTCGGTCTGCAAGTAGCCGGCCGTCCACTGAGCCGCGACAGGGCCGAGATGGCCCCAGCGCCGGCGTTCGCTGCTGTCGAGGCGACCGTCGAGCAGGGCATGACCGCCGCGAGCTACACCCCGCCGCGGCCCGTCGCCGTACCCGCCGACGGAGCGACCCATCGCGCGACGATCGCCGCGATCGACCTCGACGCCGAGCTGGACTACATCACCGCACCGGTCCGCTCCACCGACGTACACCTGCGTGCCACGGTGGTGAACTCGTCCGCGCACACGCTCCCCGCCGGCAAGGCCTCCGTCTTCCACGAGGCGGAGTACGTCGGCGCCGCCGCGTTGCCGCTGTGGGCGCCCGGTGAGGATGTCGAGCTCGCGCTCGGACTGGACGACCGCATCCGCGTCGAACGCAAGCTGGTACGCCGGGAAGCGAGCAAGGCGACGCTCGGATCGACCCGCCGGCGCCAGGTCGAGTACGAGACCAAGATCGAGAACCACACCCCGCGCAACGCCCGGATCACCGTCCTCGATCAGCTCCCGGTGTCCCGCGACCACGAGATCACCGTGAAGCCGCTCAGCGCCGAACCGGAGCCGGCCGAAACCACCGACCTCGGCGTCGTCACCTGGAAGCTCGACCTGGCCGCCGGCCAGGAGACCACCGTCAAACTTGCCTTCCGCGTCGACTCCGGCAAGTCCGTCGACCTCACCGGCTGGCGCGAGTAGCTGCTCAAGTGATTTCGAGGTTGGCCATCATGCCCATGTCCTCGTGCTCGGCGTTGTGGCAGTGGAACAGGTACCGCCCGCGGTAGCCGTCGAAGCGGGTGATGATCTCGGCCGACTCGCCGGGCCGCAGCGACACGGTGTCCTTGAGACCCGCGTCCTGCGGCAGCGGCGGGCGGCCGCCCCGCGACAGCACCCGGAAACCGACCAGATGCAGGTGGACGGGATGGTGTACGTCGGCCACCAGCCGCCAGATCTCCACGTCCCCGAGCCGCGTGGTGACATCGGTACGCTCCGGGGCGAACGGCTTGCCGCCGATCAGCCAGCCGTGCCCGTCGCCCATCTGCCCCGCCCGGAACGAGAAGTCCCGCACCCGCACAGCCTCGGACCGCTGCCACTGCGGCAGGTCCGACGACAGTACGCCGGGAATCCGGCTGCCGTCAGCCGCCTTCCGTACGACGTGGAACGCCAGCACGTCCCGTGTCCGCCCGGACCCCAGCCGATTCACGACCCGCACCCGGCTCCCCACCGGGACACGGGCGAAGTCGACGATCACGTCGTACCGCTCGGCCGGTGCGATCGGCAGGTTCCGATGGGTGACCGGGGTGTGGAGCAGGCCCTGGTCGGCGCCGATCTGGACGAGGTCGAGGCGGCGTCCGTCGTCGAGCACAGCTTCGAGGTCGTAGTGCCTGGCGTTCGACGCATTCAGGATGCGAAGCCGGTACCGCGCCGCGTCGACCTCGTGCACCGGCCACGGGGCTCCGTTCACCAGGATCACGTCTCCGAGGACGCCGGCGACGTACGGTTCGCGGACGCCCGGCTGCTTGCGCAACGTCGGGTCGAGCGCCGGGTACGCGAATGATCCGTCGGCGGCGAACGCGCGGTCCGTGATCATCAGCGGCAGCTCGCGCGGACCGGCCGGGAGTCCGAGCGACTCCTCCGCGTCGTCGCGGACGACATGCAGGCCGGCGAGTCCGCGCCAGATCGCCGGCGCGGTGAAGTCCATCCGGTGATCGTGGTACCAGAGCAACGTCGGCCGCTGGTCGAGCGGGAACGTGTACTCCCGCGTCACCTCTGTCGTCATCGCCTGCGGATCGTGCATGTGGTGATCCTCGGGCCAGCCCGCGGGAAGGACGAGGTCGGTCGGATACCCGTCGAACGCAGCGGGCGTCCGGCCGCCGTGCAGGTGCACGACGGTCGGCACCGGCAACTCGTTGCGGTGGGCAACCGTGATCGAGCGGCCCCGCCGCGACTCGATCGTCGGCCCCGGAAACGTCCCGCCGTACGTCCACAACCCGGTCCGCACACCGGGCAGGATCTCCGCCGTCACCTCCCGCTGGACGACCTCGTACCGATCGAAGCCGTCCGCGGTGCTGACCGGCGCCAGTACAGGCGGAATCGGCAACGGCACCTGGTAGGCCGGCGGCAACGGTACGGCGCTGCGCAACTCGGCCCCGGTCAGCGCCGGGCGGCGCGACAACGCGCCCGCGGTCGACAAACCGCCGGCTGCGACCACGCCGAGCGCTCCCCCGATGCCCAGCACCTGGCGCCGGCTCAACTCACGCATGCCCGGCCTCCCGACGTACCAGCGGCTGTCGCCAGATGGCGATGAACAACACCACCACCGCGGCCACCGTCAACACCCCCAACGGAATGTGCAGCCACAGAGCGCCGTCCATCCCGGCGAAGTACTGCACGGTCTCGCCCGCGACCACCGCGAGCGAAGCGACGAACGGCCAGACCTGACGCAGCCGCACCCAGACGACGACCGCCGCGATCACCTGCAGATAGCCGACCGACGTCGCGACATCCGCACCGGCCGCATGCAGTCGCAGTCCGTCGAAGTCACCACTCAGGTAGACGCCGGCGAACACCGGCTGGCCGAAGATCGCCACCAGGTGCGCGCTGACCACGCCCCGCAGCACCCATCCGCTGACCATCGGGCACCTCCTCACTCACGTTCTCGATCAGCTGCGACACTATGATTCGAGAGTTATGAGCGTCCAAGACCAATATCGCTATCTCGTTATGATCGAAGAGGCATGATGGATCTGACCATGCTCCGGCAGTTCGTCGTGGTCGCCCGGCTGGAGCACCTCAGCCGCGCGGCCGACGAGCTCCGCATCGCCCAGCCGTCGTTGAGCCGCACCATCGCCCGTCTCGAGCACGAGCTCGGTACGCCGTTGTTCGACCGCGCCGCCCGCCTGCGACTGAACCCGGCCGGCGTCCTCTTCCGCGGGTACGCCGAACGCGCACTCGGCGAGCTCGACGCCGGTCGACGAGCCGTCGCGGAGGCGACCGAGCAGGGATCGGGCACCGTGCGGCTGGCCGCTGAGAACTTCCTCGCCCTCACCGAACCGCTGGCCGGCTTCAAACGCGACCATCCCACCATCGAGATCGAGCTGCGGCAGCTGCCGGCCGAGGACATGGCCCGCCGGCTGCGGGCCCAGGACATCGACCTGTGCGTCGCCTCCCAGCCGGTGCCGAGCGCCGGCCTGGAATCCGTTGTCCTGCTGGACGAAGCCGTCCATGTGGTCACACCACTGGACCATCGGCTGGCGGACCGGACCTCGGTGCGCATCGAGGACCTGGCCGACGAGCCGTTCGTCACCTCCCGAAGGGGCCATTGGCAACGACGTCTCCTCGATCGGCTCTTCGCCGAGCACGGCCTGACGCCGAGGATCGTCTGTGAGAGCGACGAGGCCGGAGCCATCCAGGAGCTGATCCGCGCCGGCCTCGGCATCGGCTTCAACCCCGACATCGCCCGCCGCTCGGCCCCCGGTTACCCGGTCGCGTGGATCGCCGTCGACCACCCCGACTGCCGACGCACACTGTCGTTGCTCTGGAGCGCCGGCAATCGCCCGGCTACCGCCGCCCAACTGATGCGCACCGCCATCGCCAGCTGGAACTGGAAGTCAGAGGGCGGTGCGGGCGGCCTCGAGGGCGAGAAGGAGTTCGGCCACTGAGCGCGGGTCGTTGAGCGAACGGCCGGTGCGTTCCTCGATGCGGTGCAGGCGGTGCCGGACCGTGTTCGGGTGGCAGTAGAGGAATTCGCCGGTCTCGGTGGCCGAGCCGTTGTGGGTCGACCAGGCGGCCAGCGTCTCGAGCAGAACCTCGCGATCGTCGGACGGGAGATCGTCGAGCCCGCCGAGCACGTTGCGGACGAAGTACTGCATGACATCCGGGGCCGCGACCGCCGCTATCGTCAGCGGCGAGTCCTCGAACAACGTCACCGCCGAGGCCGCCGTCGACCCCGCCAGCGCGACGCGGGCGAACCGTACGGCCTGCCCGGTCGCGTCCAGTTCGTCGTACGGCGGGCTCACGCCGACCCGGCCGGTGGCCGACTTGCGCAGGAAGTCCGCGAGTACGGCGAGACGCCCCGGCGGCACGCACACGACGCCGATCTGCAGCTCGGGCAGCAGCCGCCAGGCCGACGCCAGTCCCGTCGATCGCAACCGCTCCTCCGCCCCGGGCAACGCCTGCCGACCGACCTCGGGCACCTCCGCGGCCACGACCACGAACGGTCCCTTGAAAGGCAGCCGCAGCAACTCCGCAGCCTCCCACACCGTCCCACCGCCAGGCATCCGGCCTTCGAGTAATGCCTCGACCAGCGCGGAGCGCTGCTGATCCTGCTCGAGCAGCCGGCGCGACTGGATGTCGCGGTACGCGTCCGTCATCGCGTCGGTGTACGACGACTGCATCTGCCACAACCGGCTCGACGCCACCACCAGGACCTGATCGGTGATCCGCGCCGCCGCCGCCTCGGCGAGCACCACGTCCCACAGGTAGCGGGTCCCCACCCGGTACGCCGCCATCACGTCCGCCAGCGGAGCGCCCTGCTCAGCCCGCAGACGACCGGTCTCGCGCGCCGACACCGGGTCGGAGCCGTCCCCGACCAGCGACTCGATCATGAACTCGAAGTTCGCCCCGCACGACGCGCGCAACGCGTCCGGCGGAACCAGCCCGCCGGTGCGGTAGAACTCGACCTCGGTCTCGATCCGGGACGCCATCGCCTCGATCAACTCGGCGGCGCGTGCCCGCAGCCGGTCGATCAGGTCCTCGATCTCCGGTCCGTCGGTGCGCGCGGTCATCTTCGGAGCATAAGCGTGCCCCCGTTGTTCGCGGCCACATTCGCAGCGCGGTGACGTTGGCCGCCGCCCCATCGCTCCCGGCGCCGCCGGGCCGGATGGTGGAACCACAGCGCGAACCATCCACCCCGGAGCGAGCAATGACGAACCTCAGCCTGAACCTGTCCGAGTCCGCGGCCATGTACCCGGACCACCCCGCCATCCGGCTGGACGACGACGTCCTCCGCTACACCGACCTCGACGACGCCGCCGCACGCGTCGTCACCCTGCTCCAGGAGTACGGCGTCCGGCCCGGCGACCGGGTCGGCCTGATGCTGCCGAACATTCCCGAGTTCGCGATCGTCTTCTACGGCGTACTGCGGGCCGGCGGGATCGCCGTACCGATGAATCCGCTGCTGAAGCGGCGTGAGGTCGAGTACTACCTCGGCGACTCCGGGGCGCGCGTGCTGTTCGGCTGGCACGAGGTCGCGGCCGAAGCCGAGGCCGGCGCCAAGGCCGCCGGCGCGCAGCTGGTCGCGGTCGTACCGCAGGAGTTCCGTGCGCTCGTCGCCGACCGCGAGCCGGCAACGGAGCTCGTCAGCCGGGACAGCGACGACACGGCCGTGATCCTGTACACCTCCGGAACCACCGGCCGTCCGAAGGGTGCCGAACTGACCCATGCCGGTCTGAACACAAACCAGGCCGTGAGTGCGCGGACGCTGTTCGGGATCGGACCGGACGACGTGGTGATGGGCTGCCTGCCGCTGTTCCACGTGTTCGGACTGACCTGCGGCCTGAACACCGCGATCGCCAACGGCGCGACCCTGACCCTGATCCCGCGCTTCTCCCCCGCCAAGGCCCTGGAGGTCATCCAGCGCGACCGGGTCACCGTCTTCGAGGGTGTGCCGACCATGTACGCCGCGATGCTCGGCGTACCCGATCGGGACGGCTACGACGTCACCACGCTCCGGACCTGCGTGTCGGGTGGAGCCGCCCTTCCGGTCGAGGTGCTGCGCGGGTTCGAGCATGCGTTCGGCTGCATCATCCTCGAGGGCTACGGCCTGTCCGAGACCTCGCCGGTCGCGTCGTTCAACCACCCCGACGCGGTCCGCAAGCCGGGCTCGATCGGTACGCCGATCGAAGGTGTGCGGATGCGGGTCGTCGACGAGAACCGCGAGCCCGTGCAGCCTGGTGAGATCGGCGAGATCCAGATCGGCGGCCACAACGTGATGAAGTCGTACTGGCGTAAGCCCGACGAGACCACCGCGACCATCGACGCCGACGGCTGGCTCAGCACCGGCGACATGGCCCGGCAGGACGAGGACGGCTACTTCTTCATCGTCGACCGGAAGAAGGACCTGCTGATCCGCGGCGGCTACAACGTCTACCCGCGCGAGGTCGAGGAGGTGCTGTACGAGCACCCGGCCGTCGCCGAGGCGGCCGTGATCGGCATCCCGCACGCGTCCCTCGGCGAGGAGATCGGCGCCGCCGTCGCGCTCAAGGACGGTACGACGGCGACCCCGGAGGAACTGCGCGACTTCGTCAAGAGCCGGATCGCGGCGTACAAGTACCCGCGGGCCGTCTGGATCGTCGACGATCTGCCGAAGGGCCCGACCGGCAAGATCCAGCGCCGCGCGGTCGTCGTACCCGAAGGAGTACTGCGATGAGCACGCCGGCTGATGACCTCGCCGCCCCGCTCGACCTGCTGCTCACCAGCGCCGCCGTCGGCCCGTTGCGCCGGTTCGTCCCGAACGCGGCCTGGGCCCGGATGGCGACCGGACTGGCCGCCCGGCCACGGACCCTCGGCCACCGGGCCACCGGCCTGGCCGGGGAGCTGGGACGGATCGCGATCGGCCAGTCCGACCGTACGCCGTCCCGCCGCGACCGCCGGTTCAGCGACCCCGCGTGGACGCGGAACCCGATCCTGCGCCGCATCGTGCAGAGCTACCTGGCCGCGGCCGACGCCGCCGGAGCGTTGCCTGCGGACGCCGAGCTGGGCTGGCGCGATCGGCAACGGATGACCTTCGTCGTCGACAACGTCGTCGAGGCGCTTGCCCCAAGCAACAACCCCGTGCTGAACCCGTCGGCCTGGAAGGCGTTGATCGACACCGCCGGCCTCAGCTCGCTGGCCGGCGCCCGCAACCTCGTCCGCGACCTGTCGACCGCGCCGCGGGTGCCGAGCATGGTCGAACCGACCGCCTTCGAGGTCGGCACGACGGTCGCGGCCACCGCCGGAGCCGTTGTCTTCCGCAACGAAATCTTCGAGCTGATCCAGTACACGCCGCAGACCGAGAAGGTCCGCACCGTCCCGTTGCTGATCGTCCCGCCGGTGATCAACAAGTACTACGTCGTCGATCTCGCACCGGGCCGCAGCATGGTCGAGTACTTCGTCCAGCAGGGCCAGCAGGTCTTCACGATCTCGTGGCGGAACCCGGACGCCCGGCACCGCGACTGGGACATCGACACCTACGGCGCGGCGATCCTGGCCGCGATGGACGCCGTACGGCGGATCACCCGGACCGACACCACGCACCTGTTCGCGACCTGCTCGGGCGGGATCCTCGCGTCGATGCTGCTCGGGCACCTCGCCGACAGCGGTGAGCTGGATCGGGTCGCCGGCTTCACGTTGGCGGTCTCGGTCCTCGACCAGAGCCGGGCCGGACTCGCGTCGGCCGCACTGGACGAGCGGATGGCCGCAGCCGCGATCGCATCGTCGGCGTCCAAGGGGTTCCTGGACGGACGGGCGCTGGCCGAGGTGTTCGCCTGGCTGCGTCCGACCGATCTGATCTGGAGCTACTGGGTCAACAACTACCTGCAGGGCCGGGCGCCGGCCGCGTTCGACGTGCTGTTCTGGAACGCCGACACGACCCGGATGACCGCCGCGCTGCACCGTGGGTTCGTCGAGCTGGCGATGTCGAACGCGCTCACGGAACCGGGCGCGGCGACGATGCTCGGCTCGGCCGTCGACCTCGGCAAGGTCACCACACCGTCGTACATCGTTGCCGGGATCTCCGATCACATCTGCCCGTGGCAGTCGTGCTACCGCAGTACGCAGCTGCTCGGCAGCGAGAGCAGGTTCGTCCTGTCGACGGCCGGCCATATCGCGTCGATGGTCAATCCGCCCGGCAACCCGAAGGCGACGTACCAGGTGAACGACGCCAACCCGCAGGACCCGGACGAGTGGTTGCGCACGGCAACGACCCGGCAGGGGTCCTGGTGGCCGGACTACATCGCCTGGCTCGGTCAGCGGAGCGGGCGCACGAAGGCAGCGCCGAAGACCCTGGGCGGCGGCGGACTGACACCACTCGAAGACGCCCCTGGCAGCTACGTCCGGGAGAACTGACGTGGAGACCCTGACCGCCGGCGGCCGCCGGATCCGGTACGACGTGACTCCTGGTGACCCCAGCCGAACCCCGCTGCTGATGTGCTGCGGCATCGGGGCCGGCTTCGAGGTCCTGCAGCCCGTCGTCGACGTACTGGATCGCACGGTGATCCGGTTCGACGTACCCGGTGTCGGCGGCTCGCCGAGCGGTCTGCTCCCGGACGGCATCCCCCGGATGGCCTGGATGGTCGACCGGATGCTGACCCAGCTCGGGTACGACCAGGTGGACGTCCTCGGACTGTCGTGGGGTGGAGCGCTCGCCCAGCAACTCGCGGTCCAGCACCGGCGGCGGGTCCGTCGGCTCGTGCTGGTCAGCACGGGCACTGGAGTCCTGATGGTGCCGGGCAAGCCGACCACGCTGCTGCGCATGATCACGCCACGGCGCTTCCGCGACCCTGGGTACGCCGCGGGCCTGGCCGGACTCCTGTATGGCGGCACGGCCCGCAAACACGCGGGCGACATCCTCGCGGTCTTCAAGAACCAGGTGAGCGCCGGATCGATGCGCGGCTACATGTACCAGCTGCTCGCCGGCGCCTGCTGGACCAGCCTGCCGTTCCTCGGGCTGATCCGGCAGCCGACGCTCGTACTCACCGGCGACGACGATCCGATCGTCCCGGTCGTCAACGGGCGCATCCTGGCCCGCCTGATCCCGCACGCCGAGCTGTACGTCTACCCCGGCGGGCACGTCGAGCTCGTCACCGAGGCACCGACCCTGGTGCCCGTCATCACCAACTTCTTGCGGAGGACGCCATGACCACCGACCCGATCGACTTCTACGGCCTCGAACTGCTGCTGAACGACGAGGAGCGCTCTCTGCTGCACGCGGTTCGCGAGTTCGGCGACAAGCAGGTCGCGCCGATCATCAACGAGCACTGGACCCGCGCGACGTTCCCGTTCGAGCTCGTCCCCGCCTTACGGGACCTGGGCATCGTCGGTACGCCGTACGCGGGCTACGGCTGCCCCGGCCGGAGCTTCCTGCTCGACGGCCTGATCTCGATGGAGCTGAGTACGGCGGACCCGTCGATCGCGACCTTCTTCGGTGTCCACAGCGGACTCTCGATGGGCTCGATCTACCTGTGCGGGTCCGAGGAACAGAAACAACGCTGGCTGCCGGCAATGGCACGGCTGGAGAAGATCGGTGCCTTCGGGCTGACCGAACCGGATGTCGGCTCCGGCGCCTCCCGCGGTCTGCAGACCACGGCCCGGCGTGACGGTGACACCTGGGTGCTGAACGGTCAGAAGAAGTGGATCGGCAACGCGACCTTCGCCGATCTCATCATCATCTGGGCCCGGGACGTGGCCGACGGACAGGTCAAAGGCTTCGTGGTCGAGAAGGACACCCCCGGGTTCACCATCTCCAAGCTCGAGGACAAGATGGCGTTGCGCGTGGTCCAGAACGCGCTGATCACGCTGGACGACGTCCGCGTCCCCGAAACGAACCGCCTGGCCGGCGCGAACTCGTTCCGCGACACGGCGAAGGTGCTGCTGATGACGCGGGCAGGCGTCGCCTGGATGTCGGTCGGCTGTGCCCGCGGCGCCTACCGGCACGCCCTCGCGTACGCCCAGCAGCGCGAGCAGTTCGGCAAGCCGATCGCGGCGTTCCAGCTGGTGCAGGATCTGCTCGTCCGGATGCTCGCCAACACCACCGCGTCCGCCACACTCTGCGCCCGGCTCTCCCAACTCCAGGACGCCGGCGCTGCCTACGACGAGCACGCGTCACTCGCGAAGATGTTCTGCACCATGCGCATGCGCGAGACCGTCGGGTACGCCCGTGAACTGCTCGGCGGCAACGGCATCCTGCTCGAACACAACGTCGGTCGGTACGTCGCCGACGCCGAGGCCATCTACTCCTACGAAGGCACCCGCGAGATGAACACGCTGATCGTCGGCCGCTCGATCACCGGCCACTCGGCCTTCGCGTGACGCCTCAGAGCGAGCCGGACAACCAGGCCCTGGCGACCTCGAACTTCTTCTCCAGCCGGACGCGAACCGCGTCCGCCACGACCTGCTCGATGCCCTTGCCAACCATCGGCACCGATGCCGTGACGTGGAGGTCGAAGGCCTGGGTAGTCCCCCGACCGGCCGGCACGATGCGGGTGGTGCCGGTCACCTTCACCGGCACGCCGGTCACCTCACCGTCGACATCGGCCTCCCGCGCACCGTCGACATCCGGCCGGTGCCACACCTTGACCTGCGCCAGCTCCAACGTGTTCCCGACGAACCGCCGGGCAACCACCGGTACGTCGGCCGGCTGCGTCTGCCAGTGGAACCGCACCGCCAGGTCCTCACCGGCATCCCCCACCACGACGTCGTACGACGGCACCCGCAGCCGCTCGAACACCTGTTCCTGGAACGTGATGTCGGTGATCATCGCGAACACTTCCTCCGGAGAGGCGTCGTACGACGTGGCGAGCGTCAATTGCATAGGGCACTGAATCACAAGGTGAGGCGCATCCGCACTTTCGGCGGTTCCTCCGCAACCACCTCGAAGCCGAGGCGTTCGTAGAGGTCACGGGCACGATTGAGTTGCAGCACGTGGAGCTCGACAGCGGACGCGCCGGCCTCCCTCGCACGATCGGCAAGTCGACGCAGCAACGTCGTACCGACGCCGCGGTCCTGGACTTCGGGCGCGATCTCGATCCTGGACACGTAGAACGTGGCGACGTCTTCCAGTGCCGCCTGGATCATGCCGGCCGGCTGTCCACCCACCAGGACGATCTCGACGGTCCCGACGGTCTTGGTGAACCAGTCGTGGTGGTACCGCCGTTGTTCGTCGTCGTCCCAGGGGCCCCACGTCGCCTCGATGGCCGCACCCAGCGTCCGGCGGTGCAGGTCGTACAGGAACTCGTCGTCGGCGACTGTCGCCGGTCGGAGCCGGAGGTCTTCCATCGCGGTCCTCCACGTCGTACGGAAGGTTGCTGAGAGCAACTATGTGGAGTGGTCAGGTGAAGATGTCGACGAGGGACGCGCCGCGGCTGGTGCGGCGTACCAGGATGCTTTTGCCCTGCCGGATGCGCTCGACCAGACCGGCCGACTCCAGCGTATTGCAGTGATGTGTCGCGGTGCTCGGCGCGCAGTTGAGCTCGGCCGCCAGTTGACTCATGCTCATCGGCAGCACCAGACGGCGGAGGATCTCGGCCCGGACGTGGCCGATGACGGTGGCCAGTGCGTCGCTCGACTCGCGGACCGGAAGCCCGGCCGGCGACCAGGACGCGAGCGCACCGGGCAGCGGGTAGCCGACCACGATCGCGACCGGGTCGCTGTTCTCCACCACCATCGAGTCCGGCGCGGAGATCATCGGCGCCAGGACGATCTTGCGGTTCCCGACCGGCACCTTCACCCGTTCGTCCAGGACGAACGCACCGCGGTCGAACCGGATCCGCGGCGAGAGCGTGTTCAGCAAGGTGTGCGTGGCGGCCCGGCCGACCAGACTCTCCTGCCTTCGCAGCTCGCTGTCGAGGGCAGCACGGGACCGGGACCAAGCGTCGCGGCCCGGGCCGGACCACACGTCCGCGAGTGCGTCGCCCAGCGCACGGGACCAGCGGGCCGGCTGCTCGGCGGCCGCCCGCCAGACCGGCGGGATGCGGTCGCCGAAGATCTCGACGAGGTTGTTCCGCAGTTGGTCGTTGTGGTTGGACCGCAGCGCGTCGACCTGGGTCTCCATCGACAGATCGCTCACCGGGGTGAGCGGTGCGACCGCGGACGGGATCTGCCGGCGTTGCCCCGGCGGCGCGACCATCGGACGCAGCGCCGCCCGGCCGGCCGGGGTGTGCATGACGGCGAGCAACCGCAGCCGCAGCAGCTTCGGTATCCCCTTGCCGTCGCCGAGCAACGCCTGCAGCGTCACCGACAGCATCGACAGGTCGGGTGCCAGCACGGAGCGCGGTTCGATGGCCATCCATTTCTCCTGGTCACGCAGGAAATCAGTCCTCACTCGATGGTCGGCCGGAGCCGGGTCATCCACCAACACTTCCACGAACCTCGAAGTGTTTTCGGTGACAGGGCGGAAGGGGAGTGACACGGTGCGCTAGTTTCGGTAACCTTTTCGTGATGTTCACCGCGTAGCTGACTGAGAACGGGGCTTGGGAAGCGCATGGCCATCGCAGGTGCAAACACGGCTGCCTACAGGGTCGCCGACGACAGATTCACCGACGATCTCGACGAGGACGAACTGATCCGGCTCGCGCAAGCGGGTGACGGCGCCGCCTTCGGGCGGCTGTACGATCGGTACCTGCCGTCGATCTACCGGTACACCTACAGCAAGACCTCGTCCCGCAGCGCGGCCGAGGATCTGACCAGCGAGACGTTCCTGCGGGCGTTCCGCGCGATCGCCCGCCGGCCGCGGGCACAGCTCAACTTCGCGGCCTGGCTCGTCACCATCGCCCGGAACGTCGTCATCGACCACCACCGCTCCGGGTGGAGCCGGCTGGCGATCGTCACCGACGAGGTCGGCCCGCAGATCGACGAGTCCGTCGGGCCGGAGCAGGCCGCGCTGCTGTCCGTGAGTACGGCGACGGTGCGTGACGCGCTCACCCGACTGCCCGACGACCAGCGCGAGTGCCTGGTGCTGCGCTTCTTCGCCGGCCTGTCGATCAGCGAGACCGCTGCCGCGATGGACCGCACGGACGGCGCGATCAAGCAGCTCCAGTTCCGGGCCACCAACCGGCTGCGCCAGGTGGTCAAGGATCGTTGATGAACGCAAGCAAAACACGGGAGTGGAGTGCTTGCGCCGACTCCTACCTTCCGGTAGGAAAGGGCGGGTGCCATCCGGCTCACGGCCGCGATGCGGCCGGATCACTCATATCTCACGGGGAGATAGCGCATGACGAATCCTTACGACGAAGACAGCTCGTCCGAGCGCACCGACGGCTACGCCGACGGTGAGCGGAACAACAGCCGGCAGTACGGCGAGCAGTCCGAGTCGGGCACCACCGGGTCCGGATCTGGTGACCAGGGCAACGACTTCGGTTCGGATTCCAACGGAGGGGAATCCGGCGACTCGTACGGCCAGGACAACCAGGGCGGCCAGGACAGCAACGACTACGGTCAGCGTGAGTCGGGCGACGACTCCCGCGGCGGCAACGACTACGGTCAGCGTGAAGAGTCTCAGGATGGTGGCTACGGCTCCGGCGACTCGCAGAGCGACGGCTACCAGTCCACCGGCAACGACAACGACTCCCAGTCGAACGACTACGGGAACTGAACGGGGATCACGATCATGGGTGTATTCGACAACCTCAAGGACGCCGCGGAAAGCCTGAAGGACAAGGCGTCCGACCTGGTCGACGGTCACGGCGACAAGGTCGGCGAGGGCCTGGACAAGGCCGGCGACTTCGTCGACGAGAAGACCGGCGGCAAGTACGGCGACAAGATCGACCAGGGCGTGGACCAGGCGAAGAGCCAGCTCGACAACCTGGACGGCCAGAACGACGACATCCCGGACAGCCAGAGCTGATCCGAACGCCGGCAAACTGAGGCGGTCGTGGGTTCACCCACGACCGCCTCAGCCACGTCAGGCCTGGAACGCCCGCACCGCAAGGGCCGCGAAGCGCCGGGAAGCAGCCAGCCGGCCCGCGGACGTGGACGCGCGCAACCCGCGATGAGCGGTCAGCATGATGACGAAGTCGGCCAGCTCGAAGTCCCGCCGCAGCTGCCCGTCCGCCTTGGCCCGCCGGGCCAGCGTGGCGACCGATCGCATCGCGCGTTCCCGGCTCTCGGCGAAGTCGGCCGCCTCCGGGTACGTCGCCAGGAATGCGTCGGTGAATCCGCGGTTGCGGACATGGAGCTCGAAGAGCCGCTCGATCACCAGACAGAACCCCTGCCAGGGATCCGCGACGGCCAGGCCCTGCTCGACGATCGCCTCGCAGGCACGGACCTGTTCGGCGAAGGCCTCGGTCGCCAGTGACTGCTTCGTCGGGAACCGCCGGTACAGCGTCGCCGGCCCCACCCCGGCATGCCGGGCAATCTCCCGCATCGGCACGGTGAGGCCTTCTGTTGCGAAGAGCGTGCGTGCCGACGCCAGGATGCGGTCCCGGTTGTCCTCCGCGTCCGAACGCAGTTTCTGAGGCAAACGACTGGTCACTCCTCTCACTCTAGCCAAGTGGACGCCGGCGTCCGTTTAATCTCGGAGTACTCGAGAGGAGATCGAAACTGTGAAGGCTGTTGCCATCAAGGCATTCGGGGGTCCCGAGGGACTCGACGTCATCGAGGTGCCGAAGCCCACACCCGGCCCCGGCGAGGTGCTGATAGCGGTCGAGGCGATCGGTGTCGGCGGCGTCGACGCGCTGATCCGCAGCGGAGCCATCGCCGGTTGGGGATTCACCGAAGGGCACATACCGGGCTCAGAAGTGGCCGGCACGGTAGTTGCCGCCGGCGACGACAGCTCGTTGATCGGCCGGCGCGTCTGGGCCTTCACCGGCCTCGGCGGTGGGTACGCCGAGCATGTGGCGGTCCCGGTCGCGGACGTCGTACCGCTGCCGCACGATCTGTCCGCGGTTGACTCGGTGACATTGGGCAGCTCAGGTGTCGTGGCTCATTTCGGCTTGCAGCATGCACGTTTCGCGCCGGGCGAGTCTGTTCTGGTGCGAGGCGCCGCGGGTAGCATCGGCATCCTCACGGTGCACCTCGCCGCCAGCGCCGGGGCATCGGCGGTGGCCGTCACCACGTCGTCGGCCGAGCGCGGAGAACGTTTACGCAAGCTCGGTGCGACCCAGGTTCTGGACCGGTCCGGTGCGGGCGACAGCAGCGCTCCCCCGGCGTACGACGTGATCATCGACATCGTCGGCGGATCCGGGCTGCCGTCCTTCGTCGACAAGCTCACTCCGAACGGCCGGCTCGTCGCGGTAGGAATGGTCGCCGGTATGCCGCCGGCGGATTTCGGCACGTCCCTGCTGACCAACTTCCGCAAGTCGTTGTCGTTCGCCACTTTCAGCGCGGACACCGTCCCGCCCGAACAACGCCGTACCGTCAGAACCGAGCAGTTCGCCGCCGCGGCGCGAGGAGAGTTGCCCCTGGTCGTGCACGAACAGCTGCCACTGGACGACGCCGCCCTCGCCCATCAAAAGATGCAGAAAGGCGAGGTCTTCGGCCGCATCGTGCTCGTCCCTGGCAGCTAGTGCCTCGTCAAGCAACGTTGACGACGTAATCCCCCAGCCCTCCTCCGCCTCGGTCTCCACCCAACTTTGAGAAGCCACCGCCCAGTTCCAGCACGGAATTGTGGTCGGTGGCTTCTCAAAGTTGGGTAGAGCACCGGCGAGACAGACCGCGGGACCAGTCCGGCCGGCCGGACCCCGAGTGATGGATTAGGACCTGAACGTTCCTTGGCGAGGCACTAGTCGTCGGGGTCGTCGGTGGTTGCCAGGGCGATCAGGCGCTCGGCGACCTCGGCGCAGCGTTGTTCGGCGCTGTTGCGGCCGGCGCCGACGTAGCGGACGCGCGCACTGGCGGTCAGCGGTTCGGCCCGCACCTCGATCAGCGCTCCCCCGGGCCGCGGCTGGACCTTGACTGCGATCTGGACCCAACCACCAAGCCCACTACGCAGACGGACCACCAGCTCGTGATCCGGTCGCCAACTGTCGACGACCGCGACGACCAGGTGGCGGTTGTGCATGTGGCGGCCGCGGATCTCCCGGCCGGTGTCGCGCTCCACCACACACCCGGCATCAGGCCAGTTCGGCCCGACGCGCAGTGCGGGCGGTACGGCAACCATCCACTCCGCGAAGCCTGCCGGGTCACGGATGACTGCCATGACAGCATCAACGCCGACGGCGCCGAACCGCCATGCCATCACCATCGAAGCCGTTTCCCATCCGCCGCCCGTACCAGGTCTCGTGTCTACCAGGTACCGCGGTCACACGGCAGCTTTTACGCGCCCCGCTGAACCACTCCCGAGTCGCGTATGTCACAACTCATAGGTCCGAGCTGATCCGCTCGTAGTGCTCGGTCACGGCCGGGTCCCGAAATTTCCTGCACCACGACTGTGAACTTTTCGGCGGCGTCCGGAATCCAATGCGGTACGACGGAGGCGAGGACGCCTCCGCTGAGGGGAGGACGATCCAGATGTTTCGCAAGACCGTAAGTCTGGCCTCGGCCGCGGTGCTCGCACTGGGGCTCGGCGCGGCCGCGGCGTCGTCGGCACAAGCAAAGCCGGCCGCACAGTCTGGTACCACGGCCACCACCGCGGCGTGCGCGCTGCGGCTGGGGTCGGTGACGGCCAACGGGGCCTTCACCAGCAGGATGATCAACGCCACGGCGCCGATCACCGTCGGCGGTGTCCGGGGCACCGCCGGGGTGTTCCCGGCGAACGGGGTCCAGCACATCAGCACCGTCGTCGGGCGGTCGCTCGGGGCCGGCGGCGAGTCGAGGTCCGGGCTGACCGTGATGAGCGGCGCCCTGTACTCGAGTTCGTTCGTCGTCGACAGCGAGAGCCAGATCGACCCGCACTACCCGCACAACAACCTCCGGATCGGCGGCGGCTGGGCCAACTACCGGTTCATCGAGGAGTCGATCCACCGGCCTGCGGACGCCGGGACCCCGGCCCGCACGACGCTCTACGGCCAGCTGACCAACGGCGTCATGAACCGCTGGGTCGCCGACGGCACCAGCTGGCGCTCCACCGGCGGTGTCGGCGGGCTCAGCACGGTCAAGTCGATGACGCTCATCAACCGCACCGACACCTCGGAAACCTTCATCGCCAACACCCGGGCAGGCACTCTGCTCACGGTCACCTGGCCGACGAAGTACAACGCCGTGACGTCCGGCAAGACCGTTCGCTCCTCGACCTGGCAGGGCTTCGAGCAGCTCATCGCCACCAAGTGCGGCGCGAACGGCACGCTGCTGCTCGGCATCGACCGGGACACCAAGTCCGGTTACCTGTACGCCGTTGGTCACGCCAACGGTGCGAGCACGGTGATCAAGAGTCTGGGCAAGGTCCCGCTGACCTTCTCCGACCCGCAGTACTTCCGCATCGCCCCGCAGTCCGACCCGCTGAACGGCTGACACCCGGCCAGGCGCCGTCCTCCAGCTCGAACGTCTGGAGGGCGGCGCCTTGTCGTTCCGTCCGGTCAGGGATAGCTGACGACATACCGCTGCTGGTTGGCGGCGTTGGCCGTGCCGCCGGTGCTGTTGACGACGTTGGAGATCGTTCCGACGCCGCCGAGCGAGACCGAGACCAGATCGTGGAACCGGACGCCGGCGGTGTCCGGCACCTCGAAGGATCGCGAGGCCATGATGGAGGTGTTCGGGCTGAAGAAGCAGTAGCTGCCGACGCCCCACGCCTCGTGCGTCGTGACGTTGTTCGCGACCTTGTACGCCGCCCAGCCCTGTGTCCCGTCACCGCTCGACCAGGCCGCCTGGTTCGGTACGTCGTACGGGAACTCGTTCTGGAAGAAGTACGTGCGACCGCCGTTGCCGTTCCAGAGCACCTCGTACTGCTGATAGTGCTCGACGAACAGGCCGTACATCGTCACGTCATTGCCGTTGACAACGAGACCGTTGGCCGCGGTGTTCACGTCCCAGCCGACGCCGTCGCCGTGGTCGCCGCGCCACAGCCAGAGGTGGTCGCCGATCACGTCGTTGCTGTTGACCTGCAGGCTGACCGTGGCCTTGCCGACATGGGCGCCGCCGATCCGCACGTACACGTCATGCAGCGAGGTCGGGTTCGCGGCGTGGCTCGCGGTCGAGCCGGCCGGGCCGACCTGGATCAGCACCGGTGAGTTGACCGGCCCGGCGTCGACGAGCAGGCCAGCAAGATTCACCCCGTCGACGTCCGCGACGCTGATCGCGGCCTTGCCAGTGTCCGGGATGAGCGTGGCCAGGCCGAGCCCTAGTACGACGGTGTTCGGGCGGTTCACCTGGATGGTGTCGCTCAGGTGGTAGATACCGGGCGTGAACAGCAGGTGCTTGCCCTCGGCGAGCGCGGCGTTGATGGTCTCGACGGACGCTCCGGGCTTGACGACGTAGAAGTCCGCGAGGCTGATGGACGTTCCGGCCGCCGGTCCGTGCGACCAGCTCGTCCCCGCCGTGCCCGAGCGCAGGGCCGGGACGAAAACGTTGTAGCTGCCAGCGGCATCGACGTACAGGAACGGCTTCTCCCGGACCTTCGGTGTCTGGTCGACGACGGTGTGGGACGGGTTCGGGAAGTGTTGCGGCGGGGCGCCGGTGGTGCCGGTGAACACCATGTTCCAGACCGAGCCGTTCCAGCCGCCGAACTCGGAGTTGCGGGAGAACCATTGCTGCTGGGATCCGGAGACCACGGTGTTGTCGATCTTGGTGTCCGCGAACAGTCCGCCGCTCGCCCAGCCGTCGCCGCCGTTCCAGAGCTGGATCTCCGGCGCGTCCTTGAGGTGCATCCGCCGGTACGACGCCGCCTGTGAGACGGCCCAGCGCTCGATCTGATCGGGCGGGGTGGTGACGGCGAGGTTCTCCGCGGAGCGCCAGAAGTTCTGGGTCGCGTTGCCCTTGTTGTTCGGGTCGTCGCCCTGCTGCAGCCAGTCCGCCTCGACCCGGACGTGGCCGTTGAGGTTCACGTCGTCGGGTGACAGGCCGAGGCCGGCCGCCTGGGTGTAGAAGCCGAGGTTCACGTCCGCGGTGTACGTGCCGGGCTTCCACAGCACGGCGTACCGTTGGGTGCCGAACTGGTTGGTGTGCATCTCGGCGGCGATCTGGTTCAGCCGGTTCTGCATGTCGGCCTGCGGGGTGCTCGGGGTGAACACGGAGACGTTCGGACCGAGGTCGGGGTTCGCCGGGTCGGTGGGCGGTACGACCGGTCCGCTGCCGTCGTCCGTCGTGTGCACTGCGACCTCCCAGAGCGAGTACCCGTACCCGGTCCCGCGTTGCGTGCCGGTGATCCGGAGATAACGGCCGGTCCCGGTGACGTCGAGGTTCTGCGTCCCGCCCGTACCGGTGGTCGTGGCATAGATCTGCCGCCACGTGCTCGCGTCGTCGGACAACTCGATCCGGAACGCCTTGCCGTACGCCGCTTCCCAGCTGAGCCCGACCTGGCAGACCGGGATGCTCGACCCGAGATCGACCTGCAGCCACTGCGGATCGGAGAAAGCGCTCCCCCAGCGACTCCCGGGGTTGCCGTCGACCGCAGCGGAGGCGGTCAGGCCGGCGTTCTCGGTGGACGACGCGGTGGCGGGGCGGTTCACCGCGACGTCGGTGGAACCACAGGCGGCGACCGCGGCAACGGCGTCACCAGCGCCGATGCCACCGGCAACGAGGAGCAGCGCGACGAGACAGCGCGAGGGTTTCAGGGACATAGGGGCGAGACCAATCAGTCGGGGCGGTTACTGAGAGAGCGCTCTCTCAGAGCCTCGCCGCCCGCCCGCGGGAGTGTCAAGGCCCCGCCGTTCCCGGAACTGTTCCGGAACCGCTACGAGCTCGTTGCCCTGAGCATCCATCAGACGTTGGACACCAAGCTCCTCGCGTCGGCGCGGGACGCGACGAGCTTCAAGCATGAGAACGAGCGAGCGCTCCCCGGCCGGTACACGGTGACGCTCGACTCGGGCGTCAAGACCGACCTGGCGGTGACGACCCGCGCCGGCGTCGGCGCGTTCACCTCCCGAGCGACCAGGCTCGCCGCGATCGGGCTGTTCCCGCAGCCCCAGGGCCGGGTGGAGCTGCTCGTCGGCAGTCCCCTGTTCCCGAGGGGCTATGATGGCGCGAGTTTGACCGGCGGTGGGGCTCGCCGGACCGAACCGTCGCTCCGGCGGCCAACAGTCCCTACCTAGGAACCTCTCGGCGCGCCGCCGGGAGGTCAAGTCCTGGTAGGAGGCCTGTCTGTGGAGCACCACCCCCTGAACCCGCTGCCCAAGGGGCCGGTCGACTCTGATGTCGACCTGCGGATCGACGGCCGGCAGCGGCGGACCCGCGACTCGGTGCTCCTGACAGTCATCGCGGTCGGAGGTGCGATCGGCGCCACGGCTCGGTACCTCGTGGGGCTCGCTTGGCCGACGGCGCCGGACGGGTTCCCGGTGAGCACGCTGCTGATCAACGTCGTCGGTTGCGGGCTGATCGGGATCCTGATGGTCCTGGTCACCGACGTGCTGACCCAGCAGCGACTCGTGCGCCCGTTTCTCGGCACCGGTGTGCTCGGCGGGTTCACGACGTTCTCGACGTACGCCGTCGACATCCACCAACTCGTCACCAGCCGGCATGCAGGAACCGCGCTCGTCTATCTCGTCGCGACCGTCGTGGGTGCGCTGCTCGCGGTCTGGGCCACCGTGACTGCGACCCGCGCATTGATCACCTGGAGGACCCGATGATCAGGCTGCTGCTGGTGATCGCCGGCGGGATGATCGGGGCGCCGCTGCGGTACGTCGCCGACCGCGCCGTACAGCGGCGGCACGACTCGCTGTTCCCGTGGGGGACGTTCAGCGTCAACGTGACCGGATCGCTGATCCTGGGTTTCCTCGCCGGGGCCGCAACCGGTCTGCCGCAGGACGTCCACGTATTCGTCGGCACGGGGTTCTGCGGCGCGCTGACGACGTACTCCACGTTCTCCTACGAGACCATCCGGCTGTTCGAGGACCGGGCTCGTTTCCTCGCTGTCGCCAACGTCACCGCCAGCATCGTCGCCGGCCTCGGCAGCGTCTTCCTCGGCGCCGCCATCAGCCAGGCAATCTGGCCCTAACGATCACGGACGGTCGACGTGCCCTCGCGAGCCGACGTGCGGCCCCGCAAGCGGAGCCCGTCCACGAAGAGCACTTCGAAACCGGTCCGCACGTCGCGATGTGTCCAGGAGGCGGCCGGGGGCATCGGGCTCAGCTGCATGCTGAGACCCTAGCCAGACTGGCGGACATTACGAGGAGGCGCTGTGGAGCTGCGGCCCGAGTACTCGAGTGAACACTACGACGCGATGCAGCCGGTGAACCTGCTGCACGACGAGGTGCGGCAGCGGCGCGAGACGGGGTACGACGTCGATGCGCTGGTGCACGAGGCCAACCAGACGGATCCGGCGGACCGGGCCGCGGTGCTCGACCTGGTCGATCGAATGTCTCTGGCGGCCCGGGCGCCCGGCTGGAAGTACGTCGAACCGGACGAACTCGAAGACATCCAGGAGTCGCTCGGCGCGCTCCCCGAGGCGTCCGCCATACCGGCGGCCGATCTCGCCGACAAGATTCATGCCGCGTGGCTCGGGCGGATCGCCGGATGCAACGTGGGCAAGCCGCTCGAGTCCGGTGACTACTGGACGTCCGACCGGATTCGCGACTACCTGGTACTCGCGGACGCGTACCCGCTGCGGGACTACGTGCCGGTGCTGGATCCGATGCCGGACGGCTTCCAGTTGACGTCGTGCTGGCCGGAGACCACGCGCGGCAACGTGAAGGGTTCGGCGCGCGACGACGACATCGACTACGCGATCCTGGCGCTGCATCTGCTGGAGACGCACGGCAGTCGGCTGCGGACGGAGGACGTCGGTACGGCGTGGATCCGGCTGTTCCCGGTCGGGCAGGTGTTCACAGCGGAGCGGGCGGCGTACGTGAATCTCGTCGACGGGTTCACGGTTCCCGAGGTGGCGCGGAGGCGCAATCCGTACCGGGAATGGATCGGCGCACAGATCCGTGGCGACGTGTTCGGCTACGTGCACGCCGGTGATCCGTGGGCGGCCGCGCGGCTCTCGTACCAGGACGCCGCGTTGTCGCACGTCGGGAACGGGATCTACGGCGAGATGTGGGCGGCGGCGCTGGTCGCGGCCGCGTTCACCGCGTCCTCACCGCGCGAGTTGGTCGAGCGGGCGTTGGCCGTCGTACCGCCGCAGTCGCGGCTCGCGGAGGCGATCCGGGACGTTCTCGGGCTCGAGGCGTCGGGAAACACCTGGGAGAGCGCTCTTGGAGCGATCCAGGAGCGGTACGGGCACTACTCGTGGGTGCACACGATCAACAACGCGGCGATCGTCGCGGCCGCGTTGCTCTGGTCGGAGGGTGACTACCTCACCGGAGTCGGCCGGGTGGTGATGAGCGGCTGGGACACCGACTCGAACGGCGCGACCGTCGGCTCGGTCCTCGGCATCCTCACCGGCACCCGGGACCTGCCCGACCACCTGATCGCGCCACTCGAGAACCGCACCCGATCGGCGCTCTTCGGCTTCGACAACTCCGTGATCTCCGATCTCGCCGATCGAACCGTCCGGCTGGCCGTCGACGGTCTCGACTGAGCCGACGTGCTCGAGGGCTGACACGGCTGAGCACGATCGCGCAGTTGCGCCTATCGTTCGTGGCAGGCGCTTTCCGTTGGAGGGGTGGATGCTGGACCGGTCGGAGTCGGCGCTGGGCCTTGTGCTCCGGTCGCGGTTCTATCGTTCGGCGTTCCTCTCCCTGCTGATCGCCGGGGTCGGGCTGTCGGCGGCCACGCCGCAGCTGACGCTCTTCCTGGTCCGCGACCTCGGTACGCCGCTGCCGGTCGCCGGGCTGTACTACGTCACCAACGTGGCTTCGCCGATCGCCGGGTTCGTCGTCGGCCGCTGGTCGGACCGGAGCCACGACCGGCTGCTGTGGTTCCGGATCTGCTCGCTGGTCGGGGCGTTCGGCTGGGTCCTGATGGCGTCGGCGAACGCGGTGTGGATGCCGTTCGTGATCAGCACCTTCGCACTGAGCGTCGCGGGCGGCTCGATGGCGCAACTGTTCGCCGCCTGCCGCGACGAGCTGAGCCGCCATCCGACCCGGGCCGAAAACCGCGTCATCGCGACCATCCGGATGGCGTTCACGACGGGCTGGATTCTCGGGCCGGTGTTCGGCAGCTGGTTCGGCGGCGTCTTCGGGCTGCGGCCGTTGCTGCTCGCGACCGCGGTCTGCGTATTCGCCGCGGTCATCCCCCTCGGTAGCCAGCGGGTCGAGCGGTACGAGGCGCCCGCGAGCGCCGTACCCCTTGCCCGTGCCGGGCGTGGGCGGATCGATCACATGATGCCCTTGCTGGTGTTCACCGCGGTGTGCGTGCTGGCGATGACCGGTGACACCATCAAGTTCGGCTACCTGCCGATCTACATGGCCGAGCAGCTCCACGTCTCCGACTCGGTCCGTGGTCTCGTGATCGGCATCCAGCCGCTGCTCGAGTTGCTGCTGCTTCCGGTCGTGGCCCGCCTCGCCGATCGCTTCGGCCCGATGCGAGCGATGACGGCGGGCGCCGTACTCGGCCTGGCCGGCAACCTCGCCTACGCCCTCAGTACGTCGGTCGCCGGACTCTTCCTCGGCCAGGTGCTGAACGCCGGTCTCTGGGCGTGCGTCGGCGCGCTCGGAGTCTCGATCGCGCAGCACCTCTACCCCGAAGGCGCCGGCACCGCGTCCGGGGTCTTCCTCGGTGCCATCCCGCTCGGTTCGGCGATCGGCGGCGCGATCGGCGGCATCGGCGTGGCGGCGATCGGCCTCCCCCACGTCTTCTTCATCCCCGCCGGTCTCACCGCCCTCGCCATCGCCTCCTTCGTCGTTCTCAGCGTCCGCGAAACCCGCTAGCTGACCGCCGCGCGGATGGATTCGCGGAGGGAGCCGAGGGTGGCGACCACGGCGGTCGGTTCGTAGCCGCAGTGCGCCATACAGTTCGCGCAACGCGGGTCCTTGCCGCGGCCGTAGCTGCTCCAGTCGGTTTCGTCCAGGAGCTCCTGGTACGTCGCGACGTAGCCGTCATCCATCAGGTAGCACGGCCGTTGCCAGCCCTTCAGCGAGTACAGCGGGATCGCCCACGCCGTACAGCTGAAGTCGACCTTGCCTTCGAGGAAGTCCAGGAACAGCGGCGAGTGGTTCAGCCGCCACTTCTTCCGCCGCCCGTCGCTGAACGCCTTGCGGAACAGCTGCCGGGTCTCCTCCGGGCCGAGCCAGTGCTCCTGGTCCGGCGCCTTCTCGTACGCGAACCCGGGCGAGATCTGCATGTTGTCCACACCCAGGTCGTCGTTCAGGTAGTCGAGTACGTCGATGACGTCCTGCGGGCTGTCGGTGTCGAAGAACGTGGTGTTGGTCATCACCTTGAAGCCTGCCGCCTGCGCCTGCTTGATCGCGTCCACGGCCTGGTCGAACACACCGTCCTTGCAGACCGACTGGTCGTGCCGCTCGCGCAGCCCGTCGATGTGCACCATCCAGGCGAAGTTCTTGTGCGGCGTGAACTTGTGCAGGTGTTTGGGCAGCAGGACGGCGTTCGTGCACAGGAACACGATCTTGCCCCGGGCAAGCAACTGCCCGACGATCTCGTCGATCTCCTTGTGCATCAGCGGTTCGCCGCCGGCGATCGACACCATCGGCGCGCCGCACTCCTCGACCGCGGCGACGGCCTGCTCGACCGGCATGCGTTTCTTCAGCCAGTCGTGGGTCTGCTGGATCTTGCCACAGCCCGCACACTTCAGGTTGCACGCGTACAGCGGTTCGAGCTCGAGCAGGATCGGGAACTTCTCCCGCCGACGGAGCTTCTGCTTCATCAGGTATCCGCCCAGGCGGATGGACTGCCGCAACGGCATGCTCACGGCTGACTCACCTCTTTCGGTAGCGCGAAGCGGACGTCCTCGGTCAGCGTCCCGTTCTCGGTGACGGTCACCGGTCCCAGCCCGGACAGGCAGCGGACCAGCTCGTCGACAAGCGCCGGCGGGGCCGACGCGCCTGCGGTGATGCCGATCCGCCTGGCACCGGCCAGACGGTCCAGCTCGAGTTCGCCGGCGTCGTCGACGAGTACTGCGGGAGTGCCTGCGGCCTCGGCGACATCGGCCAGCCGCCGGGAGTTGGAGGAATTCTGCGAACCGAGCACGACGACGAGATCGGACTGCGCGGCGATCGCGCGGACGCCGGCTTGGCGGTTGCTGGTCGCGTAGCAGATGTCGTCGCGGCGGGGTCCGGTCAGCGCGGGGAAGCGTCGTCGCAGTACGGCTGCTGTCTCGGCGGCTTCCTCGACGGCGAGGGTGGTTTGCATGGCGTAGCCGACCTTCGACGGGTCGGGTAGCTGCACTGTTTCGGCTTCGGCGGGGTCGGCGACGACGATCACGTGATCGGGGGCCTCGCCGATCGTGCCGATCACCTCCTCGTGGTCGGGGTGGCCGATGAGTACGACGGTCATGTCGCGGGCGGCGTACCGGCGTACCTCGTGATGCACCTTGGCGACGAGCGGGCAGGTGGCATCGATGACCTTGAGGTGACGGTCGGCGGCTTGCCGTCGTACTGCGGGCGCGACGCCGTGAGCCGCCAGGACGACGAGGCTGCCTTCGGGGACGGTCTCGAGCTCTTCGACGAAGACGGCGCCGCGGTGTTCGAGATCTTGGACGACGTGCCGATTGTGGACGATCTGACGGCGTACATAGACCGGTGCGCCGAAACGCTCCAGCGCCCGCTCGACCGTCTCGATGGCACGCTCGACGCCCGCACAGAACGACCGCGGGGTAGCCAGCAACAGATCCCGCTCACCAGTGGCCGCCGCCCAGGCGTCGATCGCAGGTGCCGTCCGTCGGAGCATCGCGAGCGCCTTGACCCCACGAGCAGGCATTCCAACCCGCTTCAGCGGGCGCCCCGGCGTATCAACCACGACCCGAACCACCACGGTCTGCCCGTCGTCCCCCGCCAGCAGAGCCGACTCGGTATCAACCCCGATCGCACCAGCCGCCGCCAACCCCGCCCGCTCCTCCACCGAGTCGACGACATGATCGGCAGTCACAACCGGCCCCACATGCACAGTCAACCCAAGCCGCCGCAACTCCCCCGCCATCAGCTCAGCCGCAGGACTTGGCACGCCCCGCCCTCCGTCGCGGATCTCACTCGCCACGATCACGTCGCCCGGGACGATGTCGTTGGTGAGAGCGCCGGCGACTCCGGCGATGAGGGCTGCGCCGCGGACTCGTGTGCCGCGTGAGCGGCCGGTGCGGACAACTGGTGTTGTGAGTTTGTCGCGGAGGGCTAACCACTCGGCGACGAGCGGGGTGTAGACGACGGCTGTCATCGGTTTCTCCCGAGATAGCGGCCCAGCGCCCAGATCGGGAAGACCAAGCGGTACAGGTGATAGCCGATGTAGAAGTCGCCCGGGAAGCCCGTCCCGGTGTAGCGGTGCTCGTCCCACCCGCCATCGGACCGCTGGGTGTCCACGAGATACCCGATCCCCCGTCGTACGGCGTCACCCCGCTCATCCGCGGCAAGCAGCGTCAGCAACGCCCACGCGGTCTGCGACGGCGTCGAGTCACCACGCCCGATCCACGACGGATCGACGTACGAGCGCAGGTCCTCGCCCCACCCGCCGTCCGGGTTCTGATGCTCCTCCACCCACCGCACTGCCCGTCGCACCACGGGATCGTCGACAGAGATGCCAACGGCAACCAACGCCGGTACGACGGCGCCTGTGCCGTACACGTGGTTCGTCCCCCACCGCCCGAACCACGAGCCGTCCTTCTCCTGCGAATCCAGCAACCACCGCACCCCGCGCCGGCACTCCGCGGAATCGGCACGACCCTCCGCCGCCAGCATCTCCACAACATGCGCGGTCACATCGGCCGACGGCGGATCGATCACCGCACCGAAATCGCAGAACGGCAGCTTCAACGGCGTCGTGTCCGTGTTGTCCGCATCGAACGCACCCCAACCGCCATCGGCCGACTGCATCCCGGTCGTCCACTCCACCGCGTCGTCCAACGCCTTCCGCAACCGCTTGGGTTCGGGATGATCCACCCGCCGCAGCGCCAGCACGATCTCCGCAGTGTCGTCCGTATCCGGATAGCCGTCGTTCGCGAACTCGAAGGCCCACCCGCCGCTCACCAGCCCAGGCCGCCGCACCTGCCAGTCACCCGGCGCATCGATCTGCTCCGCCAGCAACCAATCCGTTGCCCTGAGCACCGTCTTGTCGTCCGGCTCGACACCCGCATCGAGCAATGCCCCAACGGCCAGCCCGGTATCCCACACCGGCGACTGACAAGCCTCCAACCACCGCGCCGGCCCCTCGGCAGTCTCCGCATGCACCGTGAACCCCTCGAGCCCACGCAGCCCAGCCGCCATCACCGGGTGATCGATGGCATACCCCATCAAATCCAGCGCGATCAGCGAGTACACCCACGGCGGCTGGATGCCGCCCCACCCGCCATCGGCCTCCTGCCGAGCCACGATCCACTCCGCCGCCCGCCGCATCGCCAGCCGCCGCAATCCCTTCGACGGACCGCGCGGCCCCCACCGCGAGTACGCGTTCAGTACGACGTCCAGCCGCCGGAACGCCCCTTCGAGCGTCCACGACGCCGCGCGCTCCGCCACCGCCGTACCGGCACGCAGAACGTCGATCGTGAACCCGGCCGGACGCACCGGGCGATGCGCGCTCACGATCGTCAACGGCACGATCGTCTGCCGCGCCCAGCACGCCCAGTTGTACACGTTCAACGGCGCCCAGCTGGGTAGGAAGATCAGCTCCGGCGGCAGGTCGGGACAGTCGTCCCACTCCCACAGGCCGAACAGCGCGAGCCAGATGTGCGTGAACACCCGCGCCTTCTCCACCCCGCCCGCCGTACGGATGAACGACGCCGCCTTCACGAGGTGCGGCGCGGCCGGATCATCACCCGCCATCCGCAACGCGACCCACGACTCCACCGTCGTCGACAGGTCACCCGGTCCGCCCGGGAACGTCGCCCACGTACCGTCCTCGCGTTGCTGCGAGCGGATCCATCTCGCCGTCTCCGCATCCGTCTGCGCCGTCGCGACGCCGAGGAAGTGCCGCAGCATCAGGTCCTCGGCGTCCATCGTCACGTTGGTTGCCAGGTCCCCCTTCCACCAGCCGTCGTCGTGCTGCAACGAGCGCAGGTACGTCACCGCCGCGTCCAGGCATTCCTCGACGCGTACGTCGGCCCGCTCCTGGTCGGCCACCCGCTCCGCCGTCACAGCTGCCGCTCCGCGATGAACTGGGCCAACTGATCGAGCTGATCCCGGTTGCCCGACTCGATGCCCGCGGCATCAAGCGCCCTCCCGGCCTTGCGAACGCGCTCCTCCGCTTCCGCCAACGCCCACTCGCGACCGCCCGCGCTCTCCACGAGTACGGCGGCCCGTCTGACGTCGTCCTCGGTCGCAGTACCCGTTTCCGCGAACCAGGCGGCGAGTTCGCGGCCGGGGGCACCGCCGTACTCGAGCGACCACACGACGGGCAGCGTCTTCTTGTGCGCCCGCAGGTCGGAGAACACGGGCTTGCCGGTCTTCTCCGGTGCTCCCCAGATGCCGAGCAGGTCGTCGACGATCTGGAATGCCAGACCGAGCTCCCAGCCGTACGTGCGGAACGCTGCGCAGGTCGTCGCATCGCCGCCGGCCAGGATCGCCCCGAGCTGTGCCGACGCCCCGAGCAACGATCCGGTCTTGCCGGCAGCCATGTCCAGGCACTCGGGCAGACTCACGGAATCACGCCGTTCGAACGCGACGTCGAGCACCTGCCCGCGGATCAGTTCGCGGGTGGCGACGGCGAGTGCATGGCCGGCGTGGACGGCGTACGGCGAGTTGCACTCGGCAAGTACTTCGTCCGCGAGACAGGCGAGCGCATCGCCGACCAGGACCGCGGTCGCGTCGCCCCAGATCGCCCAGACGGTACGACGGTGCCGGCGTTGCGTGTCGCGGTCCATGAGGTCGTCGTGGATGAGCGAGAAGTTGTGGATCAGCTCGACCGCCACGCCGCCTGGCACCGCCGGCTCGGGCGAACCGCAGACCGCCTCGGCGACGAGCAGCGTCAGCCCCGGCCGGATCGCCTTGCCGGAGTTCGCTCCGGTCGGACGACCTTCGTCGTCACACCAGCCGAAGTGGTACGTCGCAACCAGCCGGCTGTGTTCGTCGAGCCGATCCAGGGCGTGCCGCAGCGGCGGATCGACCAGCTCGCGTCCACGCGCCAACAGGTCCAGCACGTCAGTTGCTGATGGCATCCTCTCGACAGCCGTCACGAGACCACATCCTCTACAGATGAGGCTGCAGAGGCGGTCGGCATCCGCAGGACGGAGGCCGCGGCGGACTCACCGCTGCGGACGGCGCCTTCCATGGTGGCGGGCCAGCCGGTGGCGGTCCACGCCCCGGCCAGGTGCAGGCCGGGGCGAGTGGTGGTCGCGCCGGGGCGGAAGCGGCCGGTGCCTGGAGCCGGCCGGAAGGTGGCATGTCGCTCTCGGGTCACGAAGAACTCCTTCACACGCGCGTCGGCGGCCGCGGGAAGCAGCCGCCGGAGGGCAGGCACCAGCACGTCGCGCAGATCCGCCACCGGGGTGTCGATCAGCTCATCGGCCGCCGACAACGACACCGCGATGTACTGCTCACTCCCACTCTGCCCGCTCTGAACCGTGCGATCGAAGACCCACTGGAGCGGGCTGTCGACCGCGGCAACGAACGGCTCGTCGAGCACTACGCGGTCGAACACCACGTGTGCGTTGACGATCGGGGAGCTGCCGAGTGCCTCCGCCCACCCGGCCGGCAAGTCCACCGCGTCATCCGGTAGCAGTGCCGCGGCCTCGGTCGGCGGCACCGCAAGTACGACGTCGTCGTACCTCTCTCCCTCGATCGCCCATCCACCGTCCACCGGATCCAGCGCCCGAACCCGAGCCCGCAGCCGAACGGCGACTCCAGCAGCCGTCAGCGCACGTGCTGCGGCTTCACCATGCAACTGCTGCAACGGCACCAACGACCACCCGATGTCCGCAGCATCACTTCTCTCGAGCAAACCGACTTGGAACACGGTCGCCGCCACCGCAAGAGACGCGTCGTCAGCACGCGCGTTCAGCGTGGCGATCCCGATCAACTCCCACAGCGCCTCCACCGCTCGCGCGTCCTGCCCATGCGCCGCCAACCAACCCCCGAACGACTGCGCATCCGTCTCCGCAGCAGTCCGATCCACGCGTCCCATCGCCAACGCACCCCGCACCGCAGCAACCCGCTCCCCCACACCGAGCCAGCGGTACGACGCCAACGCCGGCCCGAGATGCAACGGCGCCGGCATCGCGTTCCGCCGGATCCGTCCCACCCCGCCGCGCTGTCCGCTCCGCACCGGTACGTCGAGCCGCCGCTGCAGATGTATTTGGTCCCGCACTCCGAGCCGATCGAGCAGCCCGAGGTACGACGTACAGCACCGAAGGAACACGTGCTGCCCGTTGTCGATCCACCGCCCGTCCCGCTCGAACGAATGGGTCAGCCCACCCAACTTCGGCCGCCCCTCCAGCAGCACCACCGCGCAGCCGGCGTCAGCCAACTGCAGCGCGGCGGTGATCCCGGCAAGACCACCTCCGACGACAGCCACTCTCCTCATGAGCGAGCACCCGCCAGCGAGGCAATCGCGACCTGCGCCTTCTCCCCCGCGGACAACGACAAGCGCTGGTCGTAGACGAGCACCGGATTGGCCCCGATCCGGCGGAGCAGGTGGTGGTAGATCCCCGACATCGCCCGGCAGGACGCGCCACTGCGCCAGTCCAGGTACGGCAGGAGACGCCAGCCGAGCGAGTACCAGTCCTGCGCGCGGCCGGCGGCGTACCGGATGTAGCCGGCCAACCGGCCCTGGGGATCGTCGAGGTTGCCGTGCTCGTCGAGCTCGATCCGGACGCCGAAGCGTTCCAGCTCGTCGGCCGGCAGGTAGATCCGGTCGTTGGTCAGGTCCTCGCGGATGTCGCGGAGGATGTTCGTCTGCTGCAAGGCGATCCCGAGCTGGTCGGCGTACAGCGCGAGCGTCTCGAAGTCCGCGTCGGTTGTCGTCGGCCCGAAGATCGACAGGCACAGCCGACCCACCGAACCCGCGACGCGGCGGCAGTACACGACCAGCTCGTCGAAGTCGCCGATGCGGACGTCGGACAGGTCGGTCTCGACACCTGCGACCAGCTCCTCGAACGCGCCGAGCGGTACCGGGTACCGGCGCGCGGCATCGGCGACGGCGACGTACACCGGTTCATCGATGTCTCCGAGCCGACCGAGATCCTTGCGGACCCCGGCGAGCGCGGTGCGCTTCTTCTCCAACGGCAGGTCGCCGTCACCGATGTCGTCGATCCGCCGCGCCAGTGCATACACGGCCGAGAGCGCGTTGCGCTTCGGCGGCGGCAGCAGCCGGATGCCGTAGTAGAAGTTGCGCGCCTCGGTCCGGGTGATCTCCAGGCAGGCGGCGTACGCCTCGGCAACCGTCGGCGTCATCGAGCAACCACTCTCACCAGTAGCCGGACCGTATCGAGCTTCGAAGGTCGCGCCTGCCGCGCCAGCACATCGCCACCGGTACGACGCAACGCGCGGACCGTCGCCTGACCGCCCGCGACGAACCCGGCCACCGAAACCCGTGCCCAGCCGTGCAATCGGCGCACGATCGCCGAACCGTCATCGAGCATCTTCGCGGCCCTCGCAGTCTCGAAATTCATCAACTCGCGCAGCTCCGGTGCCGCCTGGAGATCATCGAGAGCGGTCTCCGCGACGCCGTACGTCGTCAGGTCCTCCTGCGGCAGGTAGATCCGCCCGGCCCGGCGGTCCTCGGCTACGTCCTGCCAGTGCTCGACCAGCTGCAGCGCCGTACACACCAGATCGGAGAGCCGCTCGGTCTCGGGATCGTGGACGTCGAAGACGCCGAGCACCATGCGGCCGACCGGATCGGCGGAGAGCCGGCAGTAGCCGATCAGGTCCTCGAAAGTCTTGTAATGCTTGACTGTCTGGTCCTGCAGGTTGGCCTGGATCAGGCGGTGGAAGGGATCCGCAGTCAGCTCGTGCTGCCGGACGATCGGGCGCAGGCGACGCAGTACCGGATGGTCCGGCTCGCCGTCGGCCCAGATGCGGTCGAGGTCGATCGCGAACGCTCGCAGCGCCGCCGTACGGTCGCCGGTGTAGCTGTCGCCGAGCTCGTCGACGGTGCGCGCGTAGCCGTAGACAGCGTGCAGCGACTCCCGGTGGGCGGCGGGCAGGAACCTCAACGCGACCGGGAAGTTCTCGGTGTGCTCCCTTCTGCCCAGTTGTTGCCGATCCGAAGCGACGTTCTGCAGTCCGTCTGGATGCACACTTCCATGATGGGAAGCGGTTTCATGCCAACTCTGCCCCGCTGACGAACATTCGCGGAGCCTAAATTTGTCACGGCGTTACAGTTGCCTCGCTGGGTTCCCTAGAGGAGTCGCTCCATGACCATCGCCACCTTCGACCGGGCTCGGCTCGAAGACGCTCTGATCGACGGCCTGCCTGATCTGGTGGCCGAAGTACGGGACCGGCTGGCCGAGCACTGGCCGGACTACGCTGCCTTCCTCGACACCGATCGGGACGCGGTCGTCAAGCCCGCCGAGCTGTTCGTGCACCGGCTGCTGGACATGTCGATCGCGAACCTGACCAGCCCGGAGCAGACCACGCTCGACCGCGCCGACGAGACGGTACGCCGGGTGTTCGAGGAGATCGGCCGGCGCCAACTCCAAGAGGGCAACGACCTCACCCGGCTGCTCACCGCGTTCCAGCTCGGCGCCCGGGTCGCGTGGCGGCATGTCGCCGCGACCGCGCTCCGGTTGGAGTTCGCGCCCGACAACCTCGCCGCCCTCGCCGACTCGGTGTTTGTGTTCGTCAACCAACTGTCCTTCTCCGCGGCCAACGGCTATCTGCAGGAGCAGATCGACGACGCGATGGCTCGCGAACGACGACGCGAGGACCTCGCCAACCTCCTGCTCTCCGGCCGCGCCGGCACCGAGGCGATCCGGACCGCCGCCCAGCAGGCCGCCTGGCGGATTCCCGCGACCGCCGCGGTCGTCATCTACAGCGACGGCGAGCAGGAGCACGCCGGGACGCTGGTGGCCCGGCTCGAGCCGGGCGCACTGCCGATCCGCCGCAACGCTGTTGTCGTCGGCGCGATCATTCCGGAACCGTCCGGTCCGGGGCGCCGGCTGCAGTTGAGCCGCGAGCTCGCCGGCATGGGCGCAGTGGTCGGGAACTCAGTAGCGCTGGCCCAGCTCCCGCGCAGCCTGGAGATCGCCCGGATCGCGGTGCGGCTGCGGAACACCGGCGTACTCACCGACGACCCGGTGTTCGCCGACGAGCACCTCGATGCGCTGATCGTCTGGCGGGACGAGGCGCTGGTCGCCGCGTTGCGCGACGAGATGCTCGCGCCGCTCGACGGCGAGACCGACGCTGCCCGCGAGCGTCTCGCGGAGACCTTGGCCAGCTGGCTGCGCCACTTCGGCGACCGCCAGGCGATCGCCCACGAGCTGAGCATCCACCCACAAACGGTCCGCTACCGGATGGCGCGGCTCAGAGCCCTGTACGGCGATCGTCTGGACGACCCCGAATCACGCGCGCGCCTCTTCCTCGCCCTCGAGTGGCCCGGTCCCTGAGCCCAACCGCGCCAGCGACTGGTTGAGCTGAGCTGCAAGAGCCGGGCCGTCGATCAGCTGTGGATCGGTCGCCAGCCCGATGCCGAGGACGCCCGTCCAGCTCAACGCACCGACGGCGAGCGGAGTCCCTGGCACCAAGGGCAGGATCGGGTACACCTGGTGGTGCGGGACGCCCGCGAAGTACATCTGGTTCGTCGGGCCCGGCATGTTCGAGACCACTGCGTGCAGGAATCGGTCCCCGTAGACGGCCGGCGCGAACCACCGCACGAACGGCTCCGGCACCAGCCGGAGCCCGGGCGTCATCACGAACCGGGACGCCAACGCCCGGGTCGGCCGGCGCAACCGGCGTTTCGTTCGGGCCGACACCTCGGCCAGCAACTCCTCGAACGGGCGACCGTCGACCGGCACCTCGACCATGATTGCCGCCGTCGCATTCCCTTCGGCCGCGCTGTCCGGCGTCCGCACCATCGTGGTGATGGAGAACCGCAGCTGTCCACCGACCGACCGGGCCATCCCAGGCGCCACCGCGTACAGGCTGTCGGCGAGAAGAGCGATCAACAGGTCGGTGACCCGGACGCCGTGCGCCACCGCGGCCCGCCGTACGACGTCGAGCTCGATGTCGGCGGTGCCGAAGTTGCGGCGCAGCGAGGACGACGGCAGTCGAGTGGCGGTGCCGTCGGTGGCGAGCTGGGCGAGTCCGACGGTCACGGCCGCGGCCCGCGCCAGCCGTCCGGGAGCCTTGCCCGACGGGATGGTGAGAGCCGGAGTGGGCTCGAACATGCTGAACGTCTGCAGGACCGTTCCGATGCCGTCGGCAATCGAATGGTGGACCAGCACCACGAGCCCGTCCGACCCGTCCGGGCCGATGTCGCGGACGATCGCGATCCGCCACATCGGCCGGTCCCTCGGCATCGGCTGCTCGGCCAGCTCGCCGATGTAGCGCAGCAGGCCGGGGTACCCGTCGGTGCACCGGTGCTCGATGACGTGCCACTCCAGATCGACATCGTCGGCCTCGATCCAGCGCGGCCGCCGCCAGCGCGACGGCAGCCCGAGCCGCTGATGCATCCGCGGCAACTGCGCGAATCCGTCGGCGACCAGCTTGCGGACCTCGTCGATCGTCGGCCGCTGGTCGGACGGCTCGAGCACCACGACACCGCCGACATGCTGCGGGGCGCCTGTCCGCTCGATGTGCAGGAAGAACGCGTCCGCCGACGGTACGACGATGCCTCTCACCGTGGCCTCACCTGCTCACCGAACCGGGCCGAGAGACGCCGGTACAGCCCCGGGGCAAGCGCGCGTACGGCGGGTGCGACGCGGAGCCAACCGGGGATCCAGATCTCGGCGCGGTCGTTGGTGATGCCATCAACCAGCGCCCGCGCGACGTCGGTCGCGGGCACCGGGCGCGGACGCTTGCGGTCGTACGGCCGGCCGCGAGCGCTGAAGAAACCGGTGTCGACGACACCCGGGATGGTCAGGCTCACGGTTACACCACTACCACGAATCTCCAGGCGCAGGCTCTCGGCGAACACATCCAGGGCGGCTTTCGTGGCGGCATACACGGCTTCACCGGCAACCGCCGTACGACCGGCGATCGAACCGACCAGCGCGATGTGCCCGCTCCCCCGCTGGACCAGCTCCGGGAGCACGCACCTGACCAGTTGCAGCGGCGCGAGCAGGTCGACCGCAACCAGCTGATCGATCTCGTCGGCCCGCATCTCCGCGAACGGCCCGGACCACCCGAGCCCGGCGTTCGGAACCAGGACGTCGATCCGCCCGTGCACCGCATGCGCGGCCTCCGCGACCTCGGCCGCCACCCCCGGCACCGCGAGATCCCCCAGCACCGGTACGCCGCCAACGCGCTGAGCAACCGTCGCCGTCCGAGCCTCGTCCCGCCCGTGAACGACTACCTGGGCACCCGCCTCGGCGAGCCGCTCCGCAACAGCAGCCCCGATACCCGCCGACGCACCGGTGACCAGCGCAACCTTCCCGTCCAGCCGCATCACGCCTCCTGTTCCTCAGCATGGGGCCAAGAGCAACTACTCGGCCAGATGCGCGATCCGGGCGACGAACGTGTTGGCCCCCGCGTCGCGGAGCAGATTCGCGGCATGCCCAGCGGTTCGGCGGGCCAGTTCCTGGTCCTGCGCGGCCTCGTGGATCAGGGCCAGGATCGAGGTCGCCTCCGCTTCGAGCACGACCGAACGGAGCTCCCGGAACACCGCGAGACTGGCCACGACGTGCTGTTCGGCGCCCTCGAGATCGCCCTGTGCCAGGCAGATCTCGGCCAGGGTGCCGCCGGCCAGCGCACCACCCTGCCGGCTGCCCTCGTTCCGATAGATCCGGACCGCCTCCGCGACGGTTGCCCGGGCGTCGTCCAGCGCGCCCAGGCGGAACTGGCAGTCGCCCAGGTTGTTCAGCGTGTGCGCCCGGCCGATCGGCACATCCTCGAGCTCCAACGCGGTCAGGTACAGCCCCAACGCTTCGGCCTCACAATTCTTCACGTGCGAGACGAGCGCTTCGCCTCGCAGCGCCGACGCTTCGCCGTGGCGGTCGCCGGCCGTCCGGCTGAGTCGTCGCATCTGCACGAACGACGCCCGTGCGCCGGGCAGGTCCTTCGCGTAGACCTGCGCGTAGCCGAGCCGGCCCAGCACCCACGCCTCGCAGTCGGCCCGCTCCTGCTGGTGCGCCAGCCCGGCGGCGAAGGAGAACAAGCTTCGATGGTCCTGCCAACGCCGACGGTGGCCGACGTACGGCCAGGTGACTCCGACGAGCTGCCAGCTCCGATCGCCATGTCCATGCGTCCCGGCCCATCGAACCGCGGCCACCAGGCTGTCCCACTCGGTGTCGAACCAGTCGTAGGCGTCACGCTCGCCCCGCGGCCGATCCGGCTCGACGTCGGGCCCGATCGGGTCGAGGTACTGGGCGGCGTCCCCGGCGTACAGGGCCTCCATTGCGGCCAGCCCCGAGTACAGGTACCAGTCGAGCATCCGCCGCGCTGCCTGCTCGCGGCCATCGACGTCGAGGCCGGCGGCATAGTCGCGCACCAGATCGTGGAACCGGTAGCGGTCGACATCGGTGCGGATCAACAAGCTCGCCTCGGCCAGCTGATCGAGCCCGGCAGCCGTCGTACCGGCATCCGCGCCGAGCAGCGCAGCCGCTACCCCGATCCCGAATTCGTCGCCGGGATGCATTCCCAGCAGGCCGAAGAGCCGCCGCAGTTCGCTGGGCAGAGCGTCGTACGACAGGGTGAACGACTCCCGGACGCCGTGATCGCCGACCGCGCGCGAAAGCCGGTCGAGACGGTCGGCCCGCAGTTGCCCGGCGTACGCCGCAAGCCGGCCGGCCGGCAGCGTACGCGCGCCCGCGGCGGCGATCCGCAACGCCAGCGGCAACCCCGCGCACAACCCGGCCAGCTCATCCGTCGCCTCGCCGTCGACTCCCGGCGCACCGCCGACCGCCCGCCGCAGAAAGGCCTTCGACTCCCTCGCCGACAACGGCTCCAGCACCGTACCGCTCGCCCCGACCGTCACCGCGAGCTCACGAAGCGACCGCCGGCTCGTGACGATCACCGCGCTCCCCGCAGCGTTCGGCAGTACGCCGTGCACGTGGTCCACCGACGGCGCATCGTCGAGGATCAGCAACACCCGCCGCCCGGTCAACGCCTCGCGGAACATCTCCACCCGCGCGTGCGGATCGCTCGGGATCGCATCCGAACCGACGCCACAGAACCCGAGCAGCTCGGCGAGTACGTCGTCGACCGCTCGGTCCCGAACGCGGACCAGCCACTGGCCGTCCGGGAAGAGGTGCTTCGCGGCGTGACCGATTCGGACTGCCAGCGCTGACTTGCCGACGCCGCCGAGACCCGAGAGGACCAGGACCGGGAGGCCGTTGTCGTTGGCGAGCAGGTCGAGGGCCTTGGTCAGTTCGTCGTCGCGGCCGATGAATCCGGTGACCGGCAGCGGCAGCCTGGTCCGCGCCGTCCACGCCCCTGGCCGGTCGCCCGCGAGCAGGACCTGATGCAGCTCGCGGAGCTCCGGCGACGGGTCCGTCCCCAGCTCCTCCGCAAGCACCTGACGCACCCGGTCGTACGCCGCCAACGCTTCCGCCGTACGGCCGGCCTGATGCAAACCCTTCAACAGCAGCAGCCACGCCTGCTCGCGGAGCGGGCTGTCCGCGGTCACCTCGGTCAGCTCCGCGAGCGCCTCGTCGACCCGACCGATCAGCAACCGCGCTTCCGCACGCCGCTCGCGCGCATCCAGCCACTCGTCCCGCAGCCCGCGGCCGAACCGTTCCGCCAACGTCCCCGTCGACGCGCCACGCAGTACGTCGCCGGCGTGCCACCGCAACGCCTCCGACAACAGCTCGACCCGGCGCTCCGGATCCGCGGCCACCGCCTCGGCGACACCGTCGCGAAAGCGCGTCAGATCCAGCTCGTGTCCGGTCAGGATCAGCCGGTAACCACCGAGCTCGTTCCGAAGCTCCACGTTGGTCAGCGATCGGCGCAGCCGCGAGATGGCCGCCTGCATCGCGGCCCGCGGGTTCGACGGCAGTTCCTCGCCCCAGACGTCGTACAGCAGCTGCTCGTCCGCGACGACCTGGTCCGGTCGCAGCAACAGGGCCGCCAGCAGCGTCCGGACCCGCTCTCCGGGGATCGCCACTCCGGCGTCGTCGTCCGACGCCTGAACAGCACCCAGCACTCGAAACCGCACTACGCCATTGTCCGCCGCGACAAGCTCACGCCCCGACGGCCGTCACTCTCCGGCCGTCAGTAGACCCGGACAGCAATGGCTGCGAGCAGGGCCGAGACCAGCCCGCCGTAAAGGATGACGAAGGCAACGAAGACGAGCGCGCGGCCGGCCGGTTCGCTGGTGCGCACCCTCTGCTCGGTCAAGCGATCGAGATCAGTACCCCAGCCGAAGGGCGACCATGATGGCTCACCGTTCGCGCTGCTCGGCGGTGCGTGACCGCCGTACGTCGGCATCGATCCATCGGGCAACGCAGGCGGCGGCTGACGTACCTCTGCCAGCACAGCCTTCTCCTCAAAAGGCACAGCGTTCCTCCCCAGGAACCACCTGCCGTTCGCTCCTCAGCATCCCCAGCCGGCAGGTGTCAGAGCCCACTCTGCACTACTAATACGAGACCGCGCATCCACCAATTCCCGGTGTTCACGGGCCGTCAACCTGTAGCCACGTGACGTATATGCGCCGGTGCACCGGGACTGGCATTGTCGTGTCGTTCCTTTCCGCCCTGAACTAAGTCCTGAAGGAGCACTCGATGCAGGAATCCGCCCCACCGCCCCCTCGCCCGAAGGGTTTGCGCCGCACGCTCGGCGTCCTCCTCGGAACCACCGCCCTGATGGTCACCTCGGCCGCGCTCGCGTTCGCCGAGCCGCCACCGGGCCTCCCGCAGAACGCCGACGGGTACGAGCAGTCGTTCTCACCGGCGTACGACTACGACACGGACGGCTGCTATGCCACCCCCGCCATCGGAGCGGACGGCACCCTCAACCCCGGTCTGAACCCCACCGGCGATGTGAACGGCAACTGCCGCGACCAGTCCGACCTCGACAACTCCCAGACCTACTCCCGCGAGAAGTGCAACAACGGCTGGTGCGCGGTCGTCTACGCCAGCTACTTCGAGAAGGACCAGGCGTTGCCCGGCAGCAGCCTCGGCGGCCACCGGCACGACTGGGAGCACGTCATCTCCTGGATCAACCAGACGTCCAACCAGGTCGAGTACGTGACCACGACGCAGCACTCGAGCCAGGTCACGTACACCCGCTCGCAGGTACTGTTCGAGGGATCGCACCCGAAGGTCGTCTACCACAAGGACGGCGCCAGCACGCACTTCTTCCGCCTTGCCAACACCAACGACGAGCCGCCGGAGAACCACTACCACACCTGGCGGTACCCGCCGCTGGTCGGCTGGAACGGTTATCCGAGCACGTCGCTGCGCGACACCCTGATGAACGCCGACTTCGGCTCGGCCACCATCAAGATCACCGACAAGGACGACCGCTTCCGCAACCTGCTGAACGCGTCGAAGCCGTCCGGGATCCCGTTCGACCCCTGGGCCTGACAGCCTGAACGGGCGCGCTCAGTCGTCCTGGGCGCGCCCGCCAGGTGGTGTGGTGAGCGAGTCGGCGACCAGATCGATCATCGCCTCGTGCCGCTTCGCCGCGGTGTCGGCCTGACCGAGCGCGACCGTGTCGAGGAAGACCCGGCTGACCACCAGCTCCGCCGCCGTCTGCACCCGGTCCCGCTCGGCGACGACATCGTCCGCACCACCCAGTACGTCGGCCACCGTCCCGGTCGCCTCGGCGAACAACTCCGCTGCCCGTTCCGCGATCTCCGGACGCCCCTGCGCCTCCCGGAACACGATGATCCGGGCGGCGCGATCGTGCTCCAGCTCCGCCGCCATCGTCGCCACGATCACCTGCAACCGCCGTCGTACCGTGCGGGCCTGCGCGGCGGACCGCAGTACCTCGCTCGGTGCCGGGCGCTCCTGCACGATCGCGAGCAGCAGGTCGAGCTTGGTCGCGAAGTGGTAGAACACCAGCCCCGACGGTACGCCGGCCTCGTGCGCGATCCGTGCCGTCGAGGTCGCGTCGTACCCGTGCTCGGCGAACAGCCGCTCGGCGGTCTCGATGATGACCTGCCGCTTGGTCTGACGCGCATGCGCGGGAGCAGTCATGCTGTGGCCCTCATGATGGGGTTGGCTCGGCGGCCGGCCAGGTCTCACCTTTCCGCTCGGCGGCGAGTTCGGCGGATCCCCGCAGCGCCTTGAAGACATAGTCCGGCACCCGCAGACCGTGCCGGTGCGCGAACATCAGCTCGTACTCGGCGCGCCCGACCTTCTGCGCGTAGTCCCGCAGCTCGGCCTCGCCGCCCTTGCTGATGTCCAGCGCTTCCATCACATCACCGAACTGGGTCCGCTGCAGCTTGTTGTAAGCCCCGACGACATCGAACGTACGCTTCCGCAACGCGCGGGTCAGCCACCGCTGCCAGCCCGACAGCTGCCCCCACAGCTCGTGCGCGGCCATCTGGTAATAGGCGAAGTGCCCCGGCTCCTGCCGCTTGATCGGCGCGACCACGGTGGCGGCAATGGCGCGCTCGCCGAGCTCGGTCAATCCGGAGTGAAGCTTGTTGTAGGCAAGCACCGCGGACCGCTCGGTCGCCAGACCGGTCAGGTAGTAGAGCATCCGGCTGATGTCCTGCACGCCGGGCATCTTGCCGAGCGCGCCGAGCAGCTTGAGCCTGAAGTCGACGTCGGTCAGGTTCGGCTCGTGCGCCTCGATCCCGGCCAGCTCCTGCATCGTGTCCAGGATCAACCCGTGCCGCGTCTCCTGCGGCATCCACACGTCGGCGTAGAACCGCCGGTCGACCTCGGGCGGGTCCGGCAGCAGGATGTTCAGCTCCAGCACGTTCCGCTCGACCTCGAGCTCGACCCGGGTCATGTAGGCCAGTACGGACCCGAAGCGTTCGGCCAGCAGGCGCGGCCGCTTCATCGTGTAGTCGACGCTCTCGAGCGGAATCGGCGGATGCTCCTCGCCGAGTCGCTCGACGTGGTCGGCCAGCTTGGAGTCCTCCCGGCGCCGGCGGCTGCGCCGGCGCGGGACGGTGATATCGCTCAACGACATAAGGCGGCACCTCGCTCGTTCGACAGGGATGCCAGCTCGATCCCCCACAGGTAAGCCTAACAAAGTAACTGACTGATCAGTCAGTCAGAAGCTGTGACCCCTGCAACAGGACGACGGGCGGTGGTCCCAGAGGACCACCGCCCGCCGTTGCGAGTAAAGCTATTTGGCGATCGTGTAGCGGATCGCGTCGTTGCGCAGTACGTCGCCGTCGACCTTCACGATGCGCAGCGTGTGCTGCGCGTTCTTCAGACCGGTCGCGCTGAACACCTGCTGGTTCGTCACGCGGGCATCACCGTGCAGGTTCACCCGGCGTACCAGCTTGCCGTCGACGAAGACGTCGGCGTTCCCCTGGTCCGGAGCGAGCTGCGTGCTCCACGCGACACCGGTGCCGGTGAAGGTGAAGTTGACCGCCGCGCCGTTCGCCGTGGTGGCGTGGATGTCGTCGCGGTAGTCACCCCGGAAGCGGAAGTCGAGCGGCACGGTGCCGGCCGCCAGCTTCGCGAGGTACGCCACCTTGATCGTCACGACGTTCCCGGCCACGGTGTAGTCGGTGCCCTTGACGAGGTCCTGGCCGGCGTTCGAGATGCCTGCCAGCTCGCCCGGGTCGCGGCCGAGCTGGACGCTGACGTCGGCCGGGGCGCCCTTGTCGAAGGTCGCGGAGTCCGGGTTCAGCAGGCTCTCCTGCCGGATGTTCAGCTTGTCGAGCAGCATGAACTGGCCGGACTTCTTCACCGCGCGGATCGTGTGCGTGCCGTTCGGCAGATCCGAGACGCTGTAGACGACCTGTTGCGGCTTGTTGTGTCCCTGCGCCGGATCGAGGTACGTGCTGACCGTCTGCTTGAACTGACCGTCCACGTAGATGTCGACGTCGCCCTGGCCGGGATCGGTCTCGGTCACGTAGTCGACGCCGGTGCCGACGAAGCTGTACGAGAACGAGTCTCCGTCGGTCTCACTCCAGGCCACGTCGTCCTTGTAATCACCCAGGCCACGACCCGTGCTCTGGTGCCACGAGCCGGTGTAGACGATCTGCGAGTCGTCGTTGTTGACCTCGAGCGTCCGCGAACCAACATCCGCGGTCTTCGCCTGCGACGAGTCCGTGACCGTCACAGTCAGCGGCTCGGACACCGCGGGTACTTCGTAGTTGTTGTTGCGCTGCCACGCGCCGTCGTACCCGACTCGCAGGTCGTCGTCGTTGACGCGGATCGTGGAACCCTTCTGCGGCGTGACCTTCAGCAGCTGGACGCCGTGGATCGGGATGTCCTTCCCGGTGAAGCCGCTCGCGAACTGGCCGAGATCCTTCTTGGCCCACAGGTCCCGCACCTTCGCCGGACCGGTCAGACCGAGGTCGGACCAGTTCACCGTCATGTCGGAGTCGGTCTGGCCGAGGTTGAACAGGGCAACGGTGTAGCTGTTGTCCGCGTTGAGCGAGTACCAGACCTGCTTGTTGGTCTTCGTCGATACCGGCTGCGCCGGCCGGCCGGCCTGGTCGACGGCGATCACCTCGCGGTTCGTCAGCAGCTCCAGACCGTACGAGTCCAGCTTGGTCATGTCGTTGCCGATGTACATCGGCGCCGCGGACACCGCCCACAGCGTTGCCGCCGTACGACGTTCGTCCTTGGTGAGACCGTCCATCTGGCCGTTGCCGACGTCGAGCGAGTCGAGGTCGTTCCAGCCGCCCGGCCCAGCATGGCGCCACCAGTCGGCCAGCCTGGGGAACAACCGGTTGATGTTCTGCCAGGTCGTGTATGCGACCCCGGTGCAGTAGCACTCGACGTCCCAGTCGACCCGCCAGCCGTTCGCGTACTGCTTCCAGGTGTCGGCGTAGTTGATGTCGACCGCCCAGGACAGCTCGAGCCAGATCTTGTGCTTGGCCAGCGCCTGCGACCACGCCTTGACGTCGTCGCGGGCGTCCAGCGACAGGTCGCTGACCCCGGAGCCCGGCGTGACGCTGTCGAACTTCAGGAAGTCCAGACCCCACGATCCGAACAGGTCAGCGATCGAGTCGATGTACTTCTGCCCGCAGGGCTTGGAGAAGTCGATCCGGAAGCCGATCCCCCAGGCGTCCGCCTTCTGCAGCGGCAGGACCGGCAGGTCACCGGTCGTGCACTCCGGGGCGCCGTAGATCGGCAGCTTCGCGTCGATGACGGCCTTGCTGATGCCCGGGATCGTGTACAGACCGATCTTCTGGCCGTTGGCGTGGATGTGGTCGATCACCGCCTGCAGCCCGTTCGGGTACAGCTTCTTGCTCGGCACCGGCCGGCCGTACGCGTCGGTACCGTCGTTCCAGCCGGCGTCGACATTGAGGTAGTTGTACCCGTACGGCTGCAGCTTGGCGTGCATCGCGTCGGACTGCGCGATCAGCTGGGCCGCTGTGATCCAGGTGCCGCCGTTCGGGTTGAAGACCTGGTTGCTGTAGCTGCTCCAGCCCATGTAGGGCTTGAGCGCCTTGTCACCCGCGGGCCCGGACAGCACGTTCGAGCCGAGACTGGCAGCGGTCGGCGTCCGAACCACCGCCTTCGCGACAGTCGGTGGCGCCGGCGCAGCTGAGGACGTGATGCTCGAACCTGCCGGCAGCAGCGCGGCGATCACGAGACCGGCAAGCGCGGCCCGTAACACCCTGCTCCGAACGGATCTGGTCATGGCGGTGACCTCTCTGAGAGAACCGAATCGGATAGGATATTGGTTCTATTTACTTAACTCTGTCAAGATTCTGTGCGATATCGGTTCCGGTTACCGCCAAGTCACCGGTCCGTCGGAGCCTGCGTCGTACTCGTCGAGGGGGACCTTGCCGCTCCGCCAAGCGGTGAGGACGGGCTCGACGATCTCCCAGCAGCGTTCGGCGACGTCGCCGCGGACCGAGAGGAGCGGGTCGCCGCGGAGGATGCCGCTCAGCACCTCGCCGTACGGGAGCACCGACGACGACGGCAGCGTCGCGTCCAGGAAGACCTGGCCCATCGTGTACGGGCCGTCGACGCCGAGCGCGGGGACGGACAGGGACAACTCCCCCGGGTTCAGACCGATGCGCAGCGTCTCGCCGTCCTGCCCGCCGTTCAGGCCGGACGGCAGGTGCCGCAGCGGCTTGAACTTGACCACGATCTCCTTGCGTGCGACCCCGAGCGCCTTGCCCGACCGCAGCCTGAACGGGACACCCGCCCACCGGTTCGTCCCGACCTCGACAACGACCTCGGCGAGCGTCTCGGTCTCCCGCTCCGCGTCCACGCCCGCTTCATCGGCGTACGACGGAACCACGCGATCGTCCGCGATGCCCGCGGTGTACCGCGCCCGGCGGCCCGCCTCGATCGCCGAGCCACGGTAGAGATGGGTACTGCGGAGCGCCCGCGCCATCTCGCTGCGTACCTCGACCGCGTCCATCGTCGCCGGAGCGTCCATCGCGAGCAGCGCGAGGACGAGCAGGAGGTGACTCTGGATCATGTCCACGAGCGCGCCCGCGTTGTCGTAGTACTGCGCGCGTCCTTCCAGGCCGAGCGTCTCGTCGTACACGATCTCGACGCTCTCGATGTGCTCGGCGTTCCAGACCGGCTCGAACAGCCGGTTGGCGAACCGCAGGCCGATCAGGTTCAGGACCGCGGTGCGGCCGAGGAAGTGGTCGACGCGGTGCACGTTCTCCTCGGGGACGAGCGAGCCGACGAGCTGGTTCAGCTCGGCAGCGGACTCGGCGTCGATGCCGAACGGCTTCTCGAAGGCCAGCTCGGTCCCCTCCGGCAGCTCGACCTCGCGGAGCTTCTCGACGATCGCGGTCGTCACGGCCGGCGGCAGGGAGAAGTACAGGACCGGCGCCGGGCCGGCGAGCTCCAGGAGCGCGCGCAGGTGCTGGATGTCGGTCGGGTCGCCGGCGACGTACTCCGTCGTTGCCAGCGTGTCAGCGGCCACGGGGCCGATCTGCCCGTGGGACTCGAACGCTGATCGGACCCGGTCGGTCCATTCGGCCGGCGCGAGTGCCGACCGGCCGGTCCCGATGATGCGCACACTGGTCGCGCGCGGTCCGGCGAGCAGACTGCCCAGACCGGGCAGCAGCAGCCGCGAGCTCAGATCGCCGCTGGCGCCGAAGATGACCAGGGTTCGTTGGTCCGTACCCGCCGAGGATCGCTCGACCGGTAGCAGGGCCGCATGCGTACTGATGATGCCTCCCAAGACTCGTGGCTCATCCGTGGAGCCACACCCAAAGACGCAACCGCGCCGAGGGTAACCGCATTCCCTCTAGCGGACGGGCGCTATCTCGACAGCTGGGTAGGGGGAATCCGGGAGACCGAGGTTCCGCCACACGAAGCGCGGGACCCGGGCCAGGAAGCCGCGCACGAACTCCGAGCTGTGCGCGATCGCGGGCTGGCTGTGCTCGCCCGGCGAGAACCAGGCCCAGTCCTCCTCGATCGCGAACGACGCCGGCGGATTCGCCATCAGGTACTCCATCTGGCGCGGGTGGATCACGTCGTACGCGAACTTGGTGTCCTGCCCGTGCACCGCGAACTGGCGGTTGAACGCCTCGCTCTCGAAGCTGATCCCGCCCCCGCTGAGTCCAATTCTGTAGGCCTTCCGGCCGACCTGCAGCCGCGGCATCCGGATCGGCAGCTGGAACCCGAGGATCGGCTCGCTGTGGCTCTCGGTCACCGTCCGCGTCTGCGTGCGGCCCTCGGAGTCGGTGTACGACTCGGTCCGCGTCGTCTTCCAGTGGTGCGTGAACGCGACGAACGGCGGCCCGTCACCGTCCCGGCCCCGGATCACCTCGCTGGTGCTGTGGGCGTGCCCGCCGCGCGTCACCGGCGTGAACTGCAGCAGGCTGTCGTCGACGCCGATCCAATACCAGTCTGGATGGTGATAGAACGTCAGGCGCGGCTGTGGCTCCGGCTGGATCCAATGGTCCAACGGCGTCGCGTCGATCGCCGCCGCGACAGCCCCCAACTGCTCCAGCCAGGCGGCGAGCAGGTCAGGCTTCTCCCGCGGCGGATTCAGCATCACAAGCTGATCGCTGTCGATGCCAACGTTCAGCCCCGGAAGGCCGGCGGCCATCGCAGTCAGCTGCGAACACAGCTGCGGGGTCATCACCTCGGCCGCGAACCCCGGATCAAGCGCACCGACCTGCCACCCCGGACCGAGCTGCGCCGGAGCGGGCACGGCGTGCGCAAGGACGCCGTACCGCGGCCGGGTGTCGCCGCCCGTGATCCACAGCTCGGGAAGCCTTCGCGACAACGTCACCATGCCGAGCCAACCCGACCAGTGCGCAGTGCTGTACTCGATCACCTGGAACGGCCGGCCCGCAGAAGTCAGACCGGTGATCTGATCGTCAGGCTTACGAACGAACCCGATCCCGAACGGCGGATTCCCCAGCCGCGCCACGGCCTCGAACGTCGGACTGTTGACGAAGTTCCACCCCCGCTGCCGCAACGAGTCGATATACCGCTGCCGCCGCACAAGCGCGACGATGCCCCAGGTGAGTCCGGCCGCGAACAACACGGTCACGACCACCACGAAGAGCTTCATCGCGCCACGATAGCGGCGCCTGGGGGCCGTACCCGGCCGTCAGCCGCCGGGGCCCGGGCCGCACGCCGTGGCGTGGTGCACCACGCAAAGCAGCTCGCGCAGCCGGCCGAGGTCGATCGGGATCTCGAGCAGCGCCGGGTCCGAGCCGTCGAGGTGTGCGCGGAGGAACCCGTCGGACTCGGTGACGTCGATATGCGCAGGACCCGACTCGCTCGGGTCACGGGCCGATCCGACCTGGGTGATCAGCCGGCGTCCGGTCGCCATGTCGTAGAGCTCGAAGCCACCGCCGTCACCGACCGCGAGAGCTAGCGAGGCATCCCGGCTCCAGGCGGTCGCCTGGATGTCTCCGATTGCAGCCTGCAGCGACCGGCCGGCCTTCCACTGTCCGTCGGACCAGGTGTAGGACCTGATGGCAGGTGTCACGGGATTGCTGACGAGCAGATGGTCACCGGAAGGATCCAATGACGCCCGCTCGGATGCGCTGTCCTGATCACCCGTCATCGGGAGCTTGCGCGTCTGCAGCGCCGCACCCTCACCGCGGTTCCAGGTCGTGACCTGGTACTCGATGTGCTTGTCTCGCGTCCGGCTCCAGACGATGCGTCCCCGGTCGGCGCCGATCTCATACTCCTGGATACCGATGCCCTGGTCGAGGCCGATCGGCTGACCTGACCGGCAGTCGAGCCACCCGGCCTCGGTCAGCGCGGCCGGATACTGCTTCTCGGCGTCGCCGATGTCCGACTCGAACCGCGGGCCGGGCACGTAGGTCGGCCACTGGTCACGGCATTGTCTGTCGATGGTCGTCTGCCCACCACGTCCGGCGATCAGTCGCAAGGCGTTCGGATCATCGAACTGGGACGAGGAGAGGATCGCCTCCAACCCATCGGGACTGATCACATGGACGCTCCCGTCGACCTCGCCCAGCACAGTGCGCTCGCCCTTGCTGCCGAGACTGACAAGCTCGCCGTCGCCGGCGACCACCGTGCGCTCTCCCAGCGCACTCACCAAGCTCTTGGTGGTCGTCGACTGCCGCCAAGCGTTCTCGACGCGCCCGGCGGTGGCGAACAACTGGATCACGCCGCCCGCCCGGAACAGCGCGATGCCGCCCGGAGAACCGTCGGAGACGGCGACGTCGGCGCTCGACGCGGTGCCGTCCGTGATGCGGATGCCGTTGACGGCCAGCGGCGGACCAGGATCGATCAGCGTGCACCCATCCAGCCGGGCCTCGGTGGAGACCGACTTGAACAAGCCCGACTTGTTGTCCAACGGGTTGACCAGCCACTGGTCGCTCGCGAGTCCGATCGCCGCACCGGAATCACAGTAGGAGGTAACCGGCGACGCTCCATCGACGTCGGGCTGCCCCAGGGTGACGCTGAGAGTGCGCGCGATCCAGCCGTGGCCGAAGTCCGGGATCGAGAGCGAGTACGCCGCACCGCCCAGGCTCGCGAAGAAACCGGAGGAACCGGTCGGCATGATCGCCGGCGCGTAGGTCGAGCGCTGGCTGGTCTGCTGGGTGTCGTCCGTGAGCTGGACCGTCTCCGCGGACTTCGACCAGCCGACGACCCCAGAGCGGGTGATCCACGCGTATCCCGCAGTGGTTCCGTAGTACGAGTACGGCGCGACCTCAGCCGTGTCGCCCGGAACAGGCAGCTTCACGAGCTTGGCCGAAGTCCCCCGGCTGCTGTGCTGGACCTGGTACCAGTCGCTGCCCGCGGTGGCCAGCACCATCCCCTCCGAGGTAGCGAAACGAACGGAGAACTCATCCGGAACGCTCACGCTCGCCTGTCCTCGGGCGCTGACCAGCGTCAATCGGTTGCCGCTGATGAGCGGGACCGACCAGCCCTGCGGGTTGACGCGGGTCGGCGTGGCGCCCGGAAAGTAGATATGCCGGCCCGCGTAGGACACGAAGACCGTCCCTGGTGCTGTACTCGTCCCCTCTCCGCCAGTCGTGACCACCACGCCACCCGCGAAGGCGAGCGTCCGGCAGCCGTCGACCTCGTCGCCGGCCGAAGGAGCGGGTTTCATGAGGGCGAGCACCGAGTACGTACGGCGGTCGATCAGCACCGGACCCTTCGCACTGCAACCGACGTACCCGACAGCGCCGACCTCACGTACGTCCGAGAGGCCCGAGGCCGCGATGTCGTTGTCGACGGTCTTCTCGCCGCTGACCACGGACCACGCCGCCAGGTGCGATCGGCTGCTGTCCTTCGCCGGCCCCCAGGCCATCAACCGGCTGCCATCCGTGCTGAAAGCCACTCCGGCAGCGGGGCGTCCGGTCCCCGTCTGCGACCAGTCGAGGGTCCGGCGCAGGGCCCCGGTTCCGTTGGCGACCGCGATGAGGGCCGAACGAACACTCTGACTGCTGCTCATCGTCGATGCGGTCAGGGCCTGGTCGATCGCGTCCGGATAGGAGTACGGGAGGGTCAGCAAGGCACCGGACGCAGCCGCCTCGCCGCGCGCTGCCCGGGCGGACTCCTCCGAGCGACGCGACTGCTGCCTCGCGATGATCCCGGCGCCGGCCGCGACGACAAGCAGGACCGCGAGGACGCCGATGAGCACCGTCGATCGGCGTCGCCGGCTCCGTTGATACTGCGACTCCTCCAGCAGCAACGTCTCCGGCTCGACGTTCATCACAGCCGAGTAGAGGCCGACGAGACTGCTCTCGTCGACAGATCTCGATCGCGGCAGGTCGAAGTACTTCTGCTCGGCAGCAAACGCCGCGCGCAGCGGCGTCGGTAGCTCGTCTGGTCTGGCGAATCCGTTGGCCGCCCGGTCCCACGACAGGTTCAGCGCCGGATCGGTCCGCACCAGAAAGAGCCGCTCGGCCGCGCCACCGTTTGCCAGCCAGTACTCGATCTCCTTGGCAACCCACGGAGATTCCTTCGTCGTCGAGTCGAGCAGGACGACCAGGCTGCGGCTGACGTCCAGCGCACGCTCGATCTTCTCGTTGAGAGTGCCGGCGACCAGGTCGCTGGTGTCGAGGAAGACGTTCGGCGCGCGATCTGTCCGATGCCGCTTGCCGAGATGGAACAGAGCTCGGTCGAGTTGCCGTGCCTGCCGACCGGACGAGGCTGAACGGTACGAGACGAAGGCGTCGTACCCGGCGACCGGCAGCGACTGCGCAGGCGTGGGATCGCTCATCGCTGCTCCCCACAGCCCGCCGGCGGGGGTGGTGCGTACAGCAGGTCGTCGACGCGCCGCACGGTACCGGTCGAGGAGGTGATCACGACGGTCTTGTCGCGGTGCCAGCCGTCACCGCAGGCGGGTCCGACCGCGATGTCGGTGTTCCGCCCGGTCTTGGTGTCGGTGAATCGCTGGGTCGACGGGTCGTACTTCCGCACCCAGGTCGTGGCCTCCCGGTCGCAGCCGCTGACGGCATCGTTGCCGCGTGAGGTGATGCCGACCGCGACGGCCACGGAGCCGTTCCAGTAGAGCTGCTCGGTAGTGAAGTTCAGCGAAGGTACGTCGTCGGGCGCCGCCTCGAGGCGCGCCCGGACCGGGATGCGAGGCTCGGCGTCGAGGCCGCGCATGGCGGTCAGGTCGATGACGTCGATCGACGAGTCGGTGACGCACGCACCACCCGAGCCGCCGTTCGCGATGGCCAGGAACCGCCCGTCCGCCGACACCGCATGGGCGTAGATCGTGCCGAGTACGTGCGTCGATCGGATCAGCCGGCCATCGTTGGAGTAGGCCGCGATGGTGCGGGATCCGCCGCGGACGAACCCGAAGCGATCGGTGTACGCCACCCAGACGGTGGTCGCGTTCGCGGCGAGCAGCTCCGCGTCGTTGTTCTCCTCCGCATCCGGGGAGGTCCGCTCGGTCATCCGGCGCGCGGTCACGGCATGCTGCTCACCGAGTCCGGCGTCGAAGCGCACGATCTCGAACGCCAGATCGTCCGCCTGCGAATCCCGCAGTACGACGACGTCGTTGCCGCCGGCCATTACCGACCGGCAGCGCCGGCAAGCGACGGTCCGGGCGGAACCGTCCGGACCGATCAGCCCGAGCCACGCGCCGTCGACGACCCCGACGGCGTTCGCGCCGACCGCGCCCGCGACGACAGTCCGGTTGTCCGCACCGATCCGGCCCTCGTCGCGAACCAGACTCTCGCCCGCCCCGGACAGAACCGACAATCGGCCCGAGCTCTTCACGAGCTGGAACGACGCGGTGGCCGTCGTCGCCGCGGTCAGGTTGTCGTCGATGACCGTTGATCCGGAGGAGCAGGCGGCCGACAGACCGACCGCCACTAGGCCGACCAGGAAGCCCAGCCGCGCACGCGTGTCACCGCGGCGCAGTCCGACTGCGCTCATAGTTCCCCCCAACTACCGCGACGTCACCGATCGTGGCGCCGAAGGGTTCACCATGGCGGAACAAAACGCTTGAATCCAAGGCCCTGAACGAGTTCGGAATGACATCTGGTCGCAGAGGGTGATGGTCGCTAGGGTGAGGGCCAGCCGGGGGGCCGGGCAATCCGGAGCGGCTGGGGGAACACATGGGGTATCGGGATCGGCTCGACGGGACTGGGCCGCGGAAGTTGCTGGCCCTGGACGGTGGGGGCATCCGGGGCGTGCTGTCGCTCGAGGTGCTGGGAGCGATCGAGAAGCTGCTGCGCCGGGAACTGGACGCGGGCGCGGACTTCGTTCTCGCGGACTACTTCGACTATGTCGCGGGCACGAGCACCGGGGCGATCATCGCGGCCGGGATCGCGCAAGGGATGCCGGTCGCGAAGCTGCAGGAGCTCTACACGATGCACGGCGAGGAGATGTTCGACCGGGCGTCTCTGATCAAGCGGTTCAGCTACAAGTACGGCAGCCGCCGCCTCGAGCGGATGCTCAAGGAGACCTTCGGCGCCGGCGTCACGCTCGGCGACCCGGACCTGCGGACCTTGTTGATGATGGTGCTCCGGAACGCGACCACCGACTCACCCTGGCCGCTCAGCAACAATCCGCGGGCGAAGTACAACCAGACGAACCGGCCGGACAACAATCTGCAGCTGCCGCTGTGGCAGCTGGTCCGGGCGAGTACGGCGGCACCGACGTTCTTCCCGCCCGAGGCCGTGTCGATCGGGCCGCACGAGTTCGTGTTCGTCGACGGCGGTCTGACGATGTACAACAACCCGGCGTTCCAGCTGTTCCTGATGGCAACGATGAGGACCTACCAGCTCGAGTGGCCGGCCGGTGAGGACAAGCTGCTGATCGTCTCGGTCGGCACCGGGACGAGCCCGAAGGCCGACGACCGGCTGCGCGCCGACGAGATGAACCTGCTGTTCAACGCGAAGTCGGTGCCGGCCGCCCTGATGAGCGCTGCGATGCACGAGCAGGACATGCTCTGCCGGGTGTTCGGGCGCTGCCGGTACGGCGGTCCGATCGACAACGAGATCGGCGATCTCCGGGGTCCGTCCGGCCCGCTGACCGAGCGGCTGTTCAGCTACGTCCGGTACAACGCCGAACTGACCCGCACCGGCCTGAACCGCCTCGACCTGCGCAACGTCCGCCCGGAGGCCGTGCAGCGGCTGGACTCGGTCCTGCACATCAAGGACCTCCAACTGGTCGGGATGCGCCTCGCGCTCGAGGTCCACCGATCGCATTTCGACGGCTTCCTCGGGAAGTGACCAGACATGGACCATCCGCCGTTCACGATCATCGTCCAGTCCGAATCGGTTGCCTACGGCAATCACATCTACCACGGACTCGGGGCGAACGCCCTGCTCCAGCCGGTCCGGTTGCGCGTGGTCTCCGACCCCGGCGCCGACGCTGCACGCGACCAGCTCGTCGATGCCTTGATCGCTGCGATGGAGCCGTTCGCAGCAGAGGGATTCCAGGACTGCCACGGGCCGGGACAGCTCGCCTGCTGGGCGACCCTGGAGCCGAACGCGCGCAACCTTCTCCTCGTGGTAGGTGGTGACAGTACGCCGTCCGTGGAACTGGAATCGCTCGTCGACGACTGGCAGCGGCGTGGGTTCGAGGCCGTCGGAGTGTTCCGAAGCGGACTGAATCCGGACGACGTACTGCCGTCCGGACTGGCCCGGCAGCATGCGCCGAGTTGGCTCACCGACGTCCGTGAGGTGACGACGGACCTGGTCGACACGGTGGCGCTCGGCGCCGAGGACCGTCGGATCTTCGTGAGCTACTCGCACCATGACGGTAAGGATCTCGCCGAGCGGATCGCCTTGCTGCTGACCGCCCGCCGGTTCGACGTGTTCCTCGATCGGTTCCGGCTGACCGTCGGAGTGGACTTCGCCGAGCGGATCGAGGACGAGCTGCTGGACAAGGCCATGGTCGTGGTGATCGAGACACCCCGATCGGTCCGGTCGGATTGGGTCAAGCACGAGGTCGCGACCGCCGCCGCCCGGCGGCTCGGGCTGGTCGCGATCCAGGACCGGCCCGGACGACATCGCCTTCCGCGCGGCCGGGTTCGCGGTGGCGACGAAGCCGGGCTACGTGCTGGCTGTCCACCCTCGTCCGGCCGACCTGCACCGGTTCCGGCTCGCGCAGGAGAGCGTCGGTGGTGGCACCAGACCGGTCGTGGTGCATCCCTCCCCGACGCGCGCCGATCGACGCCAGGGCCTGATCTGGCTCGGCTTGGCAGCCGACGTGCTCGAGATCGACGAAGGCTCCATGGACTTCGCCGCGACCGACATCGCCGGGGGTGTGCTGTGAGCGGGGTGTGCGGCAGGCTGAGGGACGATCCACGTTCACAGCCCGGGCGTCCGAAGCCACAACCCGAGCGTCCTACCACCCCGGACAGACTCGGCGATCCGGGCGGAGAGCGACAGGGACCGCGAGTTCTCGTTGTCGCCGACTCGCCGAGGGGGGACGTCGCGCCGGCGGCCGAGGCACCGGCGTTGCGGCACGAGGCTCTACTCGCGCTTGCGCGCGCGGTCTACGCCGCGGACGGATCCCTGACCGTGCCCGTCGACGACGTGGCGCTCATTCTGGCCACCGTCGCGCTCAGCTACGCACACACCCCCGTCGCCGAAGGCCGCGCGGCCGAGCCACCGTTGACCGTGGTGGAAACGGTCCGTCCCGAACCCTCGGCCCGCCGTCTACTCCAACCTCTGGTACGGCGGGGCGCGCTGACCTATCGCAGCATCCGCGACTTCTCCGAGACCGCGGACGCCGGCGACACCGAGGGCGGTCCGGTACGTCGACATCCGGTCACACCTGACCTGCTCGAGATCGCCCGCCCGGCGTTTGCGGTGTTGCTCAGCCCGGCCGGGCAGGCGCTCGAGGACGGGTACGCACTCCGCTGCCCGAGAACGTACGCCTTCCGCTCGACCTTCCTCGCTCCCCCGTTGCGCCTCGACTTCGAGGACCCGACCGATCGCCTGCTCGAAGGCAGTCGGCAAGGCCGCTGGGGTGAAGGCGAGCACAACGCGATCCCGTACAGCTTCGTCATGCAACGCCTCGTCCGCGAGTGGACGCAGGACGAACGACGGGCCCGATAATCTCCACCATGGACACCTGGCAGCTGACGGACTCGACGGCGATCGGCGTACACCTCGGCGCGACCGACGACCTCGCGGCCGCCCTGACCGCGATCGGACTCCCCGGCCCCCGCCCGGTCGTCGTGCTCGTCGGCGGTGCGGGCGGCCTCGGCGCGGACGACCTCGAGCGGCTCCGACCGCTGATCGCCGAGGCGCTCGTTCCGGTCCTCGAGGAGTACGGCGCGGTCGCGATCGACGGCGGCACCGATGCGGGCGTGATGCGGCTGCTCGGCCAGGAACGTGCCGGCCGGCAGGCCGGCTTCCCGCTCGTCGGAGTCGTTGCCCAGGGCACCGTCAACTGGCCGGGTGAACCGCCCCGCGACGGAACCGCCGACTTCGAACCGAACCACACCAGATTCCTCGCCGTCCCCGGCACGGAGTGGGGTGACGAGGCCCCGTGGATCGCCGATGCCGCCACTGTGCTGGCCGGCTCGGCCCCCTCGATCACCCTTCTGGTGAACGGCGGCCAGATCGCCTACGACGACGCTGCCCGCAGCATCGAGTCCGGCCGCCCGGTGCTCGTCGTCGAAGGCAGCGGCCGGACAGCGGATCAGTTCGCCGCGGCCCTCCGGGGCGAGCCGGCCGACGCCCGCGCCGTACGCCTCGCCAGGTCAGGTCTGGTCAGCGCCGTACCCCTCGACTCCCTCCCCCTCCGCCTCGCGATCACCTCGGCACTCGATCGATCAGGAGACGGGCCATGACCCAGCACCCACTCTGCTTCGTCCTGATGCCGTTCGGCACGAAGCGGTATCCGGCGACCGGGCCGGACATCGACTTCAACCGGATCTACCAGGCCGCGATCCGGCCGGCCGTCAAGGCCGCCGGGATGCAGCCGCTGCGCTCGGACGAGGAGGAGATCGGCGGCATCATCCACAAGGCGATGTTCGAGAAGCTGCTGGTCTGCAGCTACGCGGTGGCCGACCTCACCACCAGCAATCCGAACGTCCTGTACGAGCTCGGGGTCAGGCACACCGCCCGTCCCGGGACGACGCTCACTGTGTACGCCAAGCCGACCCAACTGCCGTTCGACGTGCGGATGCTCAGCACCCAGCCGTACGCCCTCGGGCCGGCGAACGAGTTCTCCGACGCCGAGGCGGCGAAGCTGCGGCGGGCGATCACCAGGAGGCTCAAGGCGATGCACGCGGGGAACTGCGTCGCCGAGATCCAGGACAGTCCGGTCTTCGAGCTCGTGCCGACCTGGAAGCCGAAATCACTCCCGGCCGCGGCCGTGAAGACCTTCCGGAAGGACCTGAGAGACAGCGAACTGCTCAAGGGCGAACTGGACCGGCTGCATGCCCTCGGCCAGGAGGACGGTCAGACCGAACAGGTGCGCACAGAGCTCGCCGAGATACGGGACCAGGCCCTGGCGGATCAGGCTCCGGACGCCGGTGTCCTGGTGAAGCTGATCCTGGTGCACCGCTCGATCGACGACTGGTCCGGGATGATCGAGGTGTACGACCGGATGCCCAAGGAGTTCCGGCAGATTCCGATCCGCGAGCAGACCGCACTCGCCTACAACCGCCGCGCCGAGGAGAAGGCAGCGAAGGGCAACGACGCCGGCGCCGCAAAGGACCGGGCGGCGGCGCTGGCTCTGCTGGACAAGCTCGGCAAGGATCAAGGGGCCACGCCTGAGACACTCGGTCTCCTTGGCCGCATCTACAAGAGCCAATGGCTGCAGGCCCGCGCGACCGGCGACCGGCGCGCCGGCGACCTTCTCGTCCGGGCCGTGGACGCCTACGTCCAGGGATTCGAAACCGACTGGCGGGAGATCTACCCCGGCATCAATGCCTTGACGCTGCTCGCCGCACAGGGTGATGCCGAGGCCCAACGGACCACCGAGCGGCTGCTGCCGGTGGTCCGCTTCGCCGCTGAGCAACGCGTCCGCGGCGCCGATCCCGACTACTGGGACTACGCGACGATGGTCGAGCTCGAGGTCCTCCACGGCGACCTCGTCGCAGCCGAACGGTTCCGGCGCAAAGCCGTTGCCGTCGGCACCGAAACTTGGCAGCGCGAGTCCACCACCGGCAACCTGCGCATCATCGAGAGCATCCGCCGCGAACGCCAGGAAGACGTGACCGGTCTCTGCGAGCTCATCGACCGGTTGGCACCCGGCCGTTGAGCCGGTCAGGTACTAGCCCAGGGCACCTGGGAGCGGTTCGGCGTGGATGATTTGGAGGCGGGTGACGGCGCGGGTGAGGACGACGTAGAGGCGGTGGAGGCCGCGGGGTTCGGCGGCGACGATGTGGGCCGGTTCGGCGACGATGACCGCGTCGAACTCGAGGCCCTTCGCCAGGGTCGCCGGGACGCAGACGAGGCGGACCGTGTCGATCTCGTCATCGGTCTCGCCGATGAGCGCGACCTCGAGGCCGGCGGCGGCGATCGCGTCGCGGAGTCGCTCCACCTGGTCGTCGGCGGCGATGAGCGCGACCGAACCTTCGCCGGCCAGCGCGGCCTTGCACCCGGCGACCACCTCGTCCGCGAGCGTCGACTCGTCGGCCGCCACGATGCTCAGCGCGTCGGCGACCGTCCGGACTCCGCTCGGCGTACTCAGCGTCGGAGCGATCGCGGGCAGCAGCTTGGCCGCGAAGTTGATGATCTGCTCCGGCACGCGGAACCCGCGATCGAGCTCGGCGACGACGCCGTCGCTCTTGTCGAGATGACCGAGGACCTGCTCCCACGAGCCCGCCGCCCACGGCGTCGTCGCCTGCGCCAGATCGCCGAGCACGGTGGCCGAACCGGTCCGGCACCGCCGGCTGAGCGCCCGCAACTGCATCGCCGACAGGTCCTGCGCCTCGTCCAGGACGAGGTGACCGAGCGATCCGGTACGCCGCTCGATCAGGTCCTCGAGCTCGTCGAGCAGGACGGAGTCGGCGAACGACCACTTCGCCGACTTCCACGAGCGCACCGACTTGCTCCACAACAGCGCCGTACGCTCCTCGTCGGACAGCGTCGGAGCGGCCTGGGCCAGGAAGCCGGCGTCCGAGAAGAGGCGGTGCAGGATCTGCTCGGGTAGGACGCGGGGCCAGACCGAGTCGAGCACGTCCTTCACCGGCTTCGACCGCGCGACCGCGTTCTGCACGCGGTCGTCCGGTGACTCGGCCCGCTCCTCCATCCGGACGAGTACGACGTGCGCGATCCGCTGGGCGAGGGCGTTCCGGCCGGGCGCGTACCGGGTCGACTCGCGCAGGTCGGACACGATGTCGACGACCTCGTAGTCGTGCACGCGGTAGCGCCGGGATCCCTTGCTGTAAAGGACTCCCTCGGTCGGCGTACCGACGTACGACCACAACGCGCGCCGCAGTACGTCGGCCATCCGGGCATCGCCCTTCAGCCGCTCGGCCTCCGAGTCGTCGATCGCCGCGGTCGGCCGGGTCAGCAACTCGTCGATGGTGATCTGCCGTACGTCGACCTCGCCGAGCGCGGGCAGGACCTTGCGGATGTACGAAAGGAAGGACCGGTTCGGGCCGACGATCACGACGCCGCCGCGGCTGAGCCGTTCGCGTTCGGTGTAGAGCAGGTAGGCGACCCGGTGCAGACCGACGGCCGTCTTGCCGGTGCCTGGCGCACCCTGCACGCAGACGCTGGGATGCAGCGGTGCCCGGACCAGGTCGTCCTGCTCCGGCTGGATCGTGGCCACGATGTCACGCATCGGACCTGTGCGCGGCCGCTCGATCTCGGCCCGCAGGAAGGCATCCCCCTGATCGGTTTCCACCACGCCGGTCAGCGGCTCGTCCTCGAACCCGGTCATGTCCGCGTGGTCCGAGAACCCGTAGCGGCGGCGCATCAGCACCCGTTGCCGGTCGGACTGGGTCGCCCGGTAGAACGGCACCGACACCGGCGCGCGCCAGTCGATCACCAGCGGTACGCCGCTGCCGTCGTGCACGTGCCGACGGCCGATGTAGATCTGGTCCAGGTCGAGGTCGGGGATGGTGCCGTGCTCGTAGTCGAGCCGGCCGAAGAACAGTGGTACGTCGGGCAGGTCGAGGAGCGCGTGGGTCCGCATCTCCTTGGCCCGCTGGTTGGCCTCATTGGTGAAGCGTTCGTCGTTGTCCTCGCCGCCGATGACCTGGACCTCGCGGTCCACGACCTCGGCGTACATCCGGCGGAGAGCGGCTTGGGCAGTGGTCAGGAAGGCGCGTTCGGCCTCGAGTTCGGCCATGGGAGAATGCCTCGAATCGTGAGCTGGGTCCCGCCCCGGAGCAGATCCATCCGGTTCGATTCGATCCCGAAAAGACAGGCTGGAGACGTTACCACCGGCCTCCGCGGCCGGCCACTCAATTACTTCAGCCAGTCCGGGAGGTGCTCGGCGTCCCGCGGGAACTCGGCGAGGTCGGCGGCGTAGATGCCTGCGTCGACAGGGATCGACCAGGCCGGCTGGTGGTCGTAATCGAAGTCGGTCGAGAAGTGCCCGTCCGCGGTGACGGTGACGCGAGCCGTCAACCAGGTGCCCTTCCCCGGTTGGTACATCTCCCGCCGCAGCTGCTCGAAGTGATCCTCGAGGCCTTCGGGCAGCGTCTGCAGCTGGCTGCGCCCCGACGGTCCCACCACATCGGCGTCCAGCTCGGCGTACGACGTGGTCGCGCGGTACACCGCGGACACCTCACGCCACCCGGCGGGCAGGTCCGCGACCAGGGCACGTGCGATCGTGTCGATCACGCCGATCTCGGTCATCCAGCTCCTCTGGCCGTGGGCTTGGTCTCCCTGAAGATACGCCGGGGCGACCGGACGCCCTCGTGGTGGTCGATCACCGTCCGGCTGGACGGGCGGCGCGACGTACGGTTCGGGTGCTTGACGTCGATCGCGGCATGCACCTGGATACCCGCCGCCCGCAGGGCCTGCCAGCTCTCCTCCATCCGGCGCCAGTTCTGGCTGCCCTTCACGGAGCGGTTCTGCTGCTGCGACTGGGCGGTGAGGTTGATCGACTCCCCCGGGCCCGCGAACTTCGTCGCGATCAGATGACCGCCGTCGTCGGTGGGCTCGCGGTCGGCCTCGCCCGCCTCGAGCTGGGCGTCCGGGTTGCGGCGCTCGTCGTTCTGCTCCTTCGGGAGCCAGCCGAGCCAGCCCTCGGCGTGCGTCACCCGGCCGCGGTCGTCGGTGGCGTACAGGAACCGGTTGTCGACGATGTAGACGGCCGACGCGGCCGGGTCCATCAGCTCGGCGTTCCAGCCGCCGGTCTGCCCGGACTCTGCCTTGTGCACCGGCAACCCGGCGTACTTGTCCGGCACCACCGGAACGTCGTCCGGCCCGTAACCGACGACGCGGACGTCGCCCGGATCGGCGAGTTGCTCGATCCGGGTCGACGCCCGCTCGTTAGGCATGGGGACTTTCTACCCCATCAAGGTGTCTCAGCCATCACTTTCGCTGGCCGGGATCACCGCACCCGGCACGTCGTTCGGCGCCACGATCTTCGCCTCGCCGGGGTACGGCGTGGACCAGTTGTGCGCCTCGTACCAGTCGAAGTGGTTCATCTGCGACGGGTTCGCGTAGTCGGCCTTCGCGTTCGGACCGGTGGTGCGCTGCTGGTCCTTCCACGCCGACCAGGTCGCCGCCATCGACTCCATCCCGGCCGGGACGGTTGCCGTCGGCACCGGTGCGACGTTCGGGTTCTGCGCCGCCGGCACGTCCGCGCCACAGGTCGGCAGCGGGTTCACGCCGCCGGTCAGCGAGGTCCGGTTCGGCAGCGCGGTGAACGTCGCGTTGTTCGGCTTGTTCGTGAACGCCCCGAACATCGGCGTCGCCGCGGTGTCCTTCTGGTTCATCGGCTTGACGCCCAGGATCTGCTCGATGGTGCGGATCATCATGATCTGCGTGTAGTAGTGGCTGTCCACCGCACCGTGCTGGGCGTACGGGCTGATGATCTGGATCGGCGCCCGGTGACCGTCGACGTGGTCCAGGCCCGCCTGCGAGTCGTCCTCGACGATGAAGATCGCCGAGTCCTTCCAGTACTTGCTGTGCGTGATCTCGTCCACGGTCCGGCCGACGGCCAGGTCGTTGTCGGCCACCTGCGCCGGGCCGTTCGCGGTCCCGCCGGTGTGGTCGTTGGAGTACCAGAACATGTTCAGGTTGGCCGGACCGTTCTTCTCGAAGTCCTGCTTCCAGATCTGTTCCTTGTAGACGTCCGGGACGCTGGTGTCGAAGAGCGGGAAGCCCGGCACCGAGATCTTGTTCAGCGACGGGATCGCCGAGCCGACCTGGATCGGGTACTGCGTCGCGGCACCGGTCGACTCCATCGTCTTGGTGTCGCAGTACAGGTTCTGCCAGGTCGCGCCGGCCGGCTTCTGCTCGACCGACTGGAACTCGCCGTAGTCCTTGACCGTCTTGCCGGCCGCCTGCGCACCGGTCCAGATGAAGCCGCTCTTCTGGTGGCCGAGGGCATCGTTCTCGGTGTCGTAGCTGCGCAGGTACTCACCGGCCGAGGACTCGCTGTACTCCGGGTTGTCCGCCTGCATCAGCCAGTTGTGACCCTCGGCGGAGTTCGTGCCGATGTCGTAGGTGTTGTCGTACAGCCCGAACTGCTTGGCCAGCGCGTGCTGGTTCGGCGTCACGTTCTCGCCGTACTGCGCGAGCGCCGGGTCGCCGTTGCCCTCGGGGATGTCGCCGTACACCTGGTCGTAGGTGCGGTTCTCCTTGACCAGCAGGAAGACGTGCTTGATCGTCGACGGGTCGCCGAGCTTGGCCGGGATCGCGACCGGCTGACGGTGTCCCTTGTCGGTCGCGAGCTGCGCCGAGCCCTTGGTCCAGCCGTTCTGCTCGAACACCTGGCCGGTGTACTGCTTCTGGATGGCGTGGTCGTCCGGCAGCTTGAACTTGGTCAGGCTCGACGTGGTGTCGTGGGTGCCGCGACCGGCGGCGGTGGTGTCACGGCGAGCGTCGATGCCGCGGGTGTTCGAGACCACGATGTCCTTGCCGACCTGGGCGAGCTCGGCCGGGAAGTAGTCGGTCGGAAGCAGGCCGACGTAGCTGACCGGCTCCAGCGGGTTGCGGTACTTGTAGACGGCGATCGCGTTGGCCCGGCCGAGCGACACCAGCAGGTGACCGTCGTTGGTGAGCGTCACGCCGTCCGGCTCGTAACCGACCGAGGCCTCCGGCCACGGCTGGGTGGCGATGGTCTGGACGACCTTGCCGCGCCGGGTGTCGATGACTGACACGCTGTTGGTCGCGGTGTTGGTGACGAACACGGCGCCGTTCTTGGCGTACATCGCGGTCGGGTGCAGACCGACGTCGATGCTGGCCGGCGCGGCCGCCGGGTTCTTCAGGTCGATCACGCTGACCGTACCGGTCGTCGTGGCAGCGGTGACCTGCGAGGCGACCACGTTGGTGCCGTACGAGTTGATCGTCGGGTCGCCCGGCTTCGCGGGCCGGCCGCCCTCGTTGCTGACGTACAGCTTGTCGCCGGACATCACCAGGTCGCGCGGAGCGTTGCCGGTTGCCCAGCTCTGCGTGATCGCACCGGTGGCGGTGTCGATCGCGACGACCCGGTTCTGCCCGTTCACCGCGGAGTACACCGTCGAGCTGTCCGCGGAGAACACCGCCTCGGCGACCAGCGAGTGCTTGGCGCCGTCGGCCGCGATCGGCACGAAGGTCGGGTTCGCGAGCGAACCGTCCGAATTCACGGTGAACTTCCGGTAGCCATCGGTCTGCCCCAGCCAGACCTGCTTGCCGTCCGGCGAGTACGTCGGGCCTTCCTGGCCGATGTCGTTGCCGGGGATCTTCAGGTCGGCGGCGGCGTTGTTGCCGACGTACTGCTGGACCTTCCAGTTCTTGAGGTCGACGATCGCCAGCGCCATCCCGCCGTCGGTCACGGAAGCAGCCATGTGGCTGCCGTCCGGGCTGACCGAGGACGACATGATCTTGCCCTTCTGGAGGACGAGACGGTCGCCGATCGGCTTGATGTACTGGTCGGAGGAGATGACCTGGCCCTTGTCGGTGACCTGGCCCACCTGGTCGTGTCCGAAGCCGGTTGTCGAGGCGACAGCGGTGCCGGCGAGGGTCACCGCAACGGCGGTCGTGCCCGCCGTTACCAGTGGTACCCTGCGCCGGAGGCGGCTCGACGAGCCCTTTTCGGCACGCCTGCGGCGGCGTGTTACCTGCATGGGAGCAATCCCTTCGGGTTGGCCTTCAGTTGACAGGTAGCAGTTCGATATTGCCGTCGAACTGCCACAACGGGTTCGGTTCGTCTCCGGACGGGGTGCGGACCAGGAAGAAGCCATTCACTTCTTTCGGTCCGTCCCCGTCAGCTACGAACCGACCGAGTGGGTTGATGTCGAGCTGGTAGATCGCCGAGCCCGCGGCCTGCACGCCCGGGATGTGCCAGCTGATCACGCATCGCCAGTCGTTGCCGGGACCGCGAGCGGCGACCTGGTCGCCGCCCTTGGTGCACTCGGCCGCGCTCTGCAGCTGCTCCTCGGTGACATCGGCCCGGTTGAGCTGCTTGGTCTGCAGGCGATAGAGATGCGCGAACTCGAGCGCTGCGGCGCGCTGCACCTTGTCCTGGTCGATCCCCGAGCCGAAGCCGCTCACCGGAGCGATGACGGCAGTGGAAACAGCGAGCAGTACGACGAGGGGCAGCAGGCCGGCCGTCAGCGCCAGGCGGCCGGAGCCGTCATGTGTCGGGTTGGTGAAATCACGGCGTACAAAGAGGAAATAGGCCAGGGCGGTCGCGACGAGCGCCCAGACCAGGCTGACCGCGACACCGATCAGCAATGGACCGAGCTGGGCCGGGCTGGTGAACAAGCCGTTCCAGCTGATGAAGGCATAGCCGGGAAGGGCGAGCCGGAAGGCGACCGGGACCGGCAGTTGCTGGACGATCTGCATCGCGAGTGCGACCACGGCCGGGAGCAGCAGACCCATCGGCGACCGGCCGAGCGCGACCGATCCGAGCAGGCCGATCGCAGCGAGCGCGAGGGTCGGGGCGAGCGCGCACAGCCAGGCGAGCAAGACTCTCCCGGCTGCTTGGCCGGGAGACAGCAGATGGCCGTCGAGACCGATCAGCTCACGGCTGCCGACGACGAGCAGGCCGCTGACCGTGCTGGACACCACCAGCCCGATCACCAGCACCAGGATCACGGTGAGGCTGGAGAGCGCCTTGGACACGAAGATCCGGCGAGGCGACCGGACTGCCACCAGCAGGTGCCGCCAGGTACCGAGACGGTCCTCGGACGCGAAGACGTCGCCGGCGATCAGCGAGGTCAGCAGTGGCAGCGCCCAGGACCCGGAAAACCCCAGCAGAACAAGGGGTCCGGTCCATCCGGTGGCGTGCATCCAACGACCGAACAGGGTGTCGACCGGGAGCGACGCCTGCTGGCTGATCACAGCGACGAAGACCGCGGGCGCCAGCCAGCACGCGATGATCAGGACGCGGACGCGCCACTGCGACAACAGCTTGACGAGTTCGAAGCGGTACCCACGGGCGACCGAGACCTTGCGGACGACCGGCGTCGGGACGGTGGCGGCGGTGGCCGTCATCAGTTGTTCTCCTGCTGCTCGGTGAGGGCGAGGAACGCGGCCTCGAGGGGCGACACGACCGGTGCGAGTTCGCGGACCGCGATGTCCGCCTCGACCACCCGCTTCACGAATTCGTCCAGCGCCGGGATCGGCGCCGAGATCACCAGTAGTTCGACGCCGTCCTCGACCGTGTCGTCGTCGCGCAGCCGGATCCCGTTGGTCTGGCGGGCGATCCGGCGGGCGGCGGCGGGGTTCGAGGTGAGCACGCGGTAGTCGAGTTCGCTGTTCTCGGAGGCCAGCTTGCTGATCGGCCCCGAGAACGCGACCCGTCCGGTCGACAGGATCGTCACCTCGGAGCAGAGCGCCTCGACGTCGTCCATCCGGTGGCTCGACAACATCACGGCCGTACCGGCCGCGGCCAGACGGGTGAGGACGCCGTACACGTGCTTCTTGCCGGCCGGGTCGAGGCCGTTGGACGGCTCGTCGAGGATCAGGAGCCGAGGTTTGGTGAGGAGCGCGGCCGCGAGGCCGAGGCGCTGACGCATGCCGAGTGAGAAGCCGCGGACCCGGTCGTCGGCGACATCGGTGAGGCCGACCTGGTCGATGGCCTCGTCGATCTTCATCGTGTGCGCGTCGTCGCCACGCAGCGCTGCGAGGGCCGCGAGGTTCTGTGTGGCGGTCATCGACGGGTAGAGGCCTGGGCCGTCGACGAAGCCGGCGACGCCTACGGGTACGGCGAGGGCGCGGCCAACTGATGTACCGAGGATGTCGAGCGTGCCGCGGTCGGCGACGGCGAGGCCGAGCAACAGACCGAGGAGCGTTGTCTTGCCGGCTCCGTTCGGTCCGACCAGTCCATGGATCTGTCCTGGTGCGACGTCGAGGTCGACGCCGTCGAGCGCGACGACCTCACCGAAGTACTTGGTGATTCCGCGGGCACGGACAGCGGGCGGTGTGTCCATGGTGAATACATTAGAAAGCAATGTACGGTCAGGTGAAGACCGAACGTTAACAAATGGCGAACTGAATGCGGCTCTTGTTGCCGAACCTCTCAGCGGTCTCTCAGCGGCGGTCGTCCGGATCGACGTACTGGAAGGTCGGACCCGCTGTCGTGCGGCCGTTCTCGCTGAGTTGCATCAGCTTGAGGGCTTCGGCCTTGAGGCCGAACATCGCGCGGGTCGCGTCGCGGATCAACGCCGGCTCGCCGGTGAACGCCTGCTCGAGAAGGAACAACAGGGTGCAGTAGGAATCGTCGAACTCCTCCTGCGCGGCGCGGATCTGGGGGTTGTCCGACCGGCGCGGATTCACCTGCATCGGTGAGACTCCGGCGAGGTCCACGGTGACCGGGTCGCCGGTCGGACCGGACTGCGGGGTGTCGCCGCGCTGGTACCGCCGGCCGAGCCTCAGCTCCTCGAACCGGTAGTAGTGCGCGACCTCGTCGCGGTCCGGGTGGAAGATGTCGTGGTCGCCGTCCCAGACCTCGCCGCGCGACGTGCCCTCGCCCTGCTCGACGATCTCGTCCAGTGCGGCCAGCGCCGATTCGAGATCCGTGACGGGTTGCACTGCGCCACCCGTGTGATGGAACGGGCCCGCCGTCACCTGACGAGCCGGATCACCGGAGAAGACCTTGTCTTCGCCGAGAGACTCGCACAGGTCGCGCAGGCCTTCCTCGATCGCGTCGTAGAACTGCCCGATGGTCTCGTAGTCGTCGCTCTCCCCCGGTGAGCCCGGCGCCTCGGGCTTCTCGAGCCGCAGGAACATGTCCAGCGCGTCCGGCCCGAACGGCAGCAGCGACAACTCCATCGAACCGTGCGGCAGTTGCCGCGGGTACCCAGGCAGCAGCTGCGGGACGTCCAGCCGCGGCTCGCCGCCGACGGCGTTGAGCAGGTTGGCGGCCAGCGAGAGATGGATCATCTCCTCGACGAACACGCTGCTCACCAGCTCGACCGCATCCGGATTCCGCGCCGGGTCGAGCGAGTACAAGGCACACAGGTACGGCGGGAGCGTCGCGTGCTCGAGCTCGATCGCCCATTGCAGGTGCTGCTGAAGACTGTCAATTGTGTCGATGCGCTGCCTCATACCCCTACAGACAGCACAACCCCTCGACCTGTGACCGTCACACGCGACCTCGCTGCCTTGTCTTCCAGAGAGAACCCGACTGGAAGGTGAGCTTCGATGACCGACACGACCGACCAACGCTCCACCGCCTGGCAGACCGCGCTGACGATGCTCCAGGAGATCGAGCCGCCCTTCGTCCCCGAGGGCTTTCACGCGATGACGGTGGTGATCGAGTATCCGGCGGGTGACCCGGGAGCCCCGCCGCACCGGCACTCCGGGCCCGCGTTCGGGTATGTCGTCGAAGGCGAGATGCTGTTCGAGCTCGAAGGTGAGCCGCCGCGCGTGATCAAGGCCGGTGAGGTGTTCTGGGAGCCGGGCGGCGACGTGATCCACTATCAGGACGGCAACAACCGGTCGGACGTCCCGGTGAAGTTCACGGTGACGATGCTGTGCGCGCCCGGCGGGCAGATGTTCACGCTGGTCCCGGAGGACGAGCTGGCCGCGCGAGCGGATCGGCGCGGGAAGGCTTAGCGGTAGGCGCGGGCCTGGAGTTCGAAGAGTTCGGCGTAGCGGCCGCCGGCTGCCAGGAGGTCGGGGTGGGTGCCGAACTCTTCGACCCGGCCGTTGTGCATGACGACGATGAGGTCGGCCATTCGGACGGTCGAGAAGCGGTGGGAGACCAGGACGGTGATGCCGCCGGTCTCGGCGGCGGCGATCTTCGCGGCGTCGGCGTACTGCTCGTAGAGCCGGTGCTCGGCCTCCGGGTCGAGTGCGGCCGTCGGCTCGTCGAGCAGCAACAGCAGCGGCCGCTCGCGCATGAACGCACGCGCGAGCGCGAGCCGCTGCCATTGCCCGCCGGAGAGCTCAACGCCATCGGTGAACTTCTTGCCCAGCTGGGTGTCCAGCCCGCGTGGCAACCCGGCGATCACCGACTCCGCATCACCGCGCACGATCGCCGCGCGGACGGCGTCTTCGTCGTCGGACCGCGCCACGTCACCGATCCCGACGACCTCCCGCGCCGTGAGCTCGAACTTCACGAAGTCCTGGAACCCGGCCGACAACTGCGACCGCCACTCGTCCGGCTGGATCGTCGCCAGGTCCACGCCGTCGATCAGGATGCGCCCGGTCGTCGGGTCGTACATCCGGGCCAGCAGCTTCACCAGTGTCGTCTTGCCGGCGCCGTTCTCCCCCACCAGCGCAACCGCCGCCCCGGCCGGCACCGTGAGACTGATGTCGGTCAGGACCGCGGATTCCGAGCCAGGGTAGGAGAAACCGACGTTTCGCAGCTCGATCCCGGAGGTGAGTCGCTCCGGAGCCGGGGTCGCACTGGAGCGCCACGAGTTCTGCTTCGCGTACTCCCGCAGCCAGTCGTACCGGCTGAAACTCCGCACGACCTCACCGACCCAGTACACGTTCTGCGCGATACCGCCGGTCATCTGATCGACCTGTGGTGCGAGCAGCAGCACGAGCACGACGTCGCCCGCGCTGGCCTGCCCGGCGCGCGCCCGCGAGATCACCCAGACGATCGCCGCGGCATACGCGAGACCGAACACGAGTCGCACCGCCCCGTCGATCTTGCCGCCCCAGCGGGCGGCCGCGACGCGACGCTCGAACCGCTCGGTCTGCAACGCGAAGATCCTGTCCAGCAAGACCTTCCCGAGCCCGAACACCCGCAGCTCGAGACCTGTCCGCGGATCCTTCGCGACCTCGATCAGCCGGTCGACCAGGCGGTCCTGCGGCAGCGACTCCTCCCACGCCTTCTGTTGCCGCGTGCTGCTCAGGTACGCCGACCAGATCCGCGCGCCACCCAGCAACGGGAGGACGAGCAGCAACGGATGCACCGACCCGAGCAGCGTCAGCACGGTCGCCGTGTTCGTCACCGTGGCGAATGCCCACAGCAGCACCTCGGCGCCGACGCCCATCCGCCACGCGCGCTCGCGCACCAACTCGAGCCGGTCCGCGACGTCGGGCCGCTCGTGATGCGTCAGCCCGGGGACCCCGGTCGTCACGTCCAGCAGGTCGGCGTGCACACGCCCGGCCATCCGCTCCTGCGCGGTGTCCTGCAGCGGCCATCCCAGTCCGTCCGCGACGAACGACACCGCGAGGCCGCCGATGATGATCCCGATGCCGAGCGCGATCGTGCTCGACCGGTCCGACGCGATCCCGTCGACGAGGCGGCTCACGCCGTACGTCTGGGTCGGTGCGGTGATGGCGCGGGCCGCGACCAGCACGGCCGAGATCGTCATCAGCCCCGGCGCCGCGCGGAACGACGTACCCAGCCAGAGCCAGAGGATCCGGATCGTCTTAGGCATCGATCGCCTCCGGACCAGTCACGTACCGCTCGGCCTGCAGCCGGAACATCCCGGCATACTCACCGTCCCTGGCCAGCAGTTCCTCGTGGGTGCCGTCCTCAACGATGCGTCCGTCGGCCAGCACACAGATCCGGTTGGCGTTGCGCACCACCGAGAACCGGTGGGAGATGATCAACGACGCCACCCCCGAGGTCAGCTCGAGATACCGCTCGACCAACTCGGCCTCGGCCCGGACGTCGAGCGCCGCCGCCGGCTCGTCCAGCACCAGCACGCCCGCGCCGGCGTGGACGGCGAACAGCGCTCGCGCCAGCGCGACCCGCTGCCACTCACCACCGGACAGGTCGACGCCGCCGTCGAACGTCTTGTCCAGCACGGTGTCCCAGCCCTTCGGCAGGCCACGGACGACCTCGTCGATCCCGGACTCGCGGGCGACCTTCGCCAGTATCAGCTCGTCACCCTCGCGCTCCACCGCACCGAACACGACGTTGTCCGTGACCGACAGCGGGAACCGCAGGAAGTCCTGCACGATCGCGGCGATCCGTCGCTGCCACACGGCCAGATCGAGCTCGGCGAGGTCGACGCCGTCGACCAGGATCCGCCCACTCGTCGGCTTGTACGCACCGCCGAGCAGCTTGACCAACGTGGACTTGCCGGCGCCGTTGATGCCGACGAGCGCGAGCGCTTCGTGCGCGTGCAGCGTGAGGTCGAGCCCCCGCAGGACGTCGACCTCCGAACCGGGGTAGCGGAAGCTGACGTTCTCGAAGCGGATCTCGCGGGCCGGCATCGTCTCGACCCGATGCTTCTTGGCCACGACCGGCTCCGGGTGCCGCTCGGCGATCGTCTCCGGCAGGTCCCGCATCGCGCGGTACGCCGAGAGTCCGCGGCGGACCTGGACCACGCCGTACCCGTTGTTGGCCTGGCCGATCGCGAGGATCGCGGGCAGCGTGGTGGCGACCTGGGTCAGCGGGAGCGAGCCGTTCAGCGCGGCGCGGCCGACGGCGAGGATCGCGATCCCGTTGGCGACCAGGTGCACGCCGCCGATCAGGATCGAGAACTTCACGTTCTTGCGCCGGCGGGACCACACCTCGCGGTAGCCGGCCGTCCAGTCGCGAACATACCGCTCGACCAGCCAGGTGTGCAGGCCGAAGACTCGCAGTTCCTTCGGGGCGTCGCGCATGCCGAGGTCGAACGCGTAGCTCGCGCGGCGCTGCTCCTCGGTGTTGCCCCACCAGACGTCGATCTCACGCTCGACCAGGCGACCGCCGTACCACTCCAGGAGCAGCGTCAGGACGACCAGCATGATCGAGACCCACCAGGTGAACATCGTGCCGACGATCACCGCCGAGCCGACCAGCGTGACCCGGCTGGCGAGCAGCCAGGGCAGTTCGCTCAACCCCTGGGCCAGATGGAATCCGCCCTTGCCCTTCGCCCGCTCCTGGACGTCCAGGACCTCGGCGTCCTCGAGGTGCTGGATCCGGCGCGGCCGGAGCAGCGGCCCGGTGATGCCGCCGGCGATCGCGCGGGTCAGGCCGGCGTCCATCACCAGCCTTGCGACCTGCTGCATCGCCGGCGTCAGGCTCTCGACGACGAAGACCGCCAGCAGTCCGCCGAGCAACCAGCTGAACTCGCCGAGCGGCATCGCTCCGGGGCGTCCCTCGATCACACCCGGAACCGCCCCGACGACCCGGCCGGTCAGCAACGTGACCGCCATCCCCAGCAGCGAGCCGAGGACGGCCAGACCCATCGTCAGAAGGGTGCTTCCAGGTGCAACACGCACGCCGTAGCGAAGCAGAGTCAGCACCCGACCGACCGTAACCGCCCCCACCGACAAAAGCATTCGAGTTTCCGGTCGGGCCCGCAACCATGGGCTTAGTCTCGTCCTGACGACGTCATTCCGGAGGGGCGTGATGACCGGACCGCTTGTCGAGACGAAGCTGTATCGTCCGCGCAGCAGGCCGGGTCTGGTGCACCGGCCGCGGCTCGACGATCGCCTGCTGCGCAAGGACGGCACGGGGCTCACACTGGTGTCCGCCCCGGCCGGCTTCGGCAAGACGACGCTGGTTTCGGCTTGGGCGTCCGACGACGCGGCCTGGGTCTCGTTGGAGGCGAGCGACCAGGACCCCATCACTTTCTGGACGTACGTTCTGACCGCGCTGGACCGCGCGGCACCTGGCATCGGCGAAGGTGCACTGGCTGTGCTGCAGTCCGGTCCTGTGTCGATCGAGACGATCCTCGCCGGCGTGCTCAACGAACTCAGTGTTCTGCCCGGAGAGGTCGATCTCGTCCTCGACGACTATCACCTCGCCGACTGCCTGGAGATCAGCCATGGCATGACCTATCTGCTCGACCATCTCCCGCCCCAACTGCAGCTGCTGATCAGCACCCGGGCCGACCCCGCTCTCCCGCTGGCGCGCCTGCGTACCCGCGGCCAGCTCGTCGAAGTACGCGCCGCCGATCTTCGCTTCACGATCCAAGAGACGAGCAGCTACTTCACCGGCCTGGGGCTCGACGCCACAGCGATCGCGACGCTCGAGGAACGCACCGAAGGCTGGATCGCCGCTCTTGGACTGGCCGCGCTGTCGCTGCGCGGTCGAAGCGACACGGCCGGGTTCATCAACGACTTCGCGGGCGACGACCGGTACGTCGTCGACTACCTCGTCGACGAAGTCCTCGATCGTCAACCGGAGCAGGTACGCCGGTTCCTGCTCGAGACCAGCGTGGTCGATCGGTTGACCGGCCCGCTCTGCGACGCCGTGACCGGCCAGCCCGGTGGTACGGCGATGCTCGAATCGCTCGAGCGCCAGAACCTGTTCGTCGTACCGCTGGACGACCGTCGGCAGTGGTACCGCTACCACCACCTCTTCGCCGACGTACTGCGGGCGCGCCTGCTCGCCGAGCGCGGTGACCTCGCGGAGCTGCACCGGCGCGCCGCCCAGTGGTACGACGACGCGGGCGACACCGTCGCAGCCGTCCATCACGCGGTCGCAGCCGGAGACGTCGACCACGCCGCGGACCTGGTGGAACTGGCAGTTCCCGCTCTCCGGCGCCAACGGCAGGAGGCCACGATCCGGCGCTGGCTCGACGACATACCGGACGAGGTCGTACGGCGCCGGCCGGTGCTCGCGATCGGTTTCGTCGGGGCGATGATGGCGAGCAACGAATTCCCGGGGGTCGAGCAGCGGCTCGACGACATCGAACGTCAACTGGCCGGGCCCGCCGACGACTTCGTGGTCGTGGATCGCGAGGAGCTCGCCCGCCTGCCGAGCGGGATTGCGACGTATCGGGCCGCACTCGCTCTCATCGCCGGCAATCCGGCCGGCACGATCGAGCACGCCGCGGTCGCGATCCGGCGCGCCTTCCCCGGCGACGACCTCACCGTCTCCGCTGCGTCCGCGCTGTCAGCACTTGCCTCCTGGGCCGGTGGGGATCTCGAGTCCGCGCACCGCGGGTACTCCGCGGCCGCGGCCGGTCTGGAGCGAGCCGGGCACATCTCCGATGTCCTCGGCTGCTCGGTCACCTTGGCCGATCTCGAGATCACCCTGGGCCGGCTGCGGCACGCCCAGGCGACGCTGGAACGAGCACTCGATGTCGGCCACGGCGTGCGTGGAACCTCCGACATGTACGTCGGTCTGAGCCGCCTCGCCTGCGAGCGGAACGACCTCGACGCGGCCACCGACTACCTGCGCCGCGCCGAGGATCTGGGCGTGGCGTCCGACCTCCCGCAGAACCCGTACCGCTGGCGGCTCGCGATGGCCCGGATCCGCGAGGCCGAAGGCGATCTCGACGGCGCTCTCGCTCTGCTGGACGCGGCGATCAAGGTGTACGTCGGCGACTTCTCACCGAATGTGCGTCCACTGACCGCAGTACGGGCGCGGCTGCTGATCGCGCGCGGAGAACTGTCCGCGGCGCAGGAGTGGGCCGGCACCGTGCCCGAAGACGAGTCCTATCTCGACGAGTACGAGCACGTGACACTGGCCCGGCTCCTGATGGCTCAGCGCGCGGACGCCGTACCGCTCCTCGACAGGCTCCAGGCCGCTGCAGAGGCGGGCGGCCGGACCGGCAGCCTCATCGAGATCCTCGTGCTTCAGGCCATCGCCGGCCGCGATCCGGCTGCGCTGGAACGTGCGCTGACGCTGGCCGAACCCGAAGGATACGTGCGCGTCTTCATCGCCGAAGGCGCGCCGATGCTCATGATGCTGCAGCGACATCGGCCGCCGTCGGCGTACCTGCGAAGACTCCTCGACACGACCCAGCGGCCGGCGCGCGTCACCACTCCGCAGGCCCTTCTGGATCCGCTCAGTGATCGCGAGCTCGACGTACTCCGGTTGCTCACGAGCGAACTCGACGGTCCTTCCATCGCACGGGAACTCGTGGTGTCGCTCAACACCGTGCGTACACACACGAAACACATCTACACCAAGCTCGACGTCAACAACCGGCGCGCGGCGGTCCGGCGAGCCCACCAGCTCGGTCTCCTGACCCGCTGAAGATCACCACATGATGTGATGCGCGGTCACCAGGCCGGCTCCTAACTTGCGGCTATGAACCACGAATCAGCCTGGTACGAAATCCGCCTCCAAGGGCGACTCGATCCCCGGTGGGCCGCGTGGTTCGACGGAATGACGCTGCGCACCCACGCCGACGGCACCACCGTCATCCACGGCGAAGTGCCCGACCAGGCGGCCCTGCACGGATTACTGCATCGACTCCGCGACCTCGGTCTGCCACTTCTCTCGGTCGACCGCATCGAATCCAGCGATTCTCCAAGGAGACAGTCATGACCATCACCGCACCTGCCCCGAGCACCACCACCGGCTCCACCGATCCGGACCGCGGCCACATCCGCGCCGCCGGGATCTTCTACCTGGTGACCTTCGCCGCCTCGCTCCCCGCACTGTTCCTGATCGGGCCGGTCCTGAACGATCACAACTACATCCTCGGCGCCGGGCAGGACACCCGCGTGCTGTGGGGCTGTCTCCTCGACTTCGTCAACGCCCTGGCCGGCATCGGCAGCGCCGTCGCCTTGTTCCCGGTGATGAAGCGGTACAAGGAGTCGCTGGCTCTCGGCTTCGTCACCTCCCGGACGCTGGAGGCGGCCGTGATCATGATCGGTGTCGTCAGCCTCGTCGCCGTCGTGACACTGCGCCAGGATCTCGCCGGCTCCGCCGATCCCAACGCACTCGCCGTCGTCGGCCGCGCTCTCGTCGAGGTCCGCGACTGGACCTTCCTCTTCGGCCCCGGCACGATGCCCGCGATCAGCGCCATCCTGCTCGGCACCCTGATGTACCGCTCCCGCCGGGTACCGCGCTTCATCCCGGCCATGGGCCTCGTCGGCGCCCCCTGCTGCTCACCGCGAACATCCTGACCGTCCTCGGACACAACACCCAGCTGTCCGCCTGGTCTGCCGCCGCCACCGTTCCGGTAGCCCTGTGGGAGCTGTCGATCGGCATCTACATGACGGTCAAGGGCCTCAAGCCCGCCGTCAACCGGTGATCAGCCGGTGATCGGTGCCGCGTGCGCCTCGGCGTACCCGGCCGCGGCCAACCGGTCGAGCGTCTTCTCCAGTACGGCGGTGTCCTCGAGCGTCCGCACCTCGGTGATCTTGCCCCACCGGATCCGCAAGAACTGATGCACCACGTTCTCGTACGCCGAACCGTCCACGACGCCCACGTGGACGGTGACGGCCGTGGCGACCCTGGTGTTCCACGGCCAGCCGTTCACCAGCACGTCCTGCACCTCGAAGCGGGTGTTCGGCAGCAGCCGGAAGCACCGCTCCCACCAGCTCCGCAGCGCGTCGTGAGTATGGCGCTCGCCGCCCAGCGCGTGGTCCCCGTAGAACCGGTAGGTGAACGAGGGCGCCATCCCCGCCACCATCGCCTCCCAGTTGCCCGCGCTGATCTGCGCGAACGCGTTCCGCACCTGCCGAGCCACGATCCGGTGGTAAATGCCCATGTGCCCACCCTAGGGCGAGTGAGTTCAATGACGCAACTGACTACACTCGGGGCCATGCGGAACACCAGCTTCGCCTCGATGCACTGCTCGCTCGCCCAGTCCCTGGAGCTGATCGGGGACTGGTGGACACCTCTGGTACTGCGTGACCTGTACCTGGGCCTGAACCGTTTCGACCAGTTCGTCACGGACCTCGGAATCTCCCGCAACCTGCTGACCGATCGGCTGACCACCCTCGTCGACGGCGGCCTGGTACGACGGACGCCGTACCAGCAGAACCCGGTCCGCTACAGCTACGAGCTGACCGAGGCCGGGAAGGAGCTGGTGCCGATCCTGATGGCCCTGACCGCGTGGGGTGATCGCTGGGCGACTCCCCCGGCCGGCCAGCCGATCCGGTTCACCCACACCACGTGCGGCCGGCAGACGACCCCGACGGTCTGCTGCTCGGAGTGCGGCGAAACGTTGGCGATGGACACTGTCGCACCGTCCCCTGGTCCGGGAGGCCGGACCGCTCCCGGTACGGCGCTGATCGCGAGCGTCCTAGGACTCGAGCCGAAGGCGTAGCAGCTCGGCGAGCGGCAGCGACTCGCCGTCGCGGGCCCCCTGACCGACGACGAGCGGCGGCTCGGACGGGAGGACGCGGACGCCCGCGACGCGTGCCTTCAGACTGGCCGGGACGCCGAGGATGTAGAAGTTGCCGTCGGCATCCACGCCGAGCGAGCGGTTGCGGCGCAGGTACCACCCGGTGAGGCCGGTCCGGTAGCTGACGTTCGACCCGACGACCTGCGCACGTAACGGCTCCGGCTCGACGCCACGCTCTTTCAGCGTCGCGATGAAGTCGGTCAGGAGCTCACGGGCCTTGGCGGTCTCCGAAGCCTTCCGCCGCTCCAGCGCCGCCGCGTGCTCGACCGCCGCCTGTCGCCGTTCCTCACGCCAGCTCGTCACGCACCAACACTAGGCGACCTCAGTCGACGCAGAGGCAGAACGGGTGGCCCGCAGGGTCCAGGAAGACGCGGAACGACGTACCGGGCTGGTGTTCGGGCTTCGTCGCGCCCAGCGCCAGCACCTCGGGCTCGGCCTCGTCGAGATCCCGGACCATGACGTCGAGGTGCATCTGCTGCGGCACGTCCTGACTCGGCCAGGACGGCGCCTTGAAGTCCGCCACCTGCTGGAACGAGATGCAGGCGCTCCCGTCCTCCGGCCTGATGTCGGCCCAGCCGTCGCGGGTCTCCACCTTCCAGCCGAGCACCTCGCCGTAGAACTGGGCCAGCCGCGCGGCGTCCGGGCAATCCAGCACAAGACTCGGATACATAGCGATCATGGCTCGAACCCTACTGACCATTCCGGACGATCCGCCGCCGGAACTCGAACCAATGGTGGAGAAATCCATCGCTGGGTTCAGCCCGCAAGATCAACAGCTGCGCCGATGAGGACGGCCACAGGCAGCCCGTCGCCGCGCGGTCAGCGATCCGAGCGAGATCTCAACCCCGGAGATCAACCCAGAGTTGGAGAAATCAGCCCTGCCCACCGACCCGGCCGACGAGAGTCTGCCACGAGCGGTCCAGACCTGCGGCCAGGCAACCGGCCACCACGGATTCGCGGCCGAGAACGCTCGCCTTCACGTCCGGCATCACCGGAGCGAGCCTGTGGAGCTGCTGGGACACCGCCTCGAGGAAGCCAGGAGCCTGTCCGATACCGCCGCCCAGTACGACCAGATCGGGATCCACCACGGTGATCACCGTGCACACCGCCTTGGCCACAAGCAGTGCTTCCTCGGTCACAACCGCGATCGCGACAGCGTCACCGCGGGCGGCAGCCGCGAACACCTTCTCGGCGGTCGACGCGCCCCGGATGCCGGCCCGCCGCGCCGCGCGGACGACGGCCGCCGCCGACGCCGACGCATCGAACCCCCCACGTTTACGGGCATCCCGCGGATCGCTACCGCTGCCCTCGGTGAACGGCAGGTACCCGATCTCCCCCGCCACACCGTGCGATCCGTGCCGGAGCTTCCCGTCGAGGACCAGGCCCATCCCGATCCCCGTGCCGACCGACACGAAAGCGAAACTGTCGACGTTCCGGCCGTGTCCGTGCACCCGCTCGGCGATCGCGGCCGCGTCGATGTCGTTCTCGATCATCAGCGACGAGCCGAACCGGTCCCGCAATGCCGTCAGCGTCGCCGGTGAGTCCCACCCGGACAGGCGCCCGGTGAGCGTCAACGCATCGAGCCGCGGGTCGTAGACACCGGGACTGCCGAGCACGGTCTGGGTCAGTTGCGTGACGTCGATCCCCGAGTCCGTCGCCAGGGTCGCGGCCAGGTCCGCCAGCTCCTGGATGCGCGCCATCGCGTCGCCCGCCTTGGTCCGCACGCTCAACCGCGCGCGGACGTTCCCCGCGAGATCCGAGATGGCTCCACGCAGGTACTCCCGCCCGACGTCGAGCCCGAGCACGTACCCCGCCTCCGGCCGCACCTCGTACAGCCTGGCCGCCGGTCCGGGTACCCCGGTGCGCTGACCGGTCACGTGCACCAGACCGGACCGCTCCAGCGAGCTCAGGGCCGCGGACACGGTCGGCTTCGACAATCCGGCCAGACCGGCGAGCTCCGTCCGTGAGATCGGTCCGGATCGCCGGATGTGATCGAGCAACACCTTTTCGTTGATCTCGCGGATCAACTGCGGACGTGCCGCGGATGCGCCTGGCGCAACAACCGTCACGTCGACCCCCTCGCTGCTAACAACTCGGCCACCAACTCGGAGTTAAGCCTTGTGGTCCGTTGGTTGTTAAGTTAGTTTCCTATCGATTCTATTGGTCATCACGAGGAGGTGCCACCCCGTGATTTCTACGCCGGTCGTCCTCGGACTCGACTTCGGCGGGACGAAGATCGCCCTGGCGGTCGGAGACCTGTCCGGCCGTCGGCTGGGGACGCGGACCATCGACAGCCGCGCCGAGTCCGGTGGCGCTGCCGAGGCGATGGCGCGCGGCCTGGCCGCGGCCCACGAGCTGCTCGCCGAGGTCGCTCCTGGTCAGGAGCTGGCCGGCGTCGGCGCGGCCACGCTCGGCATCCCGTACGACGACCGCGTCGAGCTGGCGCCCACCTTTCCGGGCTGGGACAGCCTCCCGTTCGGGCGGCTGGTGCGGGGCGGGTTCCCCGGCGTGCCGGTGCGGCTGGCCACCGATGTGAAGGCGGCCGCGGCAGCCGAGCTCCGCTGGGGGGCGCTCGCCGGCTGCGACCCGGGGCTGTATGTCAATCTCGGCACCGGTCTGGCGATCGCGATCGTTGCCGGCGGCACCGTCATCACCGGCGCGCACGGCGCGTCCGGTGAGATCGGCTACAACCTGCGCACGGCCGGCGACGTGTACGTCGACGCGGACGAGCGCACGATCCTGGAACACGTCGTCAGCGGTCAGGCGCTCGAGACCACCGGGTCCGCCCGGCTCGGGCGACCGGTCACGGCCGCCGACGTCTTCACGCTGGCGCGGACCCAGCCGGACGCTGCCGTCCTCACCGACGAGTTCGTCCGGGAGCTGGCGATGCACCTCGCCAACCTCGCCATCGCCGTCGATCCGGTCCGGATCGTCGTCGGCGGCGGACTGGTTCGTTCCTGGGACCAGATCGAAGCCGGTCTGCGTCGCGCCCTCGACGCAGCCGTCCCGTTCCCACCGGAGTTGTCGGTGGCCCGTTTTCCTTCGGACGCACCGCTGATCGGGGCGCTCGCCCTTGGCGTCGAGGCAGCAGGAGTCGTCCTCGGCGCGGAAGCATTCGCATGAGCAGGATTTCCAGTAGCGAAAGGCAGAGACGATGAGGGGCATCACACGCATCGCGGTCGCCGCGATAGCGGTCGGCGCGCTGACCGCGGGATGCGGCGGCGGCGACAAGCCGATCGGAAGCGGGGCATCGTCCGGCAACCCGTCGTCCTCGACGAGCAGCGGCGGCAGCACCGGGCAGTACAAGAAGGGCGGCACGGTCACCATCGCCAACGTCGGCGGACAGACCTGGCCGTGTCAGTTCAACCCGTTCAACCCCTCCGTCAACGGGGTCGCGGGCGGGTTCGTCTACGAGCCGCTGACGTTCGTCAACGTGCTGAAGGCCGGCGCCACCACGCCGATGCTGGCGACCGACTTCGCCTGGTCGCCGAAGAAGGACTCGATCGTCTTCACCATCCGCGACGGCGTGAAGTGGAGCGACGGGCAGCCGTTCAGCGCCGACGATGTGGTCTACACGTTCAACCTGATGAAGCAGCAGCCTGCACTCGACATCTACGCGCTGTGGACCGGTGCCGGGCTGACCAGTGTCACCGCGGCCGGCAACAAGGTCACGCTGAAGTTCAAGGGCGCGGCCGAGCCGTACTTCTTCAACTTCGCCAACCAGGTCAACATCGTGCCGAAGCACATCTGGTCGACCGGCGAGGCGGCCTCCAAGCCGGCCACCTGGGCGGACCCGAAGCCGGTCGGCACCGGGCCGTACACGGTCGAGTCCTGCACCAGCAACAACATCTCCTACGCCGCCAACGGCAGCTACTGGCAGCCGGGAAAGCCGTACATCCAGAAGGTCCAGTACCCGGCGTACCTGGACAACAACCCGGCCAACCTCGACCTCGCCAGCGGCAAGGCGCAGTGGGGCGGTCAGTACATCCCGAACATCGACAACTTCTACAAGTCGAAGTCGCCGGAGAACAACTACTGGTTCCCGCCGACGGCGAACGTGGCCCTGGTGCCGAACAACGACCCGTCCCGCCCGGCGACCAGCAAGCTGGCGGTCCGGCAGGCGCTCGCGTACGCGCTCGACCGGGAGCAGATCTCGAAGATCGGTGAGAGCGGCTACCAGCCGGCCGCGAACCAGACCGGCGTCGTCACCCCGACCTTCGACAAGTACTTCGACAAGGACGCGCTGGCCGCGGCCGGGTACGACAAGCCGAACCTGGACAAGGCGAAGCAGCTCCTGCAGAGCGCCGGGTACTCGGAGTCGAGCCCGCTCAAGCTGGACGTCATCACGGTCACCGGCTACACCGACTGGGACGCGTCGCTCGCGGTCATCAAGCAGCAGCTCGCCAAGGTCGGCGTCGAGCTGAGCATCCAGGACCTGCAGCAGCAGTCGTACAACCAGAAGCTCTACACCGGTGCCTACGACCTCGCCTACTCCAGCCTGTCGGGCGGCCCCACGCCGTACTACGAGCTGCGGCAGCTGCTGTACTCGAAGAACACCGCGCCGATCGGCAAGCAGGCCAACAGCAACTACTCGCGGTACAGCAACCCCGAGGTGGACAAGCTGTTCGACCAGTACGCCAGCGCGGATCCCGACACCCAGGTCAAGCTGGTCAAGCAGATCTCGTCCTACATGATCAAGGACGTGCCGCTGATCCCGACGACCGAGTCGGTCGACTGGTACCAGTACAACACCAAGGACATCGAGGGCTGGCCGACGCAGGACAACCCCTACGCCCAGCCGGCGCCGTACAACATCCCCGACGCCGGACAGGTGCTGGCCAACCTGTACTCGAAGGCGGCCCAGAAGTAACGTCGAGCGTGAGCACGAGGAGCTACTTGCGGTGAGGTACCTGCTAAGACGTCTGGGGTTCTTCGTGCTCACGCTCTGGGCCGCGATGACCCTGAACTTCTTCATCCCACGGCTGATGCCCGGCAGTCCCGAGGAGGCACTGCGGGAGCGGCTGAGCAAGGGCGGCTCGGTCGTCACGGCGGACCAGTTGCGGACCGTCCTGGCCGAGTTCGGCTTCGAGCCGGACAAGAACATCGTGCTGCAGTACATCGAGTACCTGAAGGCGATGGTCACCGGGCACTGGGGCGTGTCGATCGGCAGCAGCCTCGGCGTCCCGGTGACCACGCTGATCAGCGACGCACTGCCGTGGACGCTGGGCCTGGTCGGGATCGCGACAGTCCTGGCGTTCGCCATCGGCACGCTGATCGGCACGGTCGCCGGCTGGCGGCGGGGCGGGCTGATCGACGGGATCCTGCCGCCGGTCTTCATCGTCACGTCGGCGCTGCCGTACTTCTGGGTCGCGCTGCTGTTCATCTCGCTGTTCGCGATCGGCGACCATCCGATCCTGCCGAACGACTTCAACTACGACCAAGGACTGACGCCGGGCTTCAACGGCGAGTTCATCCTCAGTGTCCTCAAGCACGGCATCCTGCCGGCCGGGACGATCCTGATCACCGCGGTCGGCGGCTGGATCCTGACCATGCGCAACAACATGGTCACCACGCTGGCCGAGGACTACGTCCGGATGGCGCGGGCCAAGGGCATCCCGGGCCGCCGGATCATGTTCGGGTACGCCGGCCGGAACGCGTTCCTGCCCAACCTGTCCGGATTCGCGATGTCGCTCGGCTTCGTCATCTCCGGCACGATCCTGGTGGAGTACGTGTTCAACTACCCCGGCCTCGGCTACATGTTCTACAACGCCACCGTGAGCACCGACTATCCGTTGCTGCAGGCACTCTTCCTGCTGGTCACGCTGGCGGTGCTGATCTGTGTCCTGCTCTGCGACTTCGCGGTGTTCCTCCTCGACCCACGAGCCCGGACGAAGGGATAGCAGATGAGCGCAATAGTCACCGGCGCTGCGGCGCCCGCCACGACTGCTACCCGTCGCCCCAGGGGTGGGCTGTTGCGGGCGATCCTGCACAACCGCAAGGCCATGGTCGGCGCGGGCCTGCTGGTCCTGTTCATCCTGCTCGCCGCGTTCCCGCATCTGTTCGTGCCCTGGCTGCACGGCGACCCGCGGGCGATCGGCGACCTGCCGCTGGCGCACCCGTCCGGCAAGCACTGGCTGGGTACGACGGGTCTCGGTCAGGACGTGTACGCCGAACTGATCTACAGCACCCGCGAGTCACTCGTGATCGCGGTGGTCGCCGGTGCCGGCGCCACCATCCTGTCCGTCCTGATCGGGGTCTCGGCCGCCTACCTCGGCGGGTTCGCCGACGACAGCCTGTCGATGCTCACGGACATCTTCCTGGTGCTCCCGACGTTCCCGCTGATCATCGTGCTGGCGACGTACGCCGGTAAGGGCAACCTGACCGTGATCATCATCGTGCTGATCCTGACCGGGTGGTCGTACGGCGCCCGGCAGATGCGGGCGCAGGCGTTGTCGCTGCGAAACCGGGACTTCCTCGAGTCGGCCCGGGTCCGGGGCGAGCGGTCGTCGTACATCATCGTGGTCGAGGTGCTGCCGACGATGACCTCGCTGATCGTCGCGAACTTCCTCGGCGCCGCGCTGTACTCCGTGCTCACCGCCGCCGGCCTGCAGTTCCTCGGCCTCGGTGATCCCAACTCGCTGAGCTGGGGCACGATGCTCTACTGGGCCCAGAACCAGGGCGCCCTGGTCAACGGCCTGCCCGCCTGGGCGCTGTCGCCGGGTCTGGCGGTCGCGCTGCTCGGTGTTTCCTTTGCCCTGCTCAACTATGCGTTCGACGAGATCAGCAATCCCGCGCTGCGGCCGGTTCGGAGGCGACGTGCCCGATCAGCTTCTTGAGGTCCGTGATCTCACGGTCTCCTACGACACCGGTGAACACCCGGTCGTCGCGGTCGACCATGTGGATCTCGACGTACAGGCCGGTGAGTTCGTCGGCGTCGTCGGCGAGTCGGGCTGCGGAAAGTCGACGCTGCTGTTCGCGATCGCGCAGCTGCTGAGCTCGCCGGCCGCGATCACCGGCGGCAGCGTGAAGTTCCTCGGGCAGAACCTGGTCACGATGAACGAGAAGAAGCTTGCCTCGCTGCGCTGGCGTGACTTCTCCGTGGTGATGCAGAGCGCGATGAACGCGCTGAACCCGGTGAAGAGCATCGGCGCCCAGTTCCACGACACGATCATGGCCCACGACGAGGTGGTCGACGACAACCGTCCGGCCGAGGTACTGCGGCTGGTCGGCATCGACCCGATCCACCTGCGGAGCTACCCGCACCAGCTCAGCGGCGGGATGCGGCAGCGGGCGATGATCGCGATGGCGCTGCTGTTCACGCCGGATCTGATCATCATGGACGAGCCGACGTCAGCGCTCGACGTGGTCGCGCAGCGGTCGCTGATGGTGCAGATCAAGGAGTTGCAGCGCAAGCTCGGCTTCGCGGTCATCTTCGTCACCCACGACATGTCGCTGGTCAGTCACTTCTCCGACAAGCTCGTGGTGATGTACGCCGGGCAGGTGGTCGAGTTCGGCGCGACCCGCGCGGTGTTCGACCATCCGGAGCATCCCTACAGCGAGGGTCTGCTCGACGCGTTCCCGTCGATCCGCGGGCCGAAGGTGCCGCTGACCGGTATCCCCGGCAGCCCGCCCAACCTGGCCTCTCCGCCGCCGGGCTGCCGGTTCCAGCCGCGCTGCCCGAAGGCGTTCGAGGACTGCCCGAAGATCGAACCGGAGCTCTACCAGGTCGGCGCCGTCCAGTCCCGCTGCCTGCTGCACGCACCATCCATCGAGTCGGTCAAGGAGGTCTCATGACATCGCTGGATGTTGAAGCCGGGGTGACCGAATCGGCTGCGGCGCCGGTGATCGAGGCCAGGGACCTGAGCCGGCATTTCCGGGTCGGGCGAGGGTTCTTCTCGAAGCAGCAGCTGCATGCCGTCGACAACGTGAGCTTCTCGATCGGCCGGCAGGAGATCGTGGCGCTGGCCGGCGAGAGCGGCAGCGGGAAGAGCACGATCGCGCGGTTGCTCGCGGGCGTGTACAAGCCGACCGGCGGTGAGATCCTCTACCAGGGCCGGGCGATGTCGACGTTCAAGTCCCGCAAGGATCAGCTGGCCTACCGCGGCGATGTCCCGATGGTCTTCCAGGACCCGTTCAGCTCGTTGAATCCGGCGTTCCGGGTCTCACACGGCGTACTGCGGAGCTTGAAGTTGCACCGGCCGGAGCTCAGCCGGCAGCAGCGGCAGGACGAGGCCGCGCAGGTGATCGAGGCGGTCGGGCTGACTCCGGCCGGCGACATCATGGACCGGTACCCGTACGAGCTGAGTGGTGGCCAACGGCAACGAATCGGGTTCGCGCAGGCGCTCGCGCACAAGCCGAAGCTGATCCTGGCCGACGAGCCGGTGTCGATGCTGGACGTGTCGATCCGGATCGGCCTGCTGAACCTGATGGCCGAACTGCGCAGCTCGGCCGGGGTGTCGTTCCTCTACATCACCCACGACATCGCCAGCGCCCGGTACGTCGCCGACCGGCTGATGATCATGTACGCCGGTCACATCGTCGAGTCCGGTCCGGCCGAGTCGGTTCTGTCCAACCCGAAACACCCGTACACGGACCTGCTGCTCGGAGCGGTGCCGGATCCACGCGCACCGTTGAGCGTCGGCATCGAAGGCGACACCGGCGAACCGCCGAAGGTCATCGACCCGACGCCTGGGTGCCGCTTCCGCTGGCGGTGCCCGCTGGCCATCGACCGGTGCCACGAGGAGACACCGGTCCTCCGCCAACTCGGTGAGAACCACGAGGCAGCCTGTCACGTGGCCGAGCCCGACGCGGGGTTCGCCGCCTGACGCTCAGATCGTCGGGGTCATTCCCCCGTCGATGACGATGTCGGCGCCGGTGAGGTTGCCGGCGCGGTCGCTGGCCAGGAAGACGACCACGTCAGCGACCTCCTCCGGCCGGGTGAAGCGGCCGCTGACGGCGCCCTTCGCGGCCTCGGCGGCCACGTCGCCCGGCGCGGCGCCGACCGCACCGCCGACGGTTTCGGCGACGCCACCCTTGCCCAACCAGAGGTCGGTCGCCACCGGACCAGGGCTGACGGTGTTGACCCGGACACCGTGCGGTCCGAGTTCCTTCGACAGCGACTTGAAGAAGCTGAGACACGCGGCCTTCGCGGCGCTGTAGTCGATCACCAGCGGGTCGGGAAAGGTCGCGTTGACCGAACAGATCGTCACGATCACGCCGGATCGCTCGATCAGCGTCGGCGTCGCGGCACGTGTCGTCCGCACGGCCGACATCAGATCCAGGTTGAGGGTCGCGAGCCAGTCGTCGTCGGTGACCGAGGTGAACCCGTCCGGACGCGGACGCACACTGCCGACGTTGTTCACCAGGATGTCGAACCCGCCGGCCCTCGCCAGCGCCTCGTCGACGAGCCGGCCCGGACCGTCCGCCGTACCGAGATCGACGGCGATCGACTCGACCGGCAGGGACTCGAGCTCACCAGTGACAGTCCGGGATCCTGCGACCACCTTCACACCTTCGTCGAGCAGAGCGCGCGTCACCGCCAGCCCGATCCCCCGACCGGCGCCCGTGACGACTGCCGTCTTCCCACCCAGATGCAGATCCATCTGCAGTACCCCCTCCAGAGTCCCGACTCACGGTACTCCGGTCAGCAGTGGAGCTCGATCTCCAGTGGATGATCCGGGTTGATCGTCGTGGATCGGGTCAGCGTGACCGTCGCTCGGTTGCCGGTGGCAACTACTCGCGCCGGGACGCGGTTGCGGCCGAGCCGGACCTCGACCTGGCGGGCCGGCTTGATGGTCTCGAAGGACAGGGTCGTCAGGGCGAGGCGGCCGTAGCGGACCTCGACCGACGCGGTCAGGTTGCCCGGGGTACGGCGCTGGCCGTACAGGCCCCACCCTTCGGCGGCGGTGAAGGCGCAGCGGAAGTCCTCCGGGTGGATGCGTGGCGCGAAGCCGAGGTGTCCCTTCGGGCCGTGGTACTCGTAGCCGCAGGCCGCCAGGTAGACGCCGAAGCCCATCATGGCGCGGGCGTAGTGGTCGCTGGCCTCGATCTCGTTGTAGGGGTTGCGTTTCGTCGCCGAGTAGCGGTCGTACATGGCGCGGGTGACGGCGAGCCCCTCCTCGGTCAGGCCTTCGGAGAAGAGGTGTGCGGCGAACTGGTACTCCTGGCCGGTCCACACCTCGTTGAAGTACATCAGCCCGCGGGTCTCGTCCGAGCCGCCGTGCGGCCAGGTCGCCATGACGACGCCGCTCTCGCCGTCGGTCGTGTACACGCGGCCGGCCCCGATCCCCGGTGGACGGTACGTGCCGGGGTCCTTGCGGAAGTTGGACTTGTACAGCTTCGTCAACGCCGTCCGCGCCTGCTCCTGCGGGAACACCCGAGGCAGTCCGAGCTGAGCGGCGTACGTCTGCCCGTACATCTGGTCGATGAACAGTCCACGGTTGCTGTTCTCGGCGGTCGGATGCGCCGGGTCGACCTTCTGCATGTAGTACCCGTACTCGTCGTTCCACAGCTGCGACGAGAGGTACGCCGCGCCGCGGTCCGCGATCGTCGCGTACCGCTGCGCATTGGCCGTGTCGCCGACGTCGCCCGCCATCGCGGCAGCTGCTCGCAGCGCAGCGACGTACAGGCCGCTGATCCACGGCACCTCGCCGAACCATTCGGTGTCGAGCGTGTTCCACTGGCTGCCCCGGAAGATCCCGTCCTCGTCCGCTCCGTCCCGGTGCGTGACCAGGAACTCGACTGCCGTCCGCACTCGCGGCCAGACGCGGCGGAGGAACGACGTGTCCTTGCTCATCTGGTGCTCGCGGTAGATCCGCAGGATCGTCCCGGTCTGCCCGTCCGCGAACGAGGTCGACGCGTCACCGGCCTCGCCGCGGTTGCCGATCTCGCCGGTCGGCCGGAACGCGATCCCGAGATCGACGCGCTCGCGGGTGTCTCGCTCCAGTTCGGGGAACAGCCGGCCGATCGCCTGCGCGTAGTTCCAGACGTGCTCGCAGGTGCCGGCGCAGCAGTACGTTCCCTCCCAGGCGTAGAAGCGGCCGTCGTCCCAGCGGTAGCACGTGCTCGTCGCGATCGTGGACGCCGTGGCGAGGGTGCGCTCGAGGAACCAGTGCGGAAGCGACGAGTCGTCGTACCAGGTCTTCACCCAGGTCTTGGTGTTGCGTTCGAGCCGGTCGACGTTCTTCGCGAGGTACTCGACGACGTCGCGCGCGGAGGTGAAGCGCGTGGCGTAGTGGCGGCGGAACGTCGAGGCTCCGACGAGCTCCGCGAACAGGTCGCGCTCCGGATTCGGGAAGAACCAGCCGTACGCGAAGCGGATCGTCCGTGACTCCCCTGGCGCCAGCGTGACGTTGACGGCGACGGTCCCGGCCTGCGGTCCGTCGCCGTCGGCCGGAGCTGCTCCTGAATCAAAGAGTTTGCCGATTGTCGACCAGTCCGCGATCGATGGCCGGGTGACCGCGTCGGGAGTCAGCGCGGCCAGCGCGAACGTGCCGCCGTCCGGGCGCTCGGCCACCGGCTGCCGGCGGATCGGGCGGTCGCTGAAGATGATCCGGTCCACGTTCACGTGGCCCCAGCCGCCGGTGTTGTTGTCGACAATCTGAAGGTGCGCCTGTCGTCCGGCGTACTTTCCGACATCCATCGACACCGCGGTCAGCGGCTCGATGTCGGTCCCCGCCGTACTCGCCACCACCTCGCCGTCGACCACGACGTTCAAACACGTCTCGCCCTGGTGGTGCCCGCCACCGACCCAGGCCGTGACGAAACGGCGCTCGATGACGAAGTCGCGGCTGGTCAGCGAACCGGTGTACCCGTCGGGATCGCCGGCCGCGCGGAAGTTGTACGACGTGACGAACCGCCCGCTCACGTTGAGCTCGGTCCGCAACCCGAACGGCCGCCGGAACCCGTCCGGCGTCTCGGCCGCGGTCACCGGTCCGGCGCCGAACGCATCCCCGGTCACCGTCCAACCGTCGTACGTCGTCCTGTCCCAGGTCTCGAACAGGATGTCGGGCCGGTCCGTGAACACGATCGCATCGCAACTGATGTGCCCCCAGGCGCCGGTGTGCGCGTCGACGATCTCGATCCGCGCGATCCGGCCCTGGTACGCGCCGACGTCCAGCATCTGCGCGACCAGCGGTTCGCTCTCGTCACCGGTCGCCGACGCCACAACGTTGCCGTCGACAACAACATTGACGCACGTCTCCCCCGGGTGCCGCCCGCCGCTCACGCCGACGGCGACGTACCGCCGCTCGATGGTGAAGTCCCGGCTGGTCAGCTTCCCGGTGGCCGCGTCGTTGCCGGCGGTGTACGACGTGACGAAGCGGGTCCCGGACACGTTCAGATCCCCGAACCGCTTCATCAGGTCCGGTACGTCGAGCTGCCGCACCGGGCCGGGGCCGAACGCTTCACCGTCGACCGTCCAGCCGTCGTACGTGTCCTTCTCCCAGTCCTCGAAGAGGATGTCGCCCTGCTCGGCGCCCGGGTCGTCGATCGCCCCGAACTGGACGCCGCCCCCGAAGGCGCGCGCCTGGAGCGTCGTGGGCTGGCGGCGGCGACTGTCGATGCAGACCGGGTTCTCGGCGTACCCGAGGAGGGTCGCGCGGACCGTGGACTTCGAGGTGTTCCGCAGCGTGAAGGACATGATTGTTGCCGGTAGCGTCGAGTCCAGCGTGGCCAGCGGGACGAACGGCGAGAACGCCTCCAACCGCACGTCGACCGGGCTGTCGGCGTCGTCGTACGAGACTCGGCCGATCGGGTACGAACCGGTGAATCGGACGTCCTCGAAGCCGGCCGCGTCGACCGTCCGGGTCGTCGTCCGGCCGCGGGTGGTCGTCCGCAGCGCGAAACCCTGCCCGAACTGCGATGCGCCGGGCTGATCGGCCGAGAGCGGGAATGCATAGTTGTGTCCAGAGAAGTCCGCACCACCGAGCGGGAACGAGGACGGATTGAAGATGTCCCAGGCCCAGAGCCGCCCGTCACCGGCGAGGTACACCTGTCCCGTCGTACCGCCGCCGACCGGCATCCCGATCCTCGGCAGCGCGGCGCCGGTGTACGAGGTGGGTTTGCCGCGGCCGAACAGCAGACCGGTGTCGGCCCGCGGCGGAGCGGCCAGAGCCTGACCGGGAACCGCCAGTGCACCGACCGCGCCGGCTCCGAGCGCGATGAAGGTACGGCGGCTCAGGTGCGCCCGGGGACAATCACCGGCGCAGGAACGATTCGCACAACCGGGAGGCACGTTCATTCGGTTCTCCTTGACGGGGCGGCGGGGGGAGAAATCGATTTCCCGACACCGTAATCAGCGCCTGCGCGGACGTCAACGGGTCCCGCCCCGTGGATATTGTTCGACCTACGTCAAACAATGCCCTAGGCTTTGTCTCGTGCCCGTCGAACACCGCCGCTCCGTTGTTGCCCTTGCCTTGATCGCCTCGTTCATGGTGTTCGTCGACAGCACGATCGTGAATGTCACCCTGGCCCAGCTCGCCACCCATCTGAACGCGTCCCGGGCCGAGCTCGAGTGGTCGCTCAACGCCTACACGCTGTCGTTCGCCGCCTTGATGCTCGGCGCCGGCGCGATCGCGGACACGCTCGGCGCGAAGCGGGCGTTCCTGACCGGGCTCGTGGTGTTCACCGCGTCGTCCGCGGTTTGCGCGATGGCCGGCTCGATGCTGATGCTGAACCTCGCCCGGCTCGTACAGGGCGCGGGGTCGGCGCTGCTGCTGCCCAGCGCGCTCGTCCTCGCGACCGCATCCGCGACCGACGAGCACACCCGCCACCGCCTCGTCAGCTGGTGGGCCGCGGCCGGTGGCGCCGGCATGGCGGCCGGCCCGCTCATCGGCGGCGGCCTGGTCGCCCTCGCGAACTGGCGAGCCGTCTTCGCCGTCAACGTGGTGATCGGCATCCCGGCCGCGATCTGGGCCTTGCGTTCGATGCCGTCCGTCGTACGCCGGGCTCGACGGCTCGATCTGGCGGGGATGGGGATGGCAACCGCGTTCATCGGCGGGTTGGTGTTCGCGCTGATCGAGGCACCCACGCGCGGCTGGCTCGATCCCGCAGTACTCGGTGCGGCCGCGCTGACGATCGCCGGTCTGATCGCGTTCGTCTGGGTGGAGCGTTCCGTTCGCGCGCCCCTGCTACCGCCCAAGCTGTACGCCGATCGCGGTTTCGCGGCGGCCGCAGCGCAGGGCACGCTGCTGAATTTCGCCTTCTACGGCGTGCTGTTCACGATGAGCCTTCTGCTCCAGCAGGGCCGTGGCCTCAGCCCGCTGGTCACCGGCCTGCTGTTCCTGCCGCTGACCGGCCTGATCTCGATCGCGAACCTCTGCTCGGCGCCACTCGCCCGCCGCCTCGGCCGGCCCGCCGTCCTCGCGATCGGCCAGGCCGTGCTCACCCTCGCTCTCCTCGGCCTCGCCTGGGCCAGTACGTCGACCGCCGTCTGGCCGATGGTGCTCGCCCTCGTCCCGATCGGCTTCAGCTCCGGGCTGCTCGTCCCGACCATGACCGCACAGTCGATCGCCGCCGTCGAACCCGACCTGCACGGCGCCGCCTCGGCCGCGTTCAATACCTCCCGCCAGATCGGCGGTGCGATCGGGGTCGCCACGTTCGGCCCGCTGCTCGGTACGGCGCACAATCTCAGCAGCGGTTTCGTCAGCTGCACGATCGTGGCCGCCGCCGCGAGCATCGCCGGTCTGTGCGTCAGCGCGGTCGGCGCCGTCGGCCGACGTACTCCGGTCCCCGTACCCTCGGCCGCATGCGATTCCTGATCCGCGACGGGTTCGCCTGTTACCAGGGGCCCGCGGCCGGCGGCTCTAGGCACCGGCACGCCGCGTTCCAGATCGCGATCGGCGCGGACGTCGCGATGGTCGACGACGCCGCCGTACAGCATCGCGGCCCGGCCCTCGTCGTACCACCGATGACCTGGCACCGGCTGCTCCCGTCCGCCGACCTCCGCACCTACTTCGTCGACCCCCAATGCGCGTTCGCCGACCGCCTCCGCGGGTACGGCGGGATCACCGTGGTTGATGCGCTCGCCGACCTGCGCGATGAGGATCTCGGTCCGGCGGCGGCCCAGGCGTCGGACGGATTCGATCCACGGCTCGTCGACGCGATGGAACTGACTCTGTCCGAGTGGCAGCTGTCGATGCCCGAGCACGCCGCGCGGGTCGGGATCTCGCCGCAACGCCTGCGCTCGGTCGCCCGTGAGACCCTCGGGATGCCGCTCTCGCGGTGGCGGATCTGGACGCGGCTGCGCCGGGCCGCCGAGGGGCTCGCCGAGGGGCTCGCCGAGGGGCAGTCACTCGCCGACGCCGCCGTGACGGCCGGTTTCGCCGATCAGGCCCACCTGACCCGGTGGATGCGCGAGATGATCGGGCTCACGCCGACGGAGGTCCTCCCAGCGCTCCGCGCCGCGCCGTCAGCACCGAGATCGACCCGGTGACCGTCGGCACGACCTCGACCTCGCGGACGTCGAGGAACCCGGCCTCGGCGATCAGCGTCGGCAGGATCCCGTCCGCGTTCGGCTGGGTGTCCTGAAAGCCGTCGGCCAGCTGCACGATCCGGAACGCCAGCCGCATCGCCCGCGTACGCTGCAGTCCGTAATCCGCGATGACGAGCCGCCCGCCGGGCCGCAGGACGTCGTACATCGCGGCGAGAATCGCGCGTTTCACCGGCAGCGGGCATTGATGCAGCACAAGGGTCGACACCGCGACATCCGCGATCTCTGAGCCGACGACCTCCCCCAGTTCGTCGCCCATCCCGGCCCGCCACTCGACCGCCACCGGTCCGGCCTTGCGCTTCGCCGTCGCCAGGACGGCGGGATCCGGGTCGACGCCGATCACCCACGCCTCGGGCTCGGCCTGGCGCAGCAGGAGGGCGAGGGTTCCGGTGCCGCAGCCGACGTCGACCAGCAGGTCGCCAGGGCCCGGGGCAGCCTCGCGGACGACCAGGCCGCGCCACAGCCGCTCGCGGACCAGGGCGGCGACAATGTCGTAGTACCTGGTCGGGAGGAAGCGGCCCAGGGCCGGTGTGAAGGTTCTCTCGCTCATGCAGGTAGCTTTCCTGGGGCAGTGGCGCCGGATCTTGAAGAAATCGCTCGTCCACGCTGCAATCGATCGAACCGGGGCCGGATGCAACGAATCGGGTGGGCTGGAACGTCTTCCAGTCGAAGGCCGGCCAGGAGGGGGAGCGAGTGGCTTCGCAGCGCGAGAGGCGGTTGGGTACGACCGTCGCGCTGACGCTTGCCTGTGTACTGGTCTGCGGGGTCGCCTTCGCCGGCGCCGTCTTCGTGCTGATGCCTGGCGCCCATCGCAGTACGCCGGTCGTCGCGAGCGGCTCGCCCACACCGAGCAAACCGAAGCCCAGCACGCCCAGCCCGAAGCCCAGCCTCCCGGATTCGACCGACGAGCCGCTGCCGGGCGTCGACACGCCGGCCACTCCCCCGCCGGCCACACCGGTCGCCAACACCGGGACCTACGAGTGCCCCGGGTTCAGCGGCATCGAGTCGAAGGTCCCGGTGTCGATGCTGATGAACGACACGTTCTCCTGGGGCGACGATCCGCCGTACAAGGTCGGCAACGGGAACGGCGACATCAATTGGCGCTCCGACCCGTACAAGAAGCCGAGCTGGTACATGTGGCTGCATTCGCTGCGCTGGCTCGGTCAGGGCCTCGAGGCCGGGCAGCGCGGTGACCGCAAGGTGCTCGCGCACACGATGGCGATCATCCACGACTGGGTGCAGGACAACCCGTACTCGTGGAAGGGCGACATCGGCGCGTGGGAGGCCACGATGCACCGCACCAACGTGCTGTTGTGCGCCCGCCAGGCCGTGCTCACCGGGATGCACGTCCAGTCGCTGCCGAGGCAGTACGCGTGGCTCGACAAGGCCCTGATCGACCATGCGCAGTTCATGATCGTGAACTTCAGCGGCATGTCGAACCACGGGACCGACGAGAGCATCGCACTGTTCGGGGTCGGGTGCACGCTGAAGCGGCCGGAGTTGAAGACGCTCGCGGTCAATCGGCTGACCGAGGCGATCACCACGGCGATCGACACGCAAGGCTCGACGAACGAGCAATCGGTCGGGTACGCGATGTTCAACTACCTGCTGTGGGGCCGGGCTACGACAGCCCTGCAGCGATGCGGATCGAACCCCGGGCCGGTGATCTCCCAGCGGCGGGCCGCGCTGTCGGAGTGGCTGGCGCTCGCGACCAAGTCGACCGGCTACCTGCAGCAGGTCGGTGACGCCGTGGCGCAGAAGCCGACCGGCGCGGCCGGGACCGCACTGGACTACGTTGCCTCGCTCGGGAAGCACGGGACGAAGCCGTCGAAGCGCGTCGCGGTGTACGACGCCGGGTACATCTTCGGCCGGACCGGCTGGGGCGAGACGCGACCGTTCGCGCAGGAGTCGACGTACAGCATCCGGTACGGCGTGGCGCGCACGCTGCACGGTCATGACGACCACATGTCCATCACGTACTCGTCGCACGGCCGCGACGTCCTGATCGACCCGGGACACTCCGGCTACCAGCTGGACAAATGGCAGGCGTGGTCGAAGAGTGCGGCCGCGCACAACGTGATGACGATCCCGTCGGCTGACATGGCGTCCGTGCAGACGACGTTGGTGCAAGCGTCGATCACACCGACCTGGGAGTCGTACTCGCTCGCCGACTCGCCGGCGCCGGGCGTGACCCGGAAGCGCGACGTACTGGTGCTGAAGGATCCCGACCTGATCATCACGCTGGACCGCGGTCAGTCGGTCGGCACCCAGCGGTACGAAACGCTCTGGCACCTCGCGCCGAACCAGAAGGTAACGGTCCAGTCCCCCACCACCGCGGTGGCCGCCAAGCCCGGCGACAAGTCGAAGACCTACCTGCTCCAGATTCCCTATCAACAGCAGGTGCCCGCCGACGGCATCACCGTCGTCCAGGGCCAGGAGGACCCGGTGCAGGGGTGGTACTACCCCGACATCTTCCACCGCCAGTCGGCCTCGGTGGTCAAGTTCAACCGCAACGGGACCACCGCGAACATCCTGTCCGCGATCGTCCCCGCCGGCTCCACCGAAACGGTGACCTACAAGACCCGCACCGTCGGCACGATGGTCTTCGTCGACCTGACCGTCGGCACCCGCAAGACCACCATCCGCGTCCTCCCCGACGGCCGCCTCACCCGCATCAACTGAACACCCGGTCACATCCGGCATGCTTGGGCTGTCTTCCTCTGTGGATCGAATCTTCGGGAGGTTGGGAATGAGTACGCATCCGGCGGCGCGGGACCACTGTCTGAGTGCGGTGCGCAGTGTGGATCGGCCGACCGGCGGCGCGCGGTACGGGCGGATGTTTCCGGGACTCGAGCCGCTGGGGACCGATCCGCACGTGTTGATGCGGGCCGGTGGCGACGGCGGGATCTGTGACGCCGCTTCCGCGCTCGACCTCGGCGCCGGCGGGGACGACGCGGTGCAGGCGGCCGGGTGGCCCTTCTTCGGGCAGCTGCTGGCGCATGACACCACGGCGGACCGATCGCCGCTGATGGGCGGCGTCGAGACCGGCGCGTTGCGGAACGCGCGGTCGCCCCGGCTCAACCTCGAGATGCTGTACGCCGACGGTCCGATCGGCTCGCCGTACATGTTCGACCTGGACGACGCGGCCAAGTTCCTGCTCAGCCCCGACGGGTTCGACGTACCGCGGAACCCGCAAGGTGTTGCGCTGATCGGCGATCCGCGCAACGACGTGCACATCTTCTCGCTGAGTCTGCATGTGGCGTTGCTGCAGGCCCACAACCGGATCGTCGACCACCTGCACGCGAGCGGCGTCGCCGAGGAGGACGTGTTCGAGAAGGCGCGCATCACGCTGACCTGGCACTACCAGTGGATCGTCGTCCACGACTTCCTGCCGCGGCTGGTCGGGCGTCCGCTCGTCGACGAGGTGCTCGAGGACGGCGGGAAGTGGTTCAACCCGGAGCCGATGCAGGCGTTCATCCCGCTGGAGTACGCGGACGGGGCGTACCGCTACGGGCACGGTCAGATCCGGCACGCGTACCACCTGGTCGAGGGTGGCCCGGAGTTCCCGCTCTTTCCGGACCTGGTCGGTTTCGGCCCGCTGCCCGAGGACCACCGGCTCGATCTGGCGCAGATCTTCGACGTACCGGGCCGGCCGCCGGCGCAGCGCTCCAAGCGGCTCGATGGGCGGCTCGCGGCAAGCCTGATCGGGTTGCCCGAGCGGATCACGGGAGCGGTCGACGAGACGGCGTACCGATCGCTGGCCGTTCGCGATCTGCTCCGCGGTGACACGACCGGGCTGCCCAGCGGCGAGGAGGTCGCCAAGCTGCTCGACGTGCCGCCGCTGACCCCTTCGATCACTGGGGAGACCTGGCCCGGCGGCACGCCGCTGTGGTTCTACATCCTCAAAGAGTCCGAGTACCTCGGCGACGGCGACCGACTCGGTCCGGTCGGCGGGCGGATCGTGGCCGAAGTACTGATCGGGCTGCTGCGAGCGGACCTGGCCAGCTACCTCAGTCTCGAGCCGGAGTGGCGGCCGACGCTGCCCGCCGCCGGCGACGCGTTCGGCCTGACCGATCTGCTCATCCCGGGCGGCTCGCGCTGAGCGCTCGCGCCTTCGCCTCGGCCTCGAACGCCTCACGCGGACTCTGGACCGAGGCCAGCGACACGATGTCGCGGCCGTAGAAGAACGCCACCAGCCAGATCGCCAGCACCCGCATCTTGCGGTCCCAGGTCGGGACCGCAAGGACGTGGTAGCCGCGGTGCATCAGCCAGGCGAGCACACCCTTGATGACGAGCCGCTTGTACTGGAAGATGCCGGATCCGAGGCCGAGTGTCGCGATCACCCCGAGGCTGTGGTGCTCGTACTTCTTCGGCTCCCGACCACGCAGCGACCGCAGCAGGTTCTTCGCCAGCAACTTCCCTTGCCGCACGGCGTTCTGCGCGTTCGGCACCGTGTACGCACCCGGCGTCGACGACGTGAGGTCGGGAACGGCGGCGTCGTCACCGGCCGCCCACGCGTCCTCGATCACCTCGGTGTCGGTCCCGATCCGCAAATCGGCCCGCACCTGGACCATCCCGCGCTGGTTGTGCGGCAGGTCGGTGTGGTTCCGCAGCAGACGGGTCGCGGCGTTGCCGGCCGTCCAGACGATCAGCTCGGAGTCGAACTCCGACCCGTCCGACAGCACCACGTGCCCGTCTTCGGCCGCCTTCATCGTGGTGTTGAGATGCACCTGCGCGCCGCGTTTCTCGAGCATGTTCACGACCCACTGGCCGGGCTGGTCGGTCACCTCGGGCAGGATCCGGCCGCTCGCCTCGACCAGGTGGAACGCCAGGTCGCTCTCGGACAGCTCGGGGTACCTCTTCAGCAGCGCCCGCGCCAGCGACAGCAACTCCGCGAACCCTTCGACGCCGGAGAACCCACCGCCGACGAAGGTGACCGTCAGCAGCTTCCGCCGCAGCGGCCCCGGCTCCAGCCCGGCCGCCTCGTCGAACGCGGTGAACAGCCGGTCCCGGATCGCGACCGCCTCCTCGACGTGCTTCATCCCGATGGCCCGATCGGCCACCCCGGGCACGTCGAAGACCCGGGTCACCGCGCCCGCGGTCACCGCGATCACGTCGTACGACAACGAGTAGTCCGGCCCGTCCGCGGGCCGGATTGTCACCGTCCGGTCGGCATGCGCGATGTTGACCACCATGCCGGACACGATCTTCGTCCGCTTCAGGTTGCGCCGCAGCGACACCGCCGCGTGCCGCGCCTCGACCGATCCGGCCACCACCTCGGGCAGGAACGGCTGGTACGTCATGTACGGCCGTGGGTCGACCAGGATCACCTCGGCCTCACCCCGCCGCAGCTTCTTCTCCAGCCGCCACGCCGTGTAGAACCCGGCATACCCGCCGCCCACCACCAAGATCCTGCGCGCCATGTTTACGTGGTCTCCGTCCGTAGCTTCTGTCAGGTAAGACAACTCGCGCGCGCCGGATGTGACGTCCTCAGGGGCGGAGCTGCTTGCGCGACGCGATGCCCAGCTTGGCGAAGACCTTGCGCAGATGCCACTCCACAGTGTGCTGACTGAGGAACATCTGCGCCCCGATCTCCGCATTGGTCAGCCCGGCCCCCGCCAACTCGGCGATATGCGCCTCCTGCGCCGTCAGCGACTCCCTGCCGGAGCTGTGGTCCGCCCGGCGCTCGTCCAGCACCTCACCGGTCGCGGCCAGCTCGCGCCCGGCCCGCTCGGCGAACGCACCGGCGCCGGCCTCGGTGAACAGTTTGTACGCCGCCCGCAGCTGCCCGCGGGCGTCCTGCCGCCGCCCCTCCCGCCGCAGCCACTCGCCGTACACCAGCTGCGCCCGCGCAAGATGCATGCGCATCCGCGTCCGGCTGAGCCGCTCGATCGCCTCCTGGTACGCCGATTCCGCCGCGCGCCCGTGCGCCAGCAGGCCCCGTGCGGTGGCGAGCAGGCCCATCCCCCAGTCCGTGCCGGCCGACGACGCGATCTGCTCGAACAGCTCGAACCGCTCGGCCGCCTGCTCGGGGTGGCCACTGCGCACGGCAGCCTCGACCAGCTCGGGCAGCGCCCAGTTCGCCACGCCGTACTCGGCGGGATAAGCGGTCGCCAGCCGGGCCGACGCCAGCGCCTCGTCGTACTTCGCCAGGCCGTTGAAGAGGATCGAGTTCGCGACATGACAGGTCGTCAGTCCACCGCCTTCGCCGCGGGTGGTCGCGTCCTCGATGCCCGCCGCGATCAGCAGCGTGGCCGCCCCTTCGCGCCCGCGCCAGGCCGCCAGACCCATCTCGCCGTACGGCGCGAGGTCCGTACCCGTCGCGTCCTTGATGTTCTTGGCCTCCGCGAGCAGCGCCGCGGCCGAAGCGAGCTCGCCGGAGAAGAGGTCCAGGTGCACCCGGTGGTGCAGCGCGAGCAGGAGCTCGTTCAGGTCACCGAGTCCGCGGGCGATCCCCAGGTGGCGGACGGCCAGCGCGTCCCAGCCCTCGTCGTCCCAGAGATCGACCGCCATCAGCTCCGCGTGGAAGAGCCACCGCAGATCGTCCTGATCGCTCGTGCCGTCCGGCGAGGAGTACAACCGGACCGCCTCCCGGGCCAGCGGCACCACCGCCGGGTACCCGTCCGAGAAGAGCACTGCGACGCTGTCCAGCAGTACGTCGTGCTTGCGGTGCCGGACGGTAGTCGGAGCCGCTCGGGCCGCCTGTGAGGCGCCGGTCAGCGCGCTGATCCCGTCCGGTCCCGAGGTGGCGCCGAATCTCCCGGCGTACTGCGCTGCCACCAGCGCATGCAGGTAGGTGTCGCGGGCCAGCTCGAGATCCAGCGGTTCGAGGCGACGAGCCACGCTGAGGAGCATGGGCCCGGACTCGAGCCCATGACCGGAAGCGAACGCGATCTGTGCCCGCAGCAGGTCCACCCGCGCGTGGTGAAGGTCGTCGCCCCGGCCGTCGCCGGCCGTCACGAGCAGCCGCAGCGCATTCTCGAAGGCACCAGCTTGCAGAGTGGCCCCGGCCGCGGCCAGCGCCCGGGCCGCCCGCGTATCCGCGTCCGGCGTCAGCTCGGTCGCGCGCTGGAGGAACGCCGCCGCGGCCGCCATTCCGCCGCGGCGCTGGGCGCGGTCGGCGGAGCTGACCAGGTCGGTAGCGACGTCCTCGTCCGGACCGTCCGCACCCTGAGCCCGGTGCCAGGCCCGCCGGTCGGGATCGACGTCCGGGTCGATCGCCTCCGCCAGCGCCTGATGAACCATCCGCCGCTCGGCCGGATCAGCGGCCCGGTACGTCGCCGAGCGGACCAGCGGATGCCGGAAGCGGACCCGGGCTGCGATATCGATCAACCCCGCGGCCTCCGCCGGGCTCGCCGTACTCATCGGGACCTCGAGGAGAGTCAGCGCACGGACCAGCAGCGGAACGTCGCCAACCGGTTCGGCCGCGGCGGTCAGCAGCAACCGCTGCGTGTCCGGGGGCAGCGTCTGGACCCGCCGGGCGAAGTTCTGCTCGATCTGGCTCGCGAGCGGACGGGCATCGGGTCGCTCGAAACCGCCGGCCAGCTGGGCGGCGGTCATCCCCCGCGGCAGCTCCATCAGGGCGAGCGGATTACCACGCGTCTCGGCCACGATCCGGTCGCGCACGTGCTCGTCCAGCCGCCCGGGTACGACGGCGTCGAGCAGCGCTCCGGCGTACTCGTCGGCCAGACCAACGACCGGCAGTTCGCGGAAGCCGCTCCACTCCGGGCCGATCACCGGCTCACGCAGCGAGAAGACCAGGCCGATGCGGTCCGCGAAGAGGCGGCG